>CANQST010000031.1 GCA_947626595.1 uncultured Bacilli bacterium | reverse complement strand
CATTATATTACCACCTTTTTTTCTTTACATATTAATAATAACATAAAAAACGCATAATTTCTCATGCGTTTATCCTGCCTTACTTTAGCTAGATAAGTATTGTATTCATTTAGTAAAACTTGGCTTCTAAATTTAACTTCACCATTTTCTACAACCCATTCGTCTTTATGCTTTTTCAAAAAACTAAAGATTTCTTCACTAGTATCTAGCATCAAATTAACTCTATCTTTTGTTTTAGAAAGCAATTCTTTACTCTCTATTATTTCACTACTTACATTATTATCTAACATTAATTCTTCATATAAAGCAATATAATATTTACTTTTCATTTTTGTTTTAATATAATCTTTTATACTATCTTTATCGCAATTTTCTATTAACTTATTTATTTTTGTATTAAAGCTTTTTCTTGTTTTTTCAATGAAAAGAAATTGTTCTTTAAATTCTATATCTTCTAAGTAATTGTCAGCTAGTAAGAGATTAGTAAATTCGTCGTCTTTTAAGATACTTAGTACACTTTGTAAGTTAACAGCATAATCGTCTAAATAGTCTTTTATAGCTTCTTCTAGGACAGCATAATTTCCTTTAGTTTTAATAGGTTTATTATATCTATCTTTAGTTATATCTAATTCTTTTAAGGAATTTATTTCATTTTTCAATGTATTTTCTTGAATTTTTCCTCTTATAACTACAAATCCTATTAGAAGAAAGACAATTAAAATGATAAAAACAATTATAAGTATAAACTTCTTTTTATTATTCAAAACTACCACCACTTAAGATTTTATCATATAACTATGCTTTTAGCCAATACATTATTAACTTCTTGTCCGTAAATAAAACGACCAAATTCAATTATTTTTATTATTTTAGTTAAATTATCTACTTCAACATAGTATTTTCCATTTAAATATCTTATTTCTTTACAATCTTTAATTAAAAAGTAATCTTCTACTTCAAAGTATATTTCACTATCAGTATTAACAATAACTTTTAAATCTAAGTTATTGAAGTAGCAACTATCTTCTAGTTTAAAAGTTTCCATAAAAATACCAATATTTTTATTATAATAAACAACTACTTTATAAAAACCTCTTAAGTTTAAAGCTTTTCTTTTATTTAATATTATTTTTTTTACGTAATCTATTATACTTTCTTTATCTAGTAATTGTTCTTTTATAAATAGTTTGTTTATAAAGAAAGTATAGTTATCACTACTAAGTAGTTTTATATTCATTATGTTCACCTAGAATAATATATGAAAAAAACTTAGATAGTTTCCGGACTAACTAAGTCTTCTATTTTCTTTAATACTTCTTTTACTCCAAGTTTTGTTATACTAGAGAACACTACTAAATCGTCTCCTACTACTAAGTCGAGAGTATTTAACATATCTTTTAGATTTTTTTCTTTTTTACTTCCACTTACTTTATCGGCTTTAGTCGCAACTACAGTAACAGGGATATTATAATACTTTAGGAAGTTATACATAAGTAAATCGTCTTCGGTAGGTTTCATACGGAAATCAACTAGTAAGAAAACTCTTTTTAATTGTTGACGTTTTTCAAGATATTCTTCAATCATCATGCCAAATTTAGATTGAGTTTTTTTATCAACAGCGGCAAAACCATAGCCAGGTACATCTATAAGGAAAAATTCACCATTATTAATATTATAGAAATTAAGGGTTTGAGTTTTACCAGGTCGTCCTGAAGTATGAGCTAAATTCTTTCTACTTAGGATGGCATTTATGAAACTACTTTTGCCAACATTACTTCTACCAACTAGTAAAAATTCTGGTTTACCATTATCAGGGTATTGACTTCTTCTTGTAGCAATTACTTCTAAGTTAGCATCTTTAATTACCATTGTCTACCTCCTTATTATAATCCTCTAAAAGTTTATCTAAGTCTTTCATTAGGGTTCTTGCTTCTTCAAAGGTTTTTAGTTTAACTCCTGATGCGAATTTGTGGCCTCCACCACCATATTTTTCAGCTAATTTATTAATTTCTGGACCACGCGATCTGATAGATACTCTTATTTGATTATTTTTAATATCTTCGGTGATAGTTGTCCAAATAATTACTTCATTAATAAAGTTGAAATTATTAACCATATTACCAGCAGCGGCACTGTCAACGCCAAATTCATTTATTATTTTATCTGTTATTTCTATATAAGATAGACCATTCTTAGTAACAGTCATATTAGAAGAAATATAACCTTCTAGTCTTACTTCATTTAAGGGACGAAGATATAGCTTTTGATACATACTACTTAAATCTAGCTCGTATTTTTCTATATATTTAGCAACTAAAGTAAAAGTTTCGCTTGTACAACTATTAAATAAAAATCTATTAGAGTCAGATACTAGGCCCATGTAAAGTTTAGAAGCAATATTTTTATCACATTTTAGAGGTATTTCTAAAAGCAATTTCATTAGAATTTCACAAGCAGAACAAGCAGTATCTTCTATTAGTTCAATATCACAAAACTTTTCTACAAAAGGATGGTGATCTATTTTTATTTTATAAGAAAACTGAGTAAAGTCAACGCTGTCAACTCTTTTAATATCAGGTGTATCAACAACAATTAATAGGGCATTACTTACATCTTCTTGCTTATCTAGTTTTCCAATTGATGTAAATTTAGCGCTTCCTGTTCCAACAGCTAAGACTTTTTTTTCAGGAAAAGTTAATTTAATTGCGTCTCTTAAGGCTAATTGTCCACATAAAGCATCTGGATCTACGCCAACGTGTCTAGCGACTACTATAGTATTATATTCTTTAATTTTTTCATATATTTTATTATACATTATTCATTTCCTATCTATTTTGAATTATATTCATGGTATCACGAGCTATCATTAATTCTTCATCAGTTGGTATAACATACACATCTATTTTTGACTCATTAGTACTTAACTTAACTTCTTGTCCACGCTTATTATTTAATTCATTATCTATTTTTACTCCTAGAACTTCTAAAGCTTCACAAATTTCTCTACGAACAGGTACACTGTTTTCACCTACACCAGCAGTAAAGCAAATAACATCAACGCCTCCAAGTAATACATAGTATTGAGCGATGTAGTCAACGACACGACGTACATATTTATTTTTTGCTAAAAGAGCTTTAGGATTATTTTCTTCTATTTGTCCTAATATATCACGCATATCACTACTATATTCACTTAAGCCAAGTAAACCACTTACTTTGTTTAAATCGTCTACTACTTCACTAGCATTTTTTCCTTCTTTTTCCATAACATAAGGAATAATTGATGGATCAACATCTCCACTTCTTGTTCCCATCATAATACCGGCAAGAGGAGTAAAGCCCATTGAAGTATCAACACATTTCATATCCTTGATAGCACATATAGAACCACCATTTCCAATATGGCATGATATCATTTTAAAATTCTCTTTACCAAGTATCTCTTTCATTTTTAAGGCCATATATCTATGACTTGTTCCATGGAAACCATATTTACGTACGCCATATTCTTTATACCACTTATATGGAACAGCATAAAGATATGCTTCTTCAGACATTGTTTGATGGAAAGCAGTATCAAAAACACCAACCATAGGAACATCTCCTAAGGCTTCTTTAAAAGCCTTTATTCCTAGTACATTAGCAGGATTATGTAAAGGAGCAAATTCTTTAAAAGCTTCTAAATCTTGTACTACTTCGTCAGTAATTAACACACTACTTGAATATTTATCTTTACCATGAACTAAACGATGTCCTACACCTTTTATTTCTTCTAATGAATTAATTATTGATAAATCAATTAACTTTTCAAGAAGTACTTTAACTGCATCAGTATGGTCTTTAAGTTCTATTTCTTGTTCTATTTTTTCGCCGTTATACTTAATTGTATATTTACTATTTTCTATACCAATACGTTCAAAGACACCTGTTGCGATAACTTCTTCATTGTCCATTTCAAATAAAGTAAATTTTAAAGAACTACTACCAGCATTAATTGAAATTATTTTCATAAAATCCCTCTTTCTTACTACATATATTGTACTAGATTATAAGTAAATTGTCCATAGAAAAAAGCCTAAGCATTACTTAAACTTTTCTTTATATTCTTATTAAAAGCAAATTGAATAAGTATCACGAGCTATCATTAACTCTTCGTCAGTTCCAAGAACATAAACAGGTACTTTAGAATTATTTGTTGATATAATTCCTTCTTTTCCTTTTCTAATTAAAGTTTCTTTATTTACTTCTTCGTCTAGGAAAATACCTAATGGTGCAAGTTTTTTAATAACTTCTCTTCTTATAATATCATCATTTTCTCCTACACCAGCAGTAAAGCAAATAGCATCTACTTCTCCATCTAATTTGATATAGTATTTAGCAATGTATTCAGCTATTTTACTAGTATACATATCAACTCCAAGTACAGCTTTTTCGTCTTTTTGTTCAAATAGAAGGTCAATATCACGTAAATCACTCTTACCAATTATACCAAGTAAGCCACTTTCTTTATTTAGACTATTTTCTATTTCTTCATAAGATAAGCCTTTATTCATTAGATAGCCTATCATTGAATAATCAATATCACCACTTCTTGTTCCCATCATAACACCAGCATTTGGAGTAAAGCCCATAGTTGTATCAATACATTTTCCTTCTTTAACAGCACTTAGAGAGGCTCCACTTCCAATGTGAGCAATAATTAAATTAGCTTTTTTATCAAGCATCTCACTTAGCTTTTCAGTAATAAACTTATGGCTCATACCATGAAAACCATACTTACGAATACCATATTCTTCATACCATTTATATGGAACAGGGTAAAGATAAGCGTCTTCTTTCATTGTTTGATGGAAAGCAGTATCAAAGCAAGCAACCATCTTAGCATTAGGAACATTTTCACTAAAAGCTCTTATTCCTTTTAAAGCAGCTGGGTTATGAAGAGGCGCTAAAGTAGATAGCTCTTCTATTTCTTTGATAACTTCCTCAGTAATTAAAACACTACTAGCATATTTACTTCCACCATGAACAACTCTATGTCCTACAGCTTCTATTTCGTCTAAGGAATTAATAATTCCTTGTTTTACAAGTTCTTCAAGTAAAATTTTAACAGCATCATTATGGTCTTTTAATTCTACTTCTTCTTCTATTTTTTTATCTTCATATTTTAAACTATAATTAGACCCTTGTATTCCTATTCTATCAAAGGCTCCTTTACAAATAACTTTTTCTTCAGGCATTTCATACATTCTAAACTTAAGAGTACTACTTCCTGCATTAACTGATAATAATTTCATATATTAAATCCTCCTCTTTCAAGATAACCCTATAATAGCAAAATTTTAAGAAAAAGACAATAATAAAGAAAGAAAAAGACCAAGTATAAAATACTTAAGTCCTTTATATATTCACTATTTATTATTTCTATTACTACGTGAATTTGATTTTGAATTTGAACGGCTACTTGAGTTGTTGGAAGTACTATTTTGTCTTCTACTCATTCCTTTTTCAATTAATCTCTTAGTTATTTCACCGCCAACTTTACCATTGGAACGGCTTGATGAGTCAGCACCTAAGTTTACTCCAAACTCGTTAGCAATTTCGTATTTCATTTGTTCAACCATTTGTTTAGATCCAGGTACTCTAACTTTCATAGAAGCATTTTTCTTCATAATTTCACCTCCTACATTATTAGACTGTGAAATTTTTTTAGCTTTAATACATCATTTTCTTGGTAAATTATAACAAATCCTCAAAGGCTTTATCTTCACTTGTAACAGTAATAGTATTAAGAGAATTAACGGCTTCTTCAATCAATTCTTGATAGTTAAATTTATTTTCTTCTTTGATTGCTGTTTCCATTTTTGGATTAATAACAGGATGTTTTGGGACAAAGACAGTGCAGCAATCTTCAAAAGGTAAAATGCTTATATCATAAGTATCTATCTTACGAGCAATGTCCATAATTTCTAGTTTATCTAGGCAAGCAACTGGTCTTATAACAGGAACATTAGTAGTTGAGTTAATAACTGACATACTAGTTAGAGTTTGCGAAGCTACTTGACCAATGGATTCACCATTAATGATAGCATAAGCATTATGCATTTTAAGAAGCTTTTCCATTATTCGATACATCATGCGACGCATAATAGTAATACAGTAGTCTTCGCGACAGTTTTTATAAATAGCTTCTTGTATTTTAGTAAAATTAACAATATGAAGATTAATTTTATCAGTATATATGCTTAACTTTCTCGTAAGTTTAATTACTTTATCTCTTGCTTCTAGACTTGTATGAGGTATAGCTTCAAAGTAAACAGCTTCTAAAGTAATTCCTCTTTTCATAGCAAGATAACCCGCAACAGGAGAGTCTATTCCTCCACTTAACATAAGCATAGCTTTAGGTTGACTTCCTACCGGATAGCCACCACTACCAGCATAACTATTTAGATAAATAAAAGTTTTTTCGTCTCTTATTTCTACTTTTACTAATACTTCTGGATTATGGACATCTACTTTTACGTTAGAAATATTTTTTAAAATTAAACCTCCTAAGATATTATTCATATCCATACTGTTAATAGGAAAAGATTTATTACTTCTTTTAGTTTCCACTTTAAATGTGGAAAAAGTTTTTGTCTTTAGAACTTCTAAGACTTTATTTTTAATACTTTCTTCATTGCTTTCTGTAATATAAGCAATATGATAGGTATGAATACCAAATATTTTATCAATAATATTCTTTATATCATTTAATTCTTCATTTTTAAAAGTAATATACATTCTAGATCTATCTTTAGAAATATTAACATCATACTTTTGAAGCTTTTTCTTTATATTATTATAAAGTAAATTAATAAAGAAGTTTCTATTACCTTTTTTAGTTGTAAGTTCACCATATTTAATTAATATAACTCTATCCATTTATACCACCTCGTGCCACCTAAAATTATACCAAAGAAAAAGATTTATGTCTATTCATAAATCTATCTTACTAAGGTTAAATCACGGAAAAGTTCTTTACTTAAAACCTTACAGTCAACTACATCAGCAGTAGTTGTATATTCTTTAGTATATAATTCATTGATATTATCAAGGAATAGTCTTTCTTCTTGATAATTATCCAATACTTCTTTTCCATCTTTTTCACAGTTATATCCGACTGTTTTTTGGAAATCGTCACTATTTTTAGAACTTAACCACTCAGAAGTTTTATATATTTTGTAAGTATCGCTATTGGCTTCTTCATTATAAATTATATACTCGTCACATTTTAGAGTTACGTATTTTTTGTTATCTTTAAATTCAACTTTTGATTCATAGATATCACAATCATTAGTACTGAATGGACTTTTAATACTATCATATAATCCCTCGTCGATAGCATCTTTTAAATAGTAAGTACCACTTCCATTATTATCACTAATAACTTTATCAGCAAAGTTTCTAGCATTAGTTGATAAGACATTTAGTTTTTGATTATTAGCTCCTTTTAATATCATTACTAAAAGAATTGCTGAAATTACAATTAATAAAACTATCATAGTTAATACTTCAAATTTTCCAAATCCTTTATTGTTCATTTGCTAACTCCTCAAATTTTGTTTTAATATTTTTATCCACTAAACTAGCAGCTTCAATAGTTATATCTAAAGCAACCTTATAGTCTCCTTTAAAGAACTTAACTTCAGCATCGTCTAATCTCTTAGAGATATCTTCTCTATTAATTCTATATCTATTAGCATATACTAAAGCCATTTCTGCTAATTTAGCCATTTTAATCATTTCATTAGTAGTATTAAATAGTTTTAAGACTAAGTCTCTAGCGGTATCTACTCTTGTATTTAGGGTTTTAATAACAATAGGTTTAAGTTCTAATTCACTAATAACATCTCCAATAGCATCATTAGCTTCAGATAATTGAACAAAGTAATTATCGGTTATAACAGGTAACTTATAACTATGAATTTTGCTTTTACATTGTTTAAGTAAATCTTGTATTTCATTTAATTGTTCTCTTGCTCTTACTTCGTCGTCATACATATTTCCTAAGGATTTCAAAGCTTTATCAAAGTCTTCTTCCATATCTTTTAGACGAGTGGTTAAATTATCTATTTCTTCATTTAAAGCAGAAAATGGGGTAGCATGATTTTCTTCTTTAGCAATCATTTTATTATAATCGTCATTGATAACAACTAGTATTTTATTAACTTCGTCAATTATAGTAATGTCTTTGTCATTTAAATCATACATATTCTTAATATCGTCTAGTTGATCATATATGTCTTTAACTAATTGATTAGTCTTATCAAGTTTCTTTTTGAAATCGTCTTTTTCTTCTTCATAGGCTTTTTTAGATAATCTTTCTTTTTCAAAATCTAAGAATAATGAGTCATAGTATTCAAGCATAGTTCTTAAATCGAACATGCACCCTTCTAGGTCTAAAACTTTTACTTTATCTAAGATTTTACCTATGGTCTTTTTAGACTCTTCGATATTATATTCAATGTTTAAGTACTCTAATGGGAAACCTTTTTCTACCATTTCTTTATAGGTTCTTTCAACTTCAGCCATTCTATTAGGTATAACTTGGTTAGCCATTAGTAATACATCAGGAGCTTCACTTATGATAATATCCATATGTTCAATCATATTATCAAGGGCTTTAACGATATGAACTACTTCTCCATATTCGTTAGACTCCATTACTTTTTCAAAATCTAAGAAACGTCTTTCAATGTTTTCTAGTTGAAGTTCTATTTCTTCTTGCATAGCTTCGTATAATTGTCTATGATCTTGGAATTCTTTATTTAATGTTCGATACTTGGATTTTAACTTAGTAACTATAGTTCGATACTTTTCTTCACTTAAGGTTACATCTCTAATTTCTTCTAGGAGATGTTCAGCGGCTTCTCTTACTTTATAAATTTCTATTTCTACCTTAGCAATTCTATAACCGCAAGATTTATAATCTCTTTTTTCAACGTAGAAGTCTAAGTCAATAAGCATATCATTAATTATATTTAATCTGTTATCTTTTAAGTAAGAAAATTTATCTTGCCATTTATTATATTTTTCTTCCATCTTTTCATTCTTAATAATTGGCTCTATCTTAGATAATTCAATTAGAACAGGGGTTGATGCGATTAAGTTTCTTTGTACTTCTAATTCTTTTACTTTATCCTTATAAAACTTTTTTCTATGAGATCTAATCATGTGTAAAAAGATAAATAAAATGATAATGGTCATGGTAATAACTAGTATCATTAGAAACAATTTATTAGGCACTTAGTCTCACCTCTATTCTTATAAGAATATTTTAACACATAATAATAACATTTTTCTACAATTTTAGATAAATTTTTACAAAAGAAAATATGGAGGTGTTAATTCCATATTTTATGAGGAAGTTAGGTGGCAGATTATTTAGTTCTTCGCCACATATAAACGGTTATGTATGGTTGAAGGTTATTTAAGGTAGCGGCTGTTCCAGTGAAACTGTGAGTATGTCCATCACTGGTTGTGCCTTTACCGGCTGCTCCAGTTGTATTTTTAGTCGTAGTTACTGTATGGGTATGAGAGCCTGCTATCTCAGTATTAAAAAGAGAAGTCCAATTCATTCCAGTTAATACAGTGTCTGTCCATTTAACGCTTGTATCCCATACAAGGTATGCAGCATCTGGACCTACTGAATAATTATTGATGCCTTTTTGGTTATGAAACAATCGAAATTGATGGACATGAGAACCAGTTTCATTTGTTGAGCCTGATAATGCTGGTATACTATGAGTATGACTTGGTATTTGATTAATATTTAAGCCTGTGCTCCCTATTGTTCCACCTGGTGTATATGAAATACTTTTTGCTCCTCCTGTTTGACCTAATGTTTTAAATTCGGTTGAACTTGTATCTATTCCTACTATTGTTTGCCCTTTTCCAAAGACTTCCCACGTTCCTCCAAATAATGTTTGAGGATTAGTGGCACTATAACTTATATAAATACTACCTACGGGGTATACCTTTAAAAGAAAGTTTTGTAACTCACTACTAAACTTTGTACAAGTACCGTCAATGGCAGCCTGTACATTAGTTGCCCCTATATTAGAATTATCTACATAACTAACTTTACTACTTTCTATTAGAGTTTCTGCTAAGCAAAAAGAAAATATTGTAGAAGCAACTGCTCCTATAACTACTCCTACTACTATTTTTTTATTATTACTCATGTTTTTCACTTTCTTTCCACAGTTTCTCATTATCTTATAAGTAAATTATACCCCCCCCCCCTAGGGTTGTGTCAAGTGAAAAGAAAAAAAGTTTTTTCAACAATTTTGCACTGGTAAAAAAACTTTTATACTAAAAGAGACCTATTTGCTAGGTCCCTCGATTACATTCTTTTAGCTTTCTTTATTTAATCTAAATGTTGCTGTTCCGTCATTAGCAACGATGTATGAACAATCTTCTGCCATTACATAATCTTTAGTTGAGTAAATTGGATCTTCACTTTCGTCACCATGAGTTTCTTTTCTACCAATAAAACTTACAGTATTATCAGTAATAACAAAGGCTCCAATAGTACCAGCATCATCCCCATAACTTGCACTAAAAGTTCCGTTGTCATTTAAGTTATAAATATAAGCCAATCCGTTATATTCTCCTTCATAAGTTCCCATACATTTTACTTCTCCAGCTTTTTGTTGTTCAGCTTTTGGTTCTTCTTCTACTTCGCCTCCTGAACTAGTTTCGCATTCGTCTTTTGGTAAAATAAACTTATCAACGCTTATGTAAGCAACTGCTGCGACTAAGAGAACTAATACTATAATAAATGGTATTAATAAATTGTTATTTTTTTTATTTTGGTTCATATATCCTCCTTTTATATCAATATATCACAAATATTTTTAATTTAATTAATATTTCTATTAAAACTTTTTACTTTACGTAAATTAATCATGAAAATAGCTATTACCAATAAATTCTCTTATAATGGCATCTTGTGGTATACTATCAGATGGAATTGGTAAGAATAATCTTAAAAATCTAAGTAATCTCATGGCTTCTTCATAGAAAGGTGAAGTTGGTGGTACTGAGAACAGTAATGGTTCAACATATGTTTTTAATACTCCAATTTCATAAATCGTAGCAGAATTAATTATAACATCAGCTTCGTCTTGATAAGGGAAAATATAAGTTTCTTCTCCTTTTCTTACACTTGGCCATTGAGCAAGGGTCTTTTCTACACTATAACCTCTAGTTCTACTATCTCTTATTATTCTTCTAAGTAATCTATTATCAGTAGTAGAGATACGATTATGATTATCAATATTTAATTCTGTTAAAGGTGAGATATATATTTTGAATTTTTTCTCTTTAGGAATATTAGTTAAAATTTTTGTATCAAGGCCATGAATACCTTCTATGACAATAATATCTTTTTCATTAAGTTGCATTCTGTTTAAAAATTCCTTTTTACCTAAAGTGAAATTGTATGTAGGAACAATAACCTCTTCACCATTTAATAGTGAAGCCATTTGCTTGTCAAATAGTTTTAAATCCATAGCTTCTAGGCACTCATAATCATAATTGCCATTTTTATCCTTAGGTGTTTGAGCGCGCTCAACAAAGTAATTATCCATTGATATTACTTTTGGATTTAAACCGAAACTTTGTAGTAATAGGCAAAGTTTTCTTGAAGTAGTTGTTTTTCCTGAGGATGATGGACCAGCGATTAAGACTATTTTTATATTATCTTTTTTCTGACTAATTGTTTTGGCTATTTCTAAAAGTCTATTGCTTTGTAGAGTTTCGTCTATTTTAATTAAATCATTTATTTTGCCTAGGGAAACAACTCTATTTAAATCAACTGAGTTTTCTATATGAATAATTTTAGCCCATTGTCTACATTCTTTAAAAACTTCAAACATATTAGGGTGATGTTCATATTTTTTTATTTTATCAGTTATATAGACAGTTGGAAATCTAAGTATTAAACCATTATCTTTAATATAAGTTAAATCAAAATCTTTAACTAGTTCTGTAGATGGAGGCATCATGCTATAAAAGTAATTGTAAAGGTTTCCTAATCTATATAGGGTTATATAATTATCAGTGTTGTAATTCATTACACCAGCTTTAGCTAAATCATTGTTAGCTTCAAAATACTTCATTGCTTCTAGACGTTCAATAGTTACTTTAGTTATAGGCATATCAGCTTTGATAATAGATTTCATCATGTCTTTAATAAGTTCTACTTTATTTTCTGTAAGTTTAAATGTTGTTTCAATATAAATACCTTTGTCAAGTGAGTGTCTTACTCTTATATCAGCATCGTGGCCATATAATTTCTTAACAGCATAAAGCATGATATAAGTTAGACAATTGATATGGGTTCTGTTACCTTCTCTATCGGTTAAGTCTAGAAATTCAATGGTGGCATCTTTTTTCACAAGAGAAGTTAATTCTTTTAGGGAGTTGTTTATTTTTGCTAAAAGAATTGGGTATTTATAATTTGGTTGAAATTCCTTAGCTATTTCTTGCAAGCTTGTATCTTTATTATATTTATATTTTTTACCATTAATTATTACTTCAACTAGTTCTATCATACTAATTAGCACCCTCTTTACTATAGTTAAAGTATAACATATTTTGTCATATTATTGTAGGAATATTTTTTTATCTTTACACTATACTATGAATAGGTGAGAAAAATGAACTTAGTGCCAGTGGTTGTGGATAAAGAACTTAATGGAGAACGTAGTTATGATATTTATTCTAGGCTTTTAAAAGATAGAATTATTTTTATTAGTGGAGAAATTGACGATAATTTGGCAAGTAGTGTAATAGCAGAGCTTTTGTATTTGGATGCTAGTAGTAATAAAGATATTTGTCTTTATATAAATTCTCCTGGTGGTTCGGTTTCTGCAGGATTAGCAATTTACGATACTATGAATTTTGTTAAGAGTGATGTTTCAACAATTTGTATAGGAATTGCGGCTAGTATGGGGGCTTTTCTTTTGTCAAGTGGAAAAGTTGGAAAGAGATTTATTCTACCTAATGCGGATGTTATGATACATCAACCTTTAGGTGGGGCACAAGGACAAGCTACTGATATTACAATTGCCTCTAATAGAATTAATAATTTGAAGGAGAGACTGAATAGGATATTATCTAAAAATACTAAGCAAAATCTAAAGAAAATAGAAAAAGATACTGAAAGAGATAACTATTTAAATGCTGAGGAAGCTGTGAAATATGGTATTGTTGATAAAGTAATTGAAAATAAAAGGGACTGAGATGGTCCTTATTTTGTTCTTTTGTACATATAGACGACGATGTATGGTTGAAGATTGTTGTGTTCCTTGGAACCACCAGTATTTTGATTAGTGGCTGTTGCAAAGCTTACACTTATTCCATTGCCATTTGTGATATTTGATCCACCACTTTCGAAACCATATCCATTAAAACCTTTTCCATAATTGGACATATACGGAAGTATATGAGTATGCTGGTTTTGAATGTGTGTATGACTTGGCATTTCTTCTACTGTTAAAGTGTGAGTTTTTTCTCCTCCAATCTGATTTATTGTTTTAAATTCTTCTTGATTTGTATCTATTCCTACTAGAGTTTGTCCTTTTCCATAAACTTCCCATTCTCCACCTATTGTGTTATTTACTTGTTGTACTGTGGATAAACTTGTTGAGATATAAATACTTCCTACGGGATAGAATTTATCTAGTAAAGTTTTTTCTAAATTAGTTAACTCATTGCTAAACCTTGTACATGTTCCATCTATGGCAGTTTGAACATTATTAGCTTTTAAGTTAGAATTGTCTACGTAAGTTACATTTTTACTTTCTATTAAAGTTTCGGCCATTACATATGTCATTGCTGAAATAAGTATTCCAAGTATCATAAAAAATATTTTGTCTTTATTTTTTCTCATATTGTCCCACCTTACTATATCTTTCATAACCTATTTTAAGATATGGGAAAATAAAAATTAGAGATGCAATTATGAATAGGTTAAAAGAATTAAGAGAAGATAAAGACTTGTATCAGAAAGATGTAGCAAAAATGTTGAACATGTCTCAAACTGGCTATTCTCAATATGAAACAGAAACTAATGATATACCTACAGATATTTTGAAGAAATTGGCCAGATTTTATCAAACTAGTATTGACTATTTGCTATATCTAACTGACGAGAGAAAGTCATATCCAAAATCAATTATCAAAGAAGAAAAAAAATAGACTTAGTTTAGTAAGTTAAGTTTATTTTTTTCTTCGGCATTAATTATTATCAATTCATTTATCATGAATAAAATCGCCTAAAGTAATTTTTGTAATTGTATTATGAATAGTGTTGTTGGGATTTTGTTTTAATATGACATATAATATCTAATCCTTATTTTAAATCTTCCTTATTATAAATAAAGTCTACAATATTTACATTATTTATTCCATCTACATTCTCTTGTAATATTAAGTCTAGTACAAACAAATATCGTGGATACAATGCTTTAATTTCATAAAATGGTTTGTATTCTCTTTCTCTTGTTTTATCGTCGTCAATATTTTTAGAGACCTGAATGTAAAAATATTTATCAGTATCTTTTCTCGCAATAAAATCACACTCTAAAGTTCCAATTTTTCCTACACTTAAACTATAATTTTTACATTTTAAGTAAGAATATAAAATATTTTCAAGGACAGGTCCATAATTTATTCTATTATCAGTATTGAGTGCAAAATAGATGCTCAAATCAGCTAAATAGTATTTTTTTTCTCCATTTAATACTTGCTTTGATTTTAAATCAAATAAATCACATGGATAAATGATTTTAGCATTTTCTAAAACTTCAATATAGTTTTTTATAGTTCGTCTATCAATATTTATTTTTTTCGTTACTGTTAAATAATCATAAATGCTTCCAATTGAAATAATTGAACCAAAATTATTAATAACAAATTTTTGAATAACTTCAAAAAGGTCAACATCTTTAATTTTTTTATGGTTTTTAATATCCTTTTGAAAAATTTGTTTAATTACATTTTCTGTATATAACATTTTATCGGCGTGATTATCATAATTTAAAGAGCCGGGAAATCCTCCATCTCTGACAAATTCTTCAAACTCATTATATATATTCGGATTAATGGATTTACCAAGAAATTTTTTCATATCTATATATTCATAGAAATTAAGTGGTAACATTTCTATTTCTATATATCGTCCTGTTAATTTTGTAATTAACTCTCCAGATAATAAGTATGAATTAGATCCCGTTAAAAAAATTGAAAAATTTCCTTCTTCACGATAAGAATTAACAACTGGTTCAAAACCCTGTACATTTTGAACCTCATCAATAAATAAATACTTAAAATCATTATCAGAGATAAAACTATCAATTGTTTTTTCAAGTTGTGTAGCGGTTTTTATAGACTTATATTCTCTTTTATCTAATTCAATATAAATAATATCTTTTTCATTAATTCCTTTGCTTTTTAATTCTTCAATAATACTTTTTAGCAAATAGGACTTTCCGCATCTTCTTATTCCCGTTATAACTTTTATCATGTTATCATTATAGAAGTTTCTAATTTTACTTAAATAATCTTCTCTTTTGTATATTTTTTCCATATTATCACCAATTACATTATACAATTTTTTTATAACAAAAGCAAGTTATCGACCACTTTTTAACTATATTAAGTAAAAATTGGTCGATAACTCATTATTTTGACACTTTATGTATTTAATTAATAAATTATGCCCTAAATAATAATTAATCTGGTTAATCTAGAAGAAAATATGATGCAAATACTTCTATTGTTACTCTTCTATTTATTTTGTTCGTTTATACATATAGACAACTGTGTATGGCTGCATAGTGCTTGTTGTGAAGGCTGTTCCAGTACAATTGGTACATGTAGTTGTGTTTGTTGATGGTATGGTAACAGTATGTGTATGGGCACCAGAGTCAGACATTTTTCCATGTAAACCGTGAAGTCCTCCAGTATGGGCAGTTGTTGAATATAGTAGAACTGTTTTATTTAGAAAATTGGTATTAGCTGGTACGGTTACTGCTGTGTCATTATTTGTATAAACAGAAAAATCATGATGGTGAGCTCCATTATTAGATGTTGTCGCTGATAATTCTGGTATAACGTGTGAGTGACTTGGTAAATTAGCTACTGTTAATTTTGTTGATGCAGTTGTTGAACCACCCTGCCCTTTAGAATTATCTCCTGTTATATAAGTTGTTCCATCATTTCCTACTAGAGTTTGTCCTTTTCCATAAACTTCCCATGTTCCTCCAAATTTATTTTGGACATCTGTTGTGGTCTTTAAAGTCGTTGATATATAAATACTACCTACTGGATATATTTCATTTATTATTTCCTGTTTTAAAGTTGTTAACTGATTACTAAACTTCGTACAGGTACCATCTATGGCAGTTTGAACATTATTTACATTTTTACTTTCTATTAAAGTTTCAGCTAAACAAAAAGAAAATATTGTAGAGGCAACTGTTCCTATGATTACTCCTACTGCTATTCTTTTATTTACTTTGTTCATTGTTTTCACTTTCTTTCATAGTTATATTTTACCTATATAAAAATATTATAGGTAAAATATAACTATATGTCAACAGTTATTTTATAACTATGATAAAAATAGATAGTGTGAAAAGTTTTATGGAAAACTAGTCATACTGGATGAAAAAGATATTAAAATGAAAATTTTAATATAA
>CANQST010000030.1 GCA_947626595.1 uncultured Bacilli bacterium | reverse complement strand
ATAAAAAGAATATGTTTTTTTGCATATTCTCATTGTTTATGTAAGATACTAATTATTGATATAACCTCAAACTTATTTAATTTTTTAAAGTTGCGTACTTTGGTGAGTTATAACATAGACACCACTTTCATTTTTTAAGATTACTTGAGTATGACTATTAGCTTTATTTGTTAGTTCTATGCGGTAATAATTATCTTTCTTGAAACTTGCGGTTATTTCATAATTATAAACATCGTCATTATTGGTAATTTCTAAATCACCTTTTAATTTATAAGCTTTATTATCTTCTAATTTTTTATTTAAACTTTTAACAATGCTTTTTTCACTATTTTTATTACATCCTGTAAGCATACCTATTAATAATAACAAACATAAAAATTTTTTTAACATATTTCACCCCATAATTTATTTCTATTAAATTATATTAAAGGCTTTTGGTATTATGACAAAAAAAAGACAAATGATAAAAATATTTGTCTTAAACCGATAATAATGGTTTTGTATATTCTAATCGCAATTTATCTGCGATTGTTACTATAAATTCTGAATTTGTTGGTTTTGCTTTATCAATATCAACACTATGACCAAATATATCTTCCATTAGTTGCCAGTTGCCTCTATTCCAACTAACTTCAATAGCATGTCTAATGGCTCTTTCTACACGAGAGACTGTTGTTGTATATTTTTTAGCGATTTCTGGATATAATTCTTTAGTTATTCCACCTATTATTTCAGGATTTTGATAAACAATAGAGATGCCTTCTCTAATATATTGATAACCTTTGATGTGTGATGGAACTCCTAATTCATGTAATGTTTTAGTAATTGATATTTGTAAATTGTTATTGAATAAGTCAATGGATTTTCCACCATATGATGCATCATCCATTACTATTTCAATTTTCTTTTCTAAATCAGATAATTCAAATGGTTTTAGCATGAAATAGCTAACTCCCATTTCGGATACTTTTCTAATTACATCTTGGGTGTTATAGGATGTTAGAACGATAACTTTCTTATCGATTTTATGGTCATTAAGGTATTCTAGAATACTTAGACCATCTTTACCTGGCATGATTAAATCTAAAATGATTAAATCAAAGTCGTTTTTCTTACTTTCTATTAACCTTAATCCTTCATTACCATCATTGGCTTCTAAGCAGATAGAAATATCAGGATTGTCTTTAAAGTACTCCTTAATCATCATGATTAAATTCTTGTTGTCGTCGATAATTAAAACTTTTGTCTTTTCCATTGTTCTCCTTTCTTTAACTATCACGCAAGTATAATTATAAAACAGTTTTCGCTAATTTCCTAGAGAAAAAAAAGACAAGTTTTGTCGACTGACGTTTACTTTGTCAATTTTTGTAAAAAGAGCTCGAGATTTATCGGATTTAGGCTTAGACCTCCTAGAAGAAAGCCATCTAAAAGAGAACATTTTTCTATTATTGAGGCATTTTCTTCACTTACACTTCCTCCATATAAAAGGGAAGATACAGGAAGAATATTTTTTATAATTTTAAGAACTTCTTCAATTTCTTCATTTGTAGGAATAATACCTGTTCCAATAGACCAAATAGGTTCATAGGCAATGATTAATTTATTTTTTTCTTCTATTGATAGATCTTTTATAGCTTCATTTATTTCTTCTTCAATTACTTCTTTGGTTTTTTTATTTTGTCTTTCTTCTAGTGTTTCTCCAACGCAAAGAATGGGGATTATTTTTTCTTCATAAAGCCTTTTTATTTTGTTATTAATGGTGAGGTTAGTTTCTTGTTGATAAAGTCTTCGTTCACTGTGACCAACAATACAATATTCAACTTGATATGAAGATAATTGAGTTGCGGAAATTTCTCCAGTATAGGCACCATTTGCGGTGGCACTTACATTTTGAGAACCTAGTTTTATGTTTGTTAAATTAAAATTAGGAATATGAATAGAACTAGGACATAAAATTATTTCTCCTTTAAGTTTGGATAATTCTTGTTGATATTTTAAAAATTCTTCTTTTGTGAAATGACATTTATTGTTTAAAACAGTTAGCATTAGTGTTCACCTCTTATTTTTTTGGCAAGTTTGGAAATAATTCCAAAGCGATTTTCTTGCTTTTTTAAATTGATAGCTCGCTTGTAGACTTCTAAAACTCTTTGGGAATAGAACTTAGCACTATAGTTATCGGATGCTATACGAGCTTGGTTATTTAATTTACTGAGTAGAACTTTATCTTTTTTTAGTGTTAAAATTTTTTGAGCTAATTCTTCTTTAGTATGAAAGAAGTAGCCATTTAAACCATCGGTAACCATACTATGGAAAGCTTCGTCGTCGATACAGACGGGAGTTATACTTGAAGCCATGGCTTCTATTACTGTTAGGCCTTGAGTTTCGGTTACGGATGCGGTTACAAAGACATTTGATATATGATAGTAGTAAGGCATTTCTTCCCATTTAGCTTTTCCCGTAAAAATTACATTGTCCTTTAGTCCTAAAGAAATGGCATAGTTTTCATATTTTTCTTTATCAGGGCCATCTCCTACTATTAAGAGCTTAATATTTTTATCTTTTTCTTTTAATTTCTGTTCAGTTTCTATTAAAAATTCAACGTTTTTTTCTTCAGCTAGACGACCAACAAAGATAATTATAAAATCTTTTTTAGATAAATGGAGATGTTTCTTTAAGTTAGCTATATCTTTATTATTAGCATTTTCTTTATAAAAACGTTCTACTTCTATACCGGTAGGTATTATATTTATATTTTTCTTAAAATCATACTTTTCTTTAAATAATTTATAAGTTTTAGTTGTAGGGACAATTAGTTCAGTTGCGGTGGTTTCACAGTAAAATTTAGTGAAATATTCTACTAGTTTTTTACTTGATTTTTTAAAGTAACCTTTTGTTATATAGTGAATGTAGTCCTCATACATAGTGTGGTAGGTATGAACAAGAGGTATGTTATATTGTTTAGCAATTATCCTAGCAAATGTTCCTATCGCAAACTCGGTTTGAGAATGAATGACATCTAATTTCCAGGATTTTATTTTTTTAACGGCTTGGATGGGGTAAACACTGGTAAGGCGTGAGTCATAAATTCCTGTTTTTACACCGGGTATTCGCAAGACTTTTTCAGCCTCGTCATATTCATATTTAAAACTTTCTAAGTTAGCTGTTACTACATAGACTTCATGGCCTAGTTTTTCTAGACCTTTTTTAAGCATGAGTTCGCTAGTTACTAGACCACTTATGTAGGGCGTATAAGTTTCGGTAAATATTCCTACTCTCATAGCTGATGCCTCCTAATTATTTAATTGCTTCTAAACCAGGAAGGGCTTTTCCTTCTAGATATTCTAGGGTTGCTCCTCCTCCAGTTGATGCGTGGAATATTTTATCTTTTAAATTAGCATTAGAAGCAGCCGCAACGGTATCACCGCCACCTAAAATTACTTTGATGTTATTGTCTGTTATGTATTTTAATAAGTTATCAGTTGCTTGTTTATATTTAGAAAATTCATAGACACCAAGAGGGCCATTCCAAACAACAAGTTTGGCGTTTTTTAAGTAAGTCTCAAAAAGTTCTAAGGTCTTTGGTCCAATATCTAGACCCATTTCATTATTATTTATTTCATTTATACTTTTAACTTTATAGTCTTCGTCATTAGAAAAAGTGGTACTTGTTGCAATATCAACTGGTAAAATTATTTTTTCAGAGTAGTCTTTTAAAATCTCTTCACAGAAAGAAAGACTCTCAGTATCAATTAGGGATTTTCCTACTTCTAGGCCTTTGGCTTTTAGGAATGTAAAAGCCATACCACCACCTATTAAGATGTAGTTTGCTTTGGTTACTAAATTTTTTATAACGCCTATTTTGTCACTTACTTTAGCTCCTCCTAAGATAACTACAAATGGTTTAGCTGGATTATCAAGTAGGCTTAAAGTATTTAATTCTTTTTCAATTAAGAAGCCTATGGCACATTTTCCTTTCATGTGACTAGCAATACCTACATTTGAAGCATGGGCTCTATGTATTGTACCAAAAGCATCATTAATGAAAACATCTCCTAAGGAAGCCCAATAGGTTGCTAGGGCATCATCATTGGAACTTTCTTTTTTACCATCTAAGTCTTCATATCTAGTGTTTTGAACTAGTAAGACATCTTTATTTTGCATGTTATTAATTGCTTGTTCTAGTTTCTCGCCTCTAGTTTCGTTAATGAAAATTACTTCTTTATTTAAAAGTTCACTTAGTCTTTTAGAAACTACTTCTAAATTATTCTTTGCTAAGTCGGCTTCTTCTTTTACTCTTCCTAGGTGAGAAAAAAGAATTACTTTAGCATTTTTTTCTAAGCAATAGTTTATAGTTTTTAGGGCTTGAACTATTCTGTTATCGTCTAGAATTTTTCCATCTTTTATTGGTACATTAAAGTCGCACCTTATTAATACTTTTTTATTTTCAATATCTAAGTCTGTTATTTTTTTCATAAGTTTTACCTCCATTATAGAAAAAAAGGAATTATTCCTTTTACTTTGTCATTAAATATTTAGCGGTTCTAATCATTTGAGCAGTGTAACTCATTTCGTTATCATACCACGCTACTACTTTTACTAGTTGTGAACCATCTACATCTAAAACAGAAGTTGACAATCCATCTACTAAGGCTCCACAACGGCGACCAATTACATCACTAGAAACAATTGGGTCGTCTGTATATTTTAGTGTATCATTTTGATTTTGTTTTAAAGCATTATTTATTTCTTCAACGGTTACATTAGCATTAAGCTCCAAAACTAGGTCAATAACTGAGCCTGTTGGTACGGGAACACGCATGGCAACTCCTTCTAATTTACCTTCTAGGTTAGGACATACTTTACCTATTGCAGATGCGGCACCAGTAGATGCGGGAACGATGTTGGCAGCACATGCTCTTCCACGACGAGCTTTTATTCCTTTTTTATGAGCTATATCTAGTGTAGCTTGGTCATTGGTATAGGCGTGAACTGTTGTCATATAGCCTTTTTTAATACCAAATGTTTTATCAAGAACATCAACAACTGGTGCTAGACAGTTAGTTGTACAGCTAGCAGCGGAAATAATTTGTTCTTCTCCTGTTAGAATATTTTCATTAACATTATAAACAACTGTTTTTACATTGCCTTTAGCGGGAGCGGAAATAATTACCTTTTTAGCGCCGGCATTAATATGAGCCATAGCTTTTTCGTCTGATGTGAAAAGGCCAGTACATTCTAATACGACATCGACATCTAAATCTTTCCATGGTAACATTGCTGGATCTTTTTCAGCATATACTCTAATTTTTTTGTCTCCTACTACTATTGAATTTTCAGTGTGTGATATTTCGTCAATACGATAATTGCGGTGATTAGTATCATATTTAAGTAAGTATGCTAGTTGTTCAGCATCTGTTAAATCATTTATCGCAACTACCTCAAAGCTAGGGTCTTCTTCCATTAAACGAAAAGCAAGACGTCCTATTCTTCCAAAACCATTAATCGCAACTTTTATCATTTATAATTCCTCCTTATTTATACTTCTATTATATAGTTTTCTTGATTTTCTTTCAATATATACAAATTAATTTAACACTAATTTTTGTAAAGAAAAATCCACAGATTTTGTGGATAATTTTTTATTATTTAGTTCTTTTCCACATATAAACGGTTATATATGGTTGAAGATTATTTAAGGTAGCAGCAGTTCCAGTGAAACTATGAGTATGGCCATCAGAGTAACCACTTGTATTACTTTTCCCAGCAGCTCCACTTGTAGAAGTACTTATTGAGTTTGTAGTCATAGCTGGGACGGTTACAGTTCCTGTTACGCTGTGAGTGTGAGCTCCAGCGGTTGACAACATTCCAGTTCCTTGATAAGTTTGTCCACTAACAAGTGGTATCCATCCATTTGCTTTCCATTCATTACCACCTGCTAAATTAGAAGTTGCATCCCAAGCTCCTAATATATTATGAGTATGATCTCCTGACTTTTGGGCTGTTAAAGACATGGTTGATGTCTTAGTCGCTGGGGTTGTATGAGTATGGCTAATACTATGAGTATGACTTGGTATTTGATTAATATTTAAGCCGGTACTTCCTATTGTTCCACCTGGGGTATATGATATAGACTTTGCTCCTCCAGTTTGTCCTAATGTTTTAAATTCAGTGGAACTTGTATCTATTCCTACTAAAGTTTGCCCCTTTCCAAAGGCTTCCCATGTTCCTCCAAATAAAGTTTGAGGATTAGTGGCACTGTAACTTATATAAATACTTCCTACTGGGTATACTTTTAAAAGAAAATTTTGTAACTCACTACTAAACTTCGTACATGTACCATCTATGGCATTTTGAACATTAGTCGCACCTAATTTAGAATTATCTATATAACTAACCTTACTACTTTCTATTAAAGTTTCTGCCAAGCAAAAAGAAGAAACTATAGAAATAGCTATTGCTATTATTGAACCTACTACTATTTTTTTATTAACTTTATTCATTACTTTTCACTTTCTTTCCACAGTTTCTCATTATCTTATAAGTAAATTATACCCCCCCCCCCCTAGGGTTGTGTCAAGTGAAAAGAAAAAAAGTTTTTCAACTTTTTGTGCTAATTATCTTGATTTAGTAACTTGATATTTTCCAAAAGAATGCCACAGCCTTCTGCTACACAAGTTAATGGAGTTTCTGCGATTAAGACTGGAACATTTAATTCTTTTTCTAAAACATCACATAAACCATTAAGTAATGCTCCACCACCAGTTAAAATAATACCTTTTTCTACTATATCTGCTGATAATTCAGGTGATGTTTCTTCTAGAACATTGGTAGTTGCTTTGACTATTTTTTCTACACAATCTTTTAAAGCTTCCTGTATTTCTTCTTGATTTATTTCTATTGTATGAGGAAGACCTGTAATCAAATTACGTCCTCTTACTTCTATTTTTTCTTTTTTACTTGGTTTAAAAACATTGGCAAAATTAATCTTTATATTTTCAGCTGTTTTTTCACCAATTAATAATTTATATTTTTCTTTAATATATTTGATAATATCTTGATCAAAGGCATTTCCTGCTGTTCTAACTGATGCGGAAGATACAATACCATTTAATGAAAGAATAGCTATATCAGTAGTTCCTCCACCTATATCTAATACCATATTAGCAACTGGTTTTGATATGTCCATACCAGTACCTATAGCAGCAACTTTTGGCTCTTCTTCAATATAAACTTTTCTAGCACCTGTTCTTTCAGCGGCTTCTTTTATGGCATTTTTTTCTACTGGGGTTATATTAGTTGGACAACATATTAATATTCTAGGTCTTGAGAACATTTTCTTTGCTTTAATTTTTTTAATAAAAGCATTTAGCATTATTTCTGTAATTTCAAAATCGGCTATAACACCATCTTTCATTGGTTTAATGGCTTTTACTTTTCCCGGTGTTCTTCCTAACATTTCTTCGGCTTCTTGTCCAACAGCTATAACTCTTTTTGTCTCGGTATCAACCGCAACTATACTTGGTTCATTTAATACTATACCTTTTCCCCTGATATATATTAAAACATTGGCAGTACCTAAGTCTATTCCTATATCTCTAGTTATCATTCTGTATCACTTCCTGTCATTAATATTTTACCATATTTTCTAAAGTTTATAATAAATTATATGAAAATTTTTTTGTTTTATGAAAAAAAGAGTATCATAACTCTTAATTAGTCTTTGTATTTAGTTCTTTGTTCAAATAAAGCATAGGGTCAACTACTCCTCCATTAATATAAATTTCAAAATGAAGGTGGTTTCCTATTTCTTTATCTAATTCATTGGTTCCACTTCTTCCAATTACTTGTCCTTGTTCTACTATATCGCCTTTTTTTACTGTTGTTTCTGATAAGCTTTGGTAGATAGAAAGAAAATCATTTTCATGTTTTATTTCAACTATTTTTCCTAGTGTTTCGTCATCTTTAACATTTGTTACTTCTCCGTTAAGGACCGCTACTACATCAAAAGTATTTTCACTTACAAAATCTACTCCTGAATTTTGCATATAAGTATTGTCATGAAAAACTATAGATTTCTCTTGAGATGCGGCATCTGATTTATAATCATAATAAGACTTACCTAATTTTACAGAAAGATCTGTATATGGGTTAAGTACTTTAGTATCAGTTTCCATTACAGCAGTTTCATTACTTATAATGGAATTAGATACATAAGTATTTGGCTCTTCTTCTTTCATATTGCTGTTATTTGATACAATAGCTACTCCTAAAAATGTAAAGATGGCTGTTAGGAACACGAAACTAGGTATTACAAAGGACTTTAATTTTCTTCTTCTCATTTTATTCACCTCATTATAAGTTTGAACAAAATAAAAAGATTTATACTTCTTTTAAAATATTTTTATAGAAGTAAATAAATCTAATAAGAAATTGGTAACTAGATAAATTAAAGATATTCCTAAAAAGAAGTAGAAGAAACGTGCTTGATATACTCTATTCTTTTTAAATATTTGGTTTATATTTACAGCATCCATTGACCAGATAACAAGTATTGATACGGCTATATAGAGAAATAACTTACCCATTAGTGGGTCTCCTCATACTGAGTAATCTTGGCTACTCTTCTTCTATGTCTTTCGTCATTTAATACTTCAGCTGTTAGGAAGCATTCAATGTATTCTTTAATATCTTCAATGTTATCAGTAAAATTAAAAGTCATGACATTAGCTCCATTATCATTGCGGCAAAGAATGGCGTCTTCTTTAGAATTTACTTTAGCACATCTTATACCTTTTACTTTATTAGCGGCAATGGACATACCTATACCAGTTCGGCATACTAATATACCAACATCAGCTCTTTTACTCACTACTTCTTCACAAACTTTAAAAGCAAAATCAGGATAGTCATCCGTTTCTGTATTTACTTTACTACAGTCAATGACATTGTAGTTTTTTTCTTCTAAAAATTTAATTATTTCTTTTTTGTAAGTAACTCCTCTATGGTCACTTGCGATAGCAATAGTCATATAAATCTTCCTTTCTTTAATTATTATTTTCTTTTATTTTCATGGCTAAGTCTTTTATTTTTCTTAGACGGTGATTTAGTCCAGACTTAGTAATCTTATTTCCTGTTTCTAGAGAAATTATTTCGGCTAATTCTTTGAGAGATGCTTCAGGGTATTTTTTACGATACTCTAAAGTTTCTTTGGTTTTATCGTCTAGTAAATTAACACTATCATTTTGTTCTATTATTTCAATTTGTTCAAGTTGAGTAGAAGCTGTTTGAATAATTCTATCCATATTAGCTTGTTCACAGTTATTAAGCCGATTAGTATTATTCATTTGCTCGCGATAAATACGAACATTTTCAAAGTACATTACGGCTTTAGAAGCACCTAGTATTTTTAAATAATCACTTATTTTTTCAGCTTCTTTTATATAAATCATATAGCCTTTATCACGATTTAATATTTTAGCATTTAAATCAAATAGATTAAGGAGCTTTTGAATAAAAACAGCTTCTTCAGGGGTATTTATTAAAAGTTCCATATGATATCTAGATGTTTTAGGGTCATTGATACTTCCTACGCAGAGAAAGACACCACGTAGATAGGCTCTTATTTCTTCGTTAGCACCTACTATATAAAGAGGTGGAGAGGTAAGAATTTCACCATTATCATTTAAATATCCTAAGTCTTTTAAGATAAAGTTGTCTAAATTAATACTTAAACAGAACAATTCTTTTTTACTAAAATTTAAGTTATCTATAGTTTTTTCTTGTACTTCTATTTGATATAAGTCTTTAAAAAATGATTTTATACGATTAATCGTTAATTTATTTTCACTTGTTAAAGTTAAGACCCCATTTGTGTAATTAGCATTATTTCTTAAAAAGCCTGATAGTTCAGCAATACTTTCGGACTTAGTATTTTTGATACTAGATATTTCTTCTTTTATTTTAGTTGTGTATGACATGTTTTCCTCATTAAGTAAGAGAAGACTAGTGAAGAAAGTCTTAAACTATCATGTCTAATACGGTTTTCTTCTAAGATAAGTAAATCGTCTTCTATTAATTCAACATCTAATTTTTTTAGTTCTTCATAATCTATTATTACAGGGTCTTTTTGTTCTTTAGTTTCATATTTCAAAGCAATTTCGCTATCGACTTTAGAGTTGGATGCAATTACGACATCTATTTTTTTAGCGTCTAAATATTTATTAATTAATTTAACATGGTCACTTACAGTGAAGTTATCAGTTTCTCCTGGTTGGGTTACGGCATTACAGATATACATTATCGGAGTATTGATTTTATTTAGAACTTCTTTTACTTCTTTACAGATTATATTGGGTAAGATACTGGTGTATAGGCTTCCCATACTAAATATTATTAAATCAGCTTGTTCTAGGGCTTGAAGAACTTCTTTTAAAACTTTTGGTTCATTTTTATAATAAATTTTTTCAAACTTAGAATTGGCTTTGGTAATTTGTTCTTCTCCTTCTATGATATTTCCATTGACGTCTAAGCCCATTAGGGTTAAGTCAGAGTCTTCTGATATTGGTAAAACGGTATGACGGACATCTAATAATTTGCTTAGACTTTGAATAGATTTTTTTAGGGAACCGGTTATATCTAACATAGCTGTTAGAATTAGATTACCAACGGCATGACCATCTAAATCACTTGAAGTGTTAAAGCGATAGGACATCATTTCTTTAATTGGGTCGTCAATTTGTGATAAATTGGTTATTACTTTTCTAATATCACCTACGGCTGGAGTATGAAATTCTTCTCGTAGTTTTCCGGTTGAACGACCATTATCTGAGACTGTTATAACAGCAGTTATGTCTACAGGGAAATCTTTTAGGCCTTTCAACAAGTAAGAAATGCCTGTACCTCCTCCTAAAACAACAACTTTTTTATACATAAAATCACCTACTCTAAATATATTTTTTCTTTATTATAAAACTTTTTATCTTTACTTACTATATTTTTAATTAAGAAATATAAGCCAACTATTATGAAAATAAGGGAGACTATCATGGCTATTTTAAATGGGCCAAGCATAAGCGAGTCACTTCTAAGATATTCTATAATAAAACGAGTTAATCCATACCAAGTTAAGTAAAAGCCACTTAGTGTTCCTAATTTTAAGTTTTTCTTTTTTCTTAGTATTAGCATTATGATAAAGCCTACTAAGGAAGAAAGACTTTCATATAGAAAAGTTGGTTCTCGGTAATTTCCGGCAATGTACATGTTATCTATTATGAATTTTGGTATATGTAATCTTTGGAGATGGGAAAGAGAAGTTATTCTACCAAAAGCTTCTTGATTAAAGAAGTTTCCCCAACGACCAATCGATTGACCGATAATTAGACCAACTACTATTATATCTAGTAATTTATAGATATTAACTTTTTTCTTTTTGGAGTAAATTATTACAAATATTAAGGCTGCGAGTATGCCACCATGAATGGCTAGACCACCTTTCCAAATAGCAAATATTTCTAAAGGATTATTTATATAATAAGATAAATTGAATAATACATAGTAAATTCTAGCACCTAATAAACCTAGGATGACACTATAGAAGGATAGGTCTATTATAAAGTCTTCTTGAAGTTTTTGTTTTTTACTTTCAATAAAAATAACACTAAAACCTACAAGAAAACCTATAAAGATAAATAGAGAATACCAATATATTTTAATAAATCCTAAATCAAGAGCTATTTTGTCCATGTTCTAAACCTCTTTATTATTTTTTTTAGTATTTCACCCATAATAAAATTAGTTATAGATAAAAGGATTGCAACAAAGAAAATAATATATAAGTTTTTAGTTTGAAAGTGGCTTTCTAAAAGCCAATCAGCTAGTTTTAGTATGAAGACATTTATGCAGGGATAGAATAAGCCTAACGTTATTCCAGTTATAGGAATAGTTAGAGTTACTAGAATTGGCTTTACTGTTTTATTTAGAATATAAATTACTAATATGATTAGAAAAGACCACAAGAAAAGATGGTTATTATCGATATAGATACTATCAAAAAAACTAGTTACTAGAATAAAGACTAAGGTATATCCTAGCATATATAATAACCAATCTATTAAACTTATTAATCTGTTTTTATTTTCTTTTGTTTTTTCCATGAATTACTCCTATAGTAGTTTTTTTAAGAATGCACCAGTATATGATTCTTGGACTTTGGCTACTTCTTCTGGGGTTCCTGTTGCTACAACCATACCACCATCAGCTCCACCTTCAGGTCCTAAATCAATAATATAATCGGCTACTTTAATAACATCTAGATTATGTTCAATTATTACTACTGTGTCTTTATTATCTACTATTTTTTGTAAAATTGCAAGTAGGCGTTTTATATCGTCAGTATGAAGACCAGTAGTTGGTTCGTCAAGAACGAAAAGGGTTTTTCCTGTAGCTTTCTTTTGTAATTCTTTGGCAAGTTTTACTCTTTCAGCTTCTCCTCCTGATAAAGTTGGGGCACTTTGACCTAATTTTATATAGCCTAGACCAACATCTTCTAATACTTGAAGTTTATGTTTTATTTTAGGAATATTTTCAAAGAATTTAATTGCTTCTGTTACACGCATATCTAAAACTTCGGCAATATTTTTTCCTTTATATTTTATGTTTAATGTTTCTCGATTATATCTTGTTCCATGGCAAACTTCACAAGGAACGTAAACATCAGGTAGAAAATGCATTTCTATCTTTTTGACACCATCACCACGACAAGCTTCACAACGACCGCCTTTGACGTTGAAAGAGAAACGATTTTTTTCAAAACCATACATTTTGGCTTCTTTAGTGGTAGTGAAGACACTTCTTATATCGTCAAAGACACCAGTATAGGTAGCTGGATTAGAACGTGGTGTTCTACCAATTGGATTTTGAGAAATAGCAACTAGTTTATCTAGATTTTCAATTCCTAAAATTTTGTCATGATTACCTGGTTTATTTTTACTATTGTATAGTTTATTGGAAACAGTTTTACAAAGGATTTCATTAATAAGAGTACTTTTACCACTTCCGGAAACACCGGTTATACAAGTTAACGTTCCAAGTGGAATATCAACATCTATATTTTTTAAGTTATGTTCTTTAGCGCCTCTTATCTTTAAAAACTTTTTATTACCTTTTCTTCTTGTTTTAGGAACTTCGATACATTTTTTACCACTCAAATATTGACCTGTTATACTATTTTCACATTTCATAACTTCTTCTGGGGTTCCATAAGCTACTACTTCTCCTCCAGCATCACCGGCTCCGGGACCAATATCAACAAGAAAATCGCTTGCTAACATGGTATCGGTATCGTGTTCAACTACTACGAGAGTATTACCTAAGTCACGCATTTCTTGAAGTGATTTAATTAATTTTTCATTATCTCTTTGATGTAAGCCAATACTTGGTTCGTCTAAAACATATAAAACACCGGATAATCTAGAGCCTATTTGAGTAGCCAAGCGAATACGTTGAGCTTCTCCACCGGAAAGACTACCAGCTGACCTACTTAAAGTTAAATATTCTAGACCAACATTTTGTAAAAAGTTAAGACGGTCATCTATTTCTTTTAAAATTAGTTTAGCTATCTCTCTTTTTTCTTCTGATAATTTTAAATTATGAAAGAAGGGAATTAATTCTTTAATACTTAATTCTGTTACTTCAAAAATGTTTTTACCACCTAATTTTACTGATAAAACGCTATCATTAAGTCTAGCTCCATGGCAAACTTCACAAGTATGTTCAACCATGTAATGTTCTAACCATTCTCTAATCCAAGTAGAAGATGTTTCTAAGTATCTTCTTTCTAAGTTGTTGATAATTCCTTCATAATAATCGCGACTATTATATTTATTTCCACTTTTTGAGGAATATTCAAAATGAATAATTTCGTCACTACCATAAAGAATTATTTCTTGTTCTTTAGGTTTTAGTTTTTTCCATGGTTTATCTAAATCAATTTTATAGTGTTTACAAACACACATTAGTTTTTTAAAGTCAATTCCTTCAACGTCGTCAGTTAAAGTTTTGATACAGCCTTGTTTGATAGATAAATCTCCATTTGGTATAAGTAAATCTCTATCTATTTGTAAGTTTACTCCTAAGCCTTTACATTCAGGACATGCTCCATAAGGGGCATTGAAACTAAATAGACGTGGTTCTAGTTCTGGTAAGGAAAACTCACAATAAGGACAAGCAAAGTTTTCAGACATAACAATTTCTTTTTTATTATCTCCAAGTATTTCAATAACTACTTTACCGTTAGAAAGTTTAGTAGCACTTTCTATAGCTTCGAATAGACGACTTCTGGAGTCTTCTTTTAAAACAATTCTATCAATAACAACATCTATTTTATCTTTTTTATTTTTCTCTAGAGTTATTTCTTCGCTTAAATCATACATTTCGCCATTAACACGAACACGAATATAACCATCTTTACGTAGGTTTTCTAGAATATCTTTATGGGTTCCTTTTTCACCATGAACAACTGGAGAATAAATAATCATTTTGGTTCCAAGAGGATATTCCATAATTTTATTAGTCATTTCTTCAATACTTTGACTAGTTATAGGAATATTGTGAGTTGGACAGTAAGGTATTCCTACACGAGCAAAAATAAGTCGCAAATAATCATAAATTTCGGTAACTGTTCCAACTGTTGAACGAGGATTATTGTTAGTTGTTTTTTGGTCAATACTGATGGCTGGAGATAAGCCTTCAATGCTATCAACGTCAGGTTTTTCAGAACCTCCTAGAAATTGTCTAGCATAAGCAGATAGACTTTCAACATATCTTCGTTGACCTTCAGCATAAATGGTATCAAATGCTAGAGAACTTTTACCACTTCCAGATAGTCCAGTCATAACAATTAATTTATTCTTTGGTAGAGTGATATCAATGTTTTTTAAATTGTTTTCTCTTGCTCCTTTTATTATTATATTATCCATTAAACTTCACATTCCTTTCACTTTGTTTACGTGATGCGTTTTCTATTATACTACAATTTTTTTATTTTTATAATGTTTTCATTTCAAATAAAATATCACGTAATTCCATAGCTCTTTCAAAGTCTAAGTTTCGAGCTGCTTCTCTCATTTCTTCTTCTAATGTCGCAATATCACGAGCAATTTCTTTCTTAGTTGGTTTTTTAGTTTTACTCTTTGGAGAAGTTTCAATGTTACTTATTACTTCTCGTATTTCTTTTTTAATAGTCTGTGGAACTATGCCATGTTCTTCATTATATTTTTCTTGGATACTTCTACGACGAGCTGTTTCATTTATGGCAAACTTCATGGAGTCTGTTATTTTATCACCATACATTATAACATGACCATGGGCATTTCTTGCACAACGGCCGGCTGTTTGAATTAAGCTACGATTACTTCTTAAGAAGCCTTCTTTATCAGCATCTAGGATAGCAATTAATGATACTTCTGGTATATCGATACCTTCACGAAGTAAGTTGATACCTACTATAACATCATATTTACCAATACGTAGGTCATGAATTATTTGAAGTCTTTCTAGAGTTTTTACTTCAGAGTGAAGATAAGCTACTTTAATATCTAAGTCTTTTAAATAATTAGTTAATTCTTCGGCCATTCTTATAGTTAGAGTTGTTATTAAAACACGTTCATTTAGGGCCATTCTATCTTTTATTTCTCCAACTAAGTCGTCTATTTGACCAGCTGTTTTTCGCACTTCAATAGTTGGGTCAAGTAAGCCTGTTGGTCTAATTATTTGTTCTACATATTGATTATTGGTGTGAGATAGTTCTAGATCTCCTGGTGTTGCGGAAACATAGATAGCTTGATTGATTTTACTTTCAAATTCGTCATATTTTAAAGGTCTATTATCTAAGGCACTAGGTAATCTGAAACCATATTCAACTAGATTTAATTTACGGGCTCTATCACCATTATACATACCACGTACTTGAGGTAAGGTAACGTGAGATTCGTCGACTATTAAAAGATAATCGTCTGGGAAAAAGTCCATTAAAGTAGTAGGAGTTTCACCTTTTTTACGACCAGCCATGGGAGCAGAATAATTTTCTATTCCAGAGCAAAAACCTGTTTCTTCTAACATTTCTAAGTCATAATTAGTACGTTGTTCTAGTCGTTCGGCCGCAACTAATTTATTTTCACTCTTTAGCTCTTCTAAACGTTCACTTAATTCTTTTCTAATACGAACAATAGCTTCTTGTAATTTTTTATCGCTTACAACGAAATGGCTAGCGGGAAAAATACTAACATTTTTAATATTTTCAATGACAACGCCAGTTAAAGTATCGATAGTACAAATTCTATCTATTTCATTATCAAAAAATTCTATTCGATAACCTGTCGTATTTTGGTTAGCAGGAATTATTTCTAAAACATCACCACGAACACGGAAAGTACCACGTTTAAAATCAAAGTCGTTACGTTCATAAAGCATTTCTACTAATTTAGTTAAGACTTTGTTGCGGTCAATATTATCACCTACTGATAGTGTTAGCATTTGACTTTTATATTCTTCTACCTCACCTATACCATAGATACATGATACACTTGCAACGACAATAACATCTCTTCTAGATAATAGAGCACTGGTTGCGGCATGGCGGAGTTCGTCTATCTCGTCATTAATGGAAGAGTCTTTTTCTATATAGGTATCAGTTGATGGAACATAAGCTTCGGGCTGATAATAGTCATAGTAGGAAATGAAAAATTCAACTTTATTATTAGGAAATAATTCTTTAAATTCTGAGTATAATTGACCCGCTAAAGTTTTGTTGTGAGCAAGTACTAAAGTAGGTTTATTAATTTCTTTTATTACATTAGCCATAGTAAAAGTTTTACCCGTTCCAGTAGCACCTAAGAGAACTTGTTCTTTCTTACCATCTTTAAGTCCTTGAACTAAGCTTTTTATAGCTTCAGGTTGATCGCCACTTGGTTTAAAATTACTTACTAATTCAAACATAATAAATCACTTCCTTGTCTCATATATTCTAACGCAAAAATCAAGTAAACTCAATAAAATACTTTTCTACCAGCATTTTTATTGTAGTACAAACGTATTATCTTGTCAAGAGCTTTTACATTTGAGTTTCGGTTTTTTACAAAAAAATTTGAACAAATTTAATTTTGAATTAAATCGTAGAGATATTTTTAATAAT
>CANQST010000029.1 GCA_947626595.1 uncultured Bacilli bacterium | reverse complement strand
TATAATAAATTCAAGTGCTTATTTTGTAAATAAATTTTTGTAAATTAAAGACTTTTCGTCAGAAAATTGGTACAATTTAGGAAATGAGGTGATAATATGGCTAGAAAGAAAAACAATAAAAATATAACTGACGAATTTGGTCATATTAAAATTTCAAGAGAAATATATAAGGCGGTATATAAAGAAAAAAAAGCGCGCTTAAAGCCTCTTTTTTTCTTTATATTTTTTATGCTTTTTTCAAGTTTAATTGTTTTTAATTTTTTAAAACTATCTTCTTGGAATAAAGATAATAAGAAACAAGAAGAACTTCAAGAAGAAATAATTAAGATTGCTAAGGCAACACCTATAGAAGCAGAAGGTAAATTGATTAATCCTCCTACAAATAAGGAAAGTGATTACTGGTATTATATTGATTTTCCTTTTTATGAAGTTGATTTTAATTCTCTTCTTAAGAAAAATTCTGATACTGTTGCTTTTATTAATGTTCCTAATACTAATATAAATTACCCTGTTGTTAAAGCTAATGATAATAACTATTACTTAACTCATGCTTTTGATAAGAGTAGAAATGATGCGGGATGGGTTTTTATGGATTATCGTAATGATAGTAATTTTACAGATAGTAATACTATTATTTATGGACATGGCAGACTTAATAAGACGGTTTTAGGTTCATTAAAAAATACTCTTACTTCTACATGGCAAAATAATAGAGATAACTATATTATTAATGTATCTACTAAGAAAGCTAACTTTCTTTATCAAATATTTTCTATTTATACTATTCCTGAAGAAAAGTATTATTTAACTAATAATTTTTCTACTAAGAAAGATAAAGAGAAATGGCTTAAAACTATGCAAGAAAGGTCTATAGTAAAAATTTCTACTACTTTAGATGTTAATGATAAAATAATTACTCTTTCTACTTGTGAAAATAATAATGGTGGAAGAATAGTTGTCCATGGTAAACTGATAAAAATGCAAGAAAAATAGTCTTCGCTTAGGAAGACTATTTAATTAGTAATTTTTTGTCGTTATCATTTGAGAATAATTTATTATCATTTTCTTTTTCTATTTGCATTTGTTCAAGGTAAGTTTTAATATTGTCATTTATTATATCAATTATTCCATTATCATTGACAACATTTTTTATACTTTGCATATTTTCTATCGCCCCATCAATATTTCTTGATAAAAGGGATGAAAATAAAGAGAAAATATTTTGGGATAATAAGATACCATCTTTTTCCGTTTTTTGTCCTTTAGTGATTGCTAGCTGTGATACTACTAGAGGAATTAAATCGTCTCTAGCCATTTTCAATGTATTAATTGTTAAAGCATGAGTTATCATATTTTGATTTAGTGAAAGTAGATTTTGACGCATAATTTCATTAGTCATTAATAATCTATTTGTTTTATCAGATAAGGCATTATATAAGGTGTTTAATTTTAAGTATTCGCCAAAGAAAGCATCGTCTTCTTTATTAGTAGCATTTAACTTATCCCCTACTTCTTGGGTTTTTTCTTTAGCGATATTATACAAAGAATTATTTCTCTTACGATAAGCATCTATATAATTACTCATAGCTTCATATTCTCTAAATTCATTGTATAAAACTTCTATTTGTTTATCAATTTCTTCGGTTAATTCTTTTATGGCATCAGGATTAAGAACATATTTAGGTTTATTTTCTTTTTCTTCTACTTCTACTGAGAAAAATCTTTGGAAGAAATTCTTCTTTTCTTCTTTTACTTCTTCTTTTTGATATACTCTATTTAAAACTTCATTTATAGTTTTAATAGATACTTCATGCGTATCACTATGAGATAGCATTGGTAGTTCTTTATTAATATATTTAGCGTGAAGTAAAAGAGAATTGCCAAATTCTAAAACACTGGTATAGTCATTAGTTAATGGCTCCATCTTAGTATTATTTAGTAAATCAATTCTTTCTTCTATACTCAAACTTTCTTCATAAGGAAGACCTGTTAGTATTTCTCTTTTTAAAATATCATAATCTATATTATTTAACTTAGCAATTTTTACTAATATTTGACTATCATTTTCAAAAAGACTTTTAAGAATATTACTAGGTTCAGTAAAGTTTTCTTTCTTATACTTAGAAAAAATGTCTTCAAATAATAAATAATTTATATCAATTGAGCCATAATTTAGAAATATATTTTTATCTATATTTAATACTTTTAAAATATTTTCTTTAGATAAATTTCTTTTTAACATTAGTTTAGTTAAATAATCGTCTTTTAAACCATATAAATAGCCAAGTAATATGGATAAGTTAGTTATATCTTCTTTAGAAAAATTATTATCATTATAAGTCATTAATCTATCACATATGAATAAAGATCTATTAACTAAAATATTCATATTTTCATCCAAGTAACTTATATATTTTCTAGTAGTATTTTTAATATTATCTTCTTTTTGCTTTTGAAGAAATGTTTCATAAGTTTTATCAAAATCTTCTAAAGTAAAGTTATTTGCTAGTAATTCTCTAAAATAGACACTATTATTTAGATCTTTATTAAAAATATTTTTAACTAGTGAATATATGGTTATATCTTTTCTTTCTTTTTCTTTATTGAAACCACCAAATATGTAATCTCCATAGTAATTTTGAATTATTTCTATAGAAGGACTTGGCAAATCTTTTATATCTAATTTTCCTAAAAAGGCTTTTTCTTTGATACCTAAGAATTCAAAAAATTCTTTGTAGTTAGCATCTATATCTATTATGCTTGCTAAAACAGATAAGGCTTTAATATCTTCTATAGATAATTCACTATGTTTAAGGAAAATGGCTTTATGAAAGGAAGATATTTTATCTAAGACATTAATGACATCTATAGAAAGATCTTTAAGTACTCGTTGACGAAGTCTATTTTCTTTTCTTAGCATTCGCATTTTAATGGTTTTTCTCATTTGATTAGTAAAGTTTTGCTCTAAGTTAACTTTATCAGTAAGTTCTTCAAAGATATTTTCCATAATCATGCTTTTATTAAAATTTTTATCACATAAATTAAAGATTATTTTACTAGGAGTAACGTCACTTCTTTTAGTATTATAGTTAACTCCTTCACTGATAAAGCGTTCAAAGCGTTCTATTAATATTTTGGTATCAAGTCTAGTATTTAGGATATCTTCTTTTTTAATATCTAGTTTAAGTAATTTTAAAACTTTATCTAAAGTTACTCCATATTCTAGGAAAAATTCATTTACTTCTCCTTTATAGTAGCAATTACTAATATATAAAGCTAAGGTATCAGCATCGTCTTTATCTACTAAAATGTCACTGTTATGGGTATTTTTGTCCATTTGTTTTAAAATTAATTGATATACTTTACAAGTAAACTCAATAAAGTCTTTACTATCTTTAGTTAGATTTTCATAAAATCTATTTTCTTTTTCGTCTTCTTTTATTGTTAATTCATCAGTTACTTCTTGTTTAAAATCAGTAAAGCTATCAACAGAAATGCCTACTTGCGCTAGTAACTTGCTTACAGCAAAACTTCCTGTAAAGTTCTTATCAAGATTTTTTAAGAAGATATCAGTTACTTTAATGTCTTTTCTATCAAGAGGAGTTTTTTCTAGTTCTGAAATGTATTTGTAAAAGTTTATTTTCATTGAGTAAATATTTTTATTAGTTAAATTAATGTCGTCTTGATATAGATTTATACCTAACTTATCTTTTATATTGTAAGTTATACTTTTCTTTTTTAATATTTTTTCTATAGCTTGTTGTTCAGAAATTAGATTATCTTTAATAGGTGCGTCATTATAATAAAAGACCGCTAAAAAGAGAGATAAGGGAACAAAATCACCAGCGCTTTTAGAATAAATTGAAGTTTCAGGTATGCTGTTTTTTTCTAGTAATTGTAATATTTTAGATGCTGTTTCTAAGTAATTAACAACACTAACAGTTAAATCATTATATAGTTCTTTTTCAATTAATTTACTTATATTTTTCTTTTCTTTATCATTAAAATTATCTAAGTCTTTATAGATATCTTCTATATTACTATAAAACATTAAATTAACTGCTCTTAGACTATTTGAGGCATATTTTTTAATTATACGAAGAATAATGTCAGTTGGAGTTAGTTGGCAGAAATCTTTTTTACTTTCTATTGAATTAACTAGTGTGTATAAGTAGCTAAAAGCTTCTTCCATAGGAATTTCTTTATTTACTTTATAATCGATTTCTGTTTCATTACGATTATAACTATGCTTGACAAGTAAGTTGTTATATTCATTAATTAAGGAATAAGCATAGAATGAAAGCACAATCATTTTGGAATTATCGCCAGATATGTACTCATCGTCAACACGGATAGTTCTAGCATCATTATTCATATAGAAATAAAGAAGTGATAGTAAATTATCAACAAATTCTTTTGTTTTGTTTGGTACTAAAGAAATAAATTCTTGATAAGTCATTGAATTTCCCCCTAATCAAAGTAAAATTATCATATCAAAAAAAGAACATTTTGTAAATTAGTCTTTGGGAATTTGTAAAAAATGAAGGAAGGCGCTAAAAAAGTTGTCTTAAAAAAGAAAAACCATTGATATACAATGGTAAAATACATATGGTAGCGACGGAGGGAGTCGAACCCACGACCTTCCGGGTATGAACCGGGCGCTCTAGCCAACTGAGCTACATCGCCATTTCAAAGTTGCATATTGATTATAACAAAAATTAAAATATATATCAATACTTTTTTGGTTTTTTTCTAGGAAAATTGAAAAAGATAGCGGTAAACTATCTTTATAAAAACTGATATATTAAATATACAATTATTGCACTTACAATAATTATGACAATAAATAAAAATATTTTAACTGGTAGTGATAATGTACTTTCTTTGTCATTGGTGGAAAAATTAAAGTCTTTTTCTGATAGGTCCATACTTCTAGTGTAAAAGTCTGTATCAGCATCCTTAAATTGTGTTACTTCTTCAGTTGGTTCTTTTATTTTAGGAGTGGTCTTAGTCATTTCTTGTAGTCTTTTTAAGTCTTCAATATCATTTAATTCTTTCTTCTTGGCATCGTCTTTTTGTGGTTCTACTTTATCAATGACATTAGTGGCCATTAGGTCACTAAGCAAGTCAACTGTTGCTTCTTTGGAAATTTCTCCTGCTAAAGTCTTGGAAGTAATAGTATCAATAAATTCTCTTAGTTCTTCATTTGGTTTACCATCTTTTTGAAGTCTTTCTTTACGAAATTTATCTAATTCCGTTTTATTCATTTTAGAGAAAATATTGTAATTATCATTTTTTAATTTTCTTTTTTCATCTAATTTGTCTACTCTATTTTCACGGGCACTTTCTAAAACACTATTTATATCATATACTTTATTTTCATGTTCTTTGTATATGTGATTAAAATCTTCTAGCTCTTTTTTCATTGGTGGTAGAGGCATCATATCTTGATAATCTCTATATTTTTGATAGCCTTCTCTTGTCCTATAGTTTTCTTTGGCATTTCCTAATTCATAGGCATTAGCGTTCTCCACGTCTGAAAAGCTAGCGTATCTTACATTGCTACCTATATTTTGATATAACTCTTGATTTTTGTTAGAACGTGAAGTTTGATAACTAGAGATTTCTTCTTTATAGCGGTCCATCCTCTTCACACTAATCACCACCTATTATAATTTTAGCATATATTTTATAACTTAACAACTATTTGAAGAACAATATTTTAATTACTCCTTGTGGATTGATGGTGGAAAATATTTTATCAATCTAATAATGTTAGATACTAATTAATGTGATATTGTTTTAAATTGTTAGTGGTGTATAGAGGAAGAAGTATTATAACTTTATAATTCAAATAGATATATATTTTCTAAATATTTTTCTCTAAATAAATCATTATCTATGCACTTACCACCAAGATGTTTATAAAAATCATTAGAAGGATTACCATCTAAGCAACTAATTATTAGTTTCTTTATACCTTTTTTCATAATATTTTCAGTAGCGTAATTATATAGTAATTTGCCATAACCATTTCCTTGATATTCTTTTAGGATATATAAGGAATGAATTTCTGCAGCATTTTCATATTTGTCACTTTCTAAAGTATAATAAATCCAACCAATTATTTTGTCTTGTAAAGTTAAGACGTAATAATCTGGTTCATTATTTATATTATTTTTTAATCTTTCAGCATTTTTACTTACATTATCTAATAAGCCTTTTAGAAAATCGTTATCAACAATTCCTTTATATGTTGTATTCCAAGCAAGGGCAATAGAATGTGCTAACTCTTCTGAGTCTTCTTTTTTTCTCTTTCTAATTATAGTTTTCATAAATAATTCTCCTCACAAAACAACACTTAAAGTACTGTAATATTGAATGTTTTTATTTTATGTAAATTTTTTTGCTGAATTCATAATGGCATAAACTTTTATCACGTTTACTATTTTTCTTCTTTATTTTTATTTTTCTTATATATATTTATTTTTGATTTTATTTTTTGTGACTCTTCTTCAGAAATTACAATATTATTATCTATTTGATTATTATTAAATTTATGAACATTATTTTTATACATGTAATAAATGTTGGGAATGTTAACGAAGTTTTCTTTAGTTATATCGTAATATACGCAGTTAATTTGAGGATGACCATTGTTGGCTGAAACTAATGCACCTAAAAATATCACACTATTTTTAGAATCAGGTTGGAGATATTTTTGCTGATAGGCATATGAATATAAATCATTTTCAGAATATAATCGTGATTTAGGAATTATAATATTTCCATTTTCGTCCTTAATATGGTCTGGATGCGTGTGTAAATGCATGACTACATTAAAAGGATTTGGATTTTCTTCAGTTTTTTCTGTCATTAATTCTAATTCTTTGAGATTTTTATTAGTAACATCTACTGCACCAGATGCATATATTCCATCCGAATGAGCAAAATCTGATAAATATCCTTCAATATATAATATATTATTCAATACTTTTCCGTAAAAATATGTACCATATTCTGTAAAATCATTATTAATAATTTTGTTCATAAAATCAATAAGTTTTTTAAAAGCGTGCTCGCTGAAAACTACTTTTGCTGTTTGTAATTGTTCTAAATCGGTTTTGTGATTAATTCTATGACCAGTTAATAAATCATCTTCTACCTCTTTATTTTTTAATCTTTTAGTTATTTCAGATAATGCGCTTTGTGCACTTGCTGACATATTAAACCGTACCATAATTACCCTCCTTTTTTTGACTGCTATTGTATCATAATGGTTAAATTATGTCAATTTTAAAACTCAAGCTATAAGATCCAAGTTTGGTACCTATCTAGTGTCCTAAAAGAAGAAGCATGAAAGTTTTTAAAAATTAAAATAAAACTTTACATATTAAGAATTGTAGATTTTTAGAAGTAGCTGAACCACTCTTATTAACATCATAATTTTCATATATCTTCTTAACAACAAGGCCAATATTTTCACAACATTGCTTTACCTCGTCAATTGTAAAAATTCGAAAAGTATGATTATCAATATATTTTTTACCATCAATTTCAAATATAATTTTACTAACTTCTATTTTAGATTTTTTATCATAATGCCATTCCATAGTTCTAGTCATATTATCGTAAGAATCTGTTTTACTACATGAATTTTGAGAATTATGTAGGTCAATTATTATCTTTCCTCCATCATTTAAAATACTCTTCAAATTTATAAGAGCCTTTTCTAACTCTTGTGTATCTTTTAAATGATTTAATACAGCAAACATGGAAATTACAACATCATATTTTTGGTTAATATTTATATCCAATATACTTTGTAAATAAAGATTAGAGTTTACCCTAGTTTTAGCAATATCTAGCATTTCTTTATTAATATCTAGGCCATCAACTATAAAACCACTTTGTTGTAGCAAAGAAGCGTGTAACCCAGTTCCACAACCTATATCAATAATTTTATCATTTTGATTAATAAATTTTTTTAAAAACTCTGTTTCTTTAGCATAATTTTTATTTTTATAAAAATTATCATAGTACTTTGCAAATTCTTTGTATTCCATTTTATATCTCCTATATGCATATTGTTTTTGATAATATGCATGTATGTTTTCTAAATTGTAATAAATTTGGTGTAAAAGCATGGTACAAAAGTGTTGAATAAAGAACATCTATTTGATATAATTCTATTAGGAACATTTAATGGTTGGGTGCTACCTCTAGCTTTATAGACTGGAGGTGATGCTTGGTGAAGAAGAAAGATTTTTTAATTTTATCTTTAATCGTTGTCATCCTTTTACATATAGCATTACTTTTCGTAATTCTAGATTAAAAGTGCACCTAACTCAAACAGCTTGAATTAGGTGCTACACAAATTAGTGGGTAACACTCAATACTGCAATATTGAATGTTCCTTTTTTATTTTATGCAAATTTCCTTGCTAGATACATATTATCATAATATGAATTTTTTTGCAAGTTTTATACTTTAATGTGTTAATCCTTTTTTAAAATTATACCTTATCATTAGTTAAATTTATACCTGAGCTTATAGTATATAATATCTCTTTGGAAAGGAGATTTTTTATATATGCATAATAAAGAATAGTTGTTTAAACCATTAAGTTTATCTTGAACAAGTTTTAAGAGAAAGAAATGAAAGATCAAAAGCAAGGGCGAGCAAAGCGAGTTTATCTTGACCCTTGCTTTTTAGATTTCATAATTTAAAATACTCCAACAAACAAAGTTCACCTTTGTTTGTTATCTATATTATAAATCGGTATAATTTTAACTAATGATTAACAGTTTTATACTTTAATGGTGCCTTAAAGGAAGAAGTACGACAACTTGAGGTACTGTAACATTAATAATATTTAAAATTTAATTCTTTATTAAAATTTTTCCATTTCCTTCATATTTGGCTAGTTCGTTATCTAAATGTTTGTTAACAAAATAGGAGTTAAAATCCATCTGTGATAACTTGTCAGTATATTTATCATATATAATCTTAGGAACAATGTGCAGATTCCACCCTTTTTTCAAATATTCAGAAAATTCTGTTATTCCATTTAATGAACTTGTTGTTATCGTATGATCAACTATTGATTCAATTTTATGAAAACCACAAAATCTCACAAACACATCTCTAATATCATTAGCAGTTAAATTTTGGAGTTTTTCAATTATTTCCTTTTTATGATATGATTCATTTATTCTATTAAATGAAGAATATAGTGATGATTCTGCTGCTAAATGACCGCTAATTAATGTAATAAGGTTTTTTTGATAGCTTCTTTCAGGATTAGGGCATTCTACTTTAGAAGAATTTATTAGTTTTTCATATTCTTCAATACCCCTTTCTAACATGTTTTTATAACGTTCTCTATCATGTTCTACTTCAGGTGTAATAATGGTAGGCAGCTTATACATTAAATGTGAATAATTTCTAAATTCATTATAAGTAATATATCCACGTTTTAGTATGCTATTGATCTGTTTATAATAGTTTATATTAGGTACTTCCTTGTTTTGTTTCAAGCAATCAAATATGTAGTTAAGTGAATATATTAAATTTCCTCTTTTATGTCCAAAGCCAGTATTATACAAATAACCACTAGGTGTTATATACCAAGCTTTGGGCCAAGCAATAGCTTTTCCATCACTTTTGGGTGGCATTTTTATTGTTGACTTAGCTTTCACTGTAGCCAGAACTTCTTTTATTTCTTTTTGTGTATTTAATAGAAAGTCTTTATAATTTGGATAAAAATCAACTAAATAAGGAATATAGTGAAATATTTCATTTAATAAACATTGCAAATTCCATGAAGTCAATTCTAGGTTTTCTTTTAAGTCGTAATGTGATTGATAATAATTTTCATCTCTATCTTGAAAAAAATGTCCATTACTTAATAGAGATTCATGGGACAAGAGATTATACTCAAATGTATTTGAAATGAGCTTATTATTAATAGAGACTATTAATTTATCTATTTTATTTAATTTTGGAAATAAAGTTTCTAATTGTTTTAAAAAATCAATAGAAAAAGGTATTTCTCTTATAGAACAATCCTGATTTTTATCAAATGGTTCTCTAAGTAAATAGGTTTTAAAATTACTTGATTCCTCTAATTCCGAAAAATACTTGTACATAGAATCACTTCCCATAATTTTTATAACTTATTATATCACTATTTGATAATAGTTTAAAACAATTTGGTGTTTTCACGCATATTGTTTGTCAATATGCAAGTGTGTTTTTCTATATTGACAAATACATCAATTCAGCTTATAAAAGTATAGCATAAATTTAAACATTTTAAAACTCGGACTATCATAGTTCGAGTTTTCTATCAATCTGGTGCCGATAGTAAGAATTGAACTTACCTCTGATCCTTACCAAGGACCTGTTTTACCACTAAACTATATCGGCATATTCACTTTTTGATTTAATTAATTTTTCTTTATTTATAATTACCACTCTTATTAATAAGTAGCATTTGTTCTTCAAGGATAAAGCCCAAACGATGACTATATTTATCCTGCTAACAACTACATTATAAAACCTATGTTTTTAAATGTCAATTATACATAGCCATTTTATGCTTACCTTAGGGGTAATTCACTTACTTTATCAAATAAATTTCTAATATAAAGCAATTATTTCTAAAAGAGATTTTCTAAAGTTAATTATTGTGTTATAATTTCTAAGTATAAGTAATTTACTATATTGGAGATGGTTATAATGCGAAATATTCCTAATTTAGAAAATATTATTATTGCTCATAGGGGTAATCATAATAATAAAATACCAGAAAATTCTCTTAAAGCTTTTAAATTATCTCTTAAAGAAAATAGACCAATTGAATTAGATGTTCAGCTTACTAAAGATAATGTTTTAGTAGTTTTTCATGACGAAAACCTTTTACGTATGACTAATAAAAATATAATATTACAAGAAACTACTTATGAAGAGATAAGTAAATTATTCTTACTCAATACTAAAGAAAAAATACCTACCTTAGAAGAAGTCTTAAATCTAATTAATGGTAATGTTTTATTAGATATAGAAATTAAAAATACTAAAAGAATTAATGATACTTGTAGAAGTCTTTTAGAATTACTTAGAAATTATCCTAATAATTATCTTATTAAATCTTTTAATCCTTTAATAGTTTTATGGTTTAAGAAAAATGCTTCTTACATTCCAAGAGGATTATTGATTGCTAAAAATTATAGTAAAAATAAGTTTATTAATATTTTGGTAAAATCTAAATTTATGATAAATTTATGTAATTTAGATTTTATTGCTTTAAACAAGAATTTGATTAATGAAAAAAAATGGTTAAATTATAAAGAAAAGATGCCTGTTTTACTTTGGACTATTAATTCTTCTTTAGAAATTTCTAATGATAAAAATATTGGCTTTATATGTAATATTCCATTTAAATAAATACTGGTGTTTCGAATGGGAGTCGGACCCATACCATTTCCGTCGGAGGGAAATATTCTATCCTTTAAACTATCGAAACAAGAAAGACTGCTAGTACGTGCAAGCAGTTCCAACTTTCTTAGCTAATTCTAACCATAATGTCAAGCTTGCTTGACCATTTTTAATAATATTGTCTTCTTCTCCTTCTAGGGCAAGTAAGGCATTTATATCTATCTTTTCATAATTGATAATAGTATCCCAAGTAACAGTATTGTTTTTTCTAGTAACATTGGTATCATAATATTTCAAATCTTTATAATAACTACTTATTTTTTCATACGAATCATAATATGTATCTAGGATACTGCTATCAGTCGATGTAATTCCTTCTATGGAATGAAGCTTTAAAATTTTATCATTGTTATAATCAATAGTATATTGAAAAAAGGGTTCAGAATTAGTAGAGGTGGCACTTCTAGTACATATTAGTGTTCCTCTTTTTTTGGTTACTTCTTCAATACTATCAATTTTTCCATCAGTAGTTGCTTCTTCTTTGGAACAGGCTAGTGCTACAAAGGAAAGAAGAATTAATGTTATAATTAGACTAATTTTTTTCATTATCATCATCTGCCTCTTCTAAGGATTTCATAATTTTCTTTTGATTTTTAATGATTAATTCCATCTTATCGTGTAATTCTTCTAGAATTAGTTCGCTTTTTAAATCAGTTCGATAATCATTTTGGTTCCTTAAGCTATCTTTTTCGGCTTGTCTATTTTGGCTCATCATTATTATAGGGGCTTGAATAGCGGCAATACAAGATAGGACTAAGTTGAGTAAAATGAAAGGATATGGGTCTACTGCATTATCTTTTAAAATGACACCATTGACAATAGTCCAAAGAATTAAAAAGAAAATGAATAATCCAATAAAGGTCCAGCTACCAGCTATTTCACTTACTTTATCGGCTACTCTATCACCAAAGGACATTTTTGCCTCTTCTTGTTTATCTACATCAATACTAATAGGTTGGTCAATAAGCAAATCAAGTAATTCTTCTTCGTCTTTTTCGTCAAGTTCATTATTTCTAAGAAGCATTTGAACTATTTCTTTTTTAGTTTTTTTCTTTTCCATTTATATCACCTTTTCTTTTATTGTATCACATTTTTATCTTCCAAGAAATCTTTTATTGTAGTATATAATTCTTTTTTCATTTCCATATCAACATCTTTTAAGAAGCCATGGTTTTCAAAGGCTAAATTAAAGTAATCACATTGGACATTAGATTGTTGCAACCGATTAGAAAACTCTTCTATTTCATCTCTTAAGGGATCTAGGTTACCACTTATAAGTAATGTTTTAGCAAAGCCTTGGAAATCTTTTCTTTTTAACAAGAATACTTCTTCATTATCAAGATTGTCTTTAGCGTACTTATTGTAAAAATCTCTTAGATTTCTTACGACTAATAAATCATATTTATCATTCTTAGTAATTGATAAGAACTGGCTTTTCCCAAAGTATTCACCACTTACTGGTGGGTATAGTAATACATTTTTTTCTATAGGTATTTTTTTATCTTTATAGTTTCGATAATTAATGGCTCCTATTATACTAGCGCCAATTGAGTCTCCTAAAAGAGTAATATTTTTAGGAAGAATAGCTTCTTTTTCTAGTTTTTCATATAGATAAATAATCATTTCATATATTTTATCAATTAAATTAATATAAGATAAATTTTCTTCTTCATAATCTAGGGCTATTACTACTTTATTAGTTGAAAGAGCCATTTCACGAGCGATATCTCCGTATTTTTGAAAGGATTCTGTGATAGTTGCGATACCTGGTACATAGATAATTACATCGCTTAAGAAAGATACTTTTTTAGGATAGAATACTCGAACAGGCATCATTTCTTCATTAAAAACTATTTTATAGTTGGAAATATTTTTTTTAGAAATGACGGGATGGAGAAGTTCACCTACTTCTCGATATAACTTATAAGTATTTTTATTTGTAAAGAAGTCCATACTATCACCACTTTTTATTGTACCATAAAAAAGAGTTAATTTGACTATTAACTCCACTTACTTGACACATTTTAACTAAGTTTATCTAGGAAATAAATACTTCCTTTATTATCTTTATTTAAAAGGTTATTTTCAGTTAATTTTCTTTTTACTTCTTGGGCTACTCCTAAAGTGCCATCTATAAGCTCTGATGTTGGCATTATCTTAGTAATTTCTTCTTTAATTAGTGAATAATGAGTACATCCTAGAACAATAGCATCGATATTTTTATCTTGATAAGGTAATAATAGTTTGGTAAGTATTTGATTAATCTCCTTAAAATTACCTTTTTCTACTTTTTGAGCTAGATTTTCACATGGTAGTAAATAAATATTTTGATTAGCTTTTTTATTATTCTCAATTAGCTCTTTAGTTCTTTTAGAATTTATAGTAACGGGTGTTGCCATAAGAAGAATATTTTTATAATTATTAGTGCATGCGACTTTAATAGCGGGAACAACTCCTATAAATAACATATCTTTATACTTTTCTTTTAACTTACTCATACATTTAGTCGTGGCGGTATTACAAGCAATAACAATCATTTTACAATTTCTTCTTATAAATTCGTCAACTATCAACGAAGTTATTTTTAATAATTCGTCTTCACTTTTAGCGCCATATGGCATGTTATCTTTATCAGCATAATAGTAAAAGTTTTCGTTAGGGAGAACTTCTTTTAATTTTTCTAAAATACTTAATCCTCCTATGCCGGAGTCAAATACTCCTATAAAGTTATTCATAAGTGCTCCTTACTTAATATTTTTTTGATATACTTTGTTTAATTCAGTCATTTTGTTGCATACTAAAACACCAGTTTGGCCAGCACATATTATACCTCTTGGAATATATGTACTTTTATTCGCAACACCACCTCTTACTTCTTCAATGATTGCGAGTGGGAAAACAAAGTTATCTTTACCACTCATGTGATAATGTTTTAACATTTTATCAAATCTTTTTTGAATATAAGTGAATTGATTTTTCTTAAAGTATTGGTCAAAGATAGAAAATTTCCCATAGTCGTCAAATCTTGAGACTAGACTCATATTAAGACTATTCCAATCAATACTGGTAATTATCTTAGTTGCTTTATCTTCTTCTAATGTTTCAAAGACATGTCTAGGATGGCAAATGTACAAATAGTTATTTTCTTCAGTAAGAGTAAGTAGATTTTTTACTTCTTCTATACCGTAACTAGTTATAGTATCTTGGCAATTAATATTATAGTTTATTTTTTCAAGCATAATAATCTCCTCATTTTAAGTATATTTATATTATTAGTTTTTATGTGCTTCTAATAACACAGACGCTTTTTATTATAACACTTAAAATGATATAATTACAACTATTTATGAAAATTTTTTATACCAATATTTTGAAAAAATTCGTCTATATTATCAAAGGGAGCTTGATTAGAGTAGTCTCCATCTCTGATAATATCAGCTTGAAAGAAAGCATTGTTTTTTTCAATGATATTTTTAAGTTCTTGGTAATTATTAGAAAAGTATTCTTTAACTTGGTCTGTTAAGTTACTTGGTGTGAAAATAACATAGGAGAAGGTATCATTTTCATTGTGAGAGACGTTTGAAGCATTAATTATAAATGATAAGCCAAATCTAGTCATATCAAGAATGGATAAGTATAAATTATTCTTATTATAAGGAATGTTTAGGTCCTTAAACCACTTACTGGTAGCGACTTCTTTTTCGAAATACTCTTCATGGGAAATAGGATTTACTTCTCCTATTTTTAAATCGCTTTCACCAAAGAAGTGAGGTATACCATCAGGGGTAATTATAATTCCGGCTACGTCTTCTAAATTCATTTTATCCCAGCTTTCTTATTTTATTACTTGATTTTATATGATTTCCAATAATATCTGAAACATCTAATATAGTTATAAAGGCACTGTTATCCATGTTGTCAACTATTTTTTTAAGTTCATATATTTCAATTCTTGTTAAAACACAGTATAGGACTTCTTTTTGACCACTTATTAGGCCTTTTCCTCTTAAGGTGGTAGTAGTACGACCTAGTTTTTTATATATTTCTTTAGAAAGAGTGGTTCCCTGGTCAGTTATAATTAATGCGGCTTTGGCTTGTTCTAGACCTTCGGAAATAAAATCTATTACTTTAAATGTTATAAAGTAAGTAAGAAGTGAATACATGGCGCTGTCAAGTCCAAAGATAAAGCCGGCAATGGCATAGATAACTAGATTAAAGATAAGGACTATTTGGCCAACTGAGAGATTAGTATTTTTACTGATTACTAAGGCAACGGATTCACTTCCATCTAGGCAACCACCAAATCTAATGACCATACCTACTCCAACACCTAATAATATTCCGCCAAAGACAGTCGCTAAAAGCATTTCTTCAGTAGCTGGTTCAATTAATTCAAAGAGGCTTAGTGAAAGGGAAAATAGGACCATGGAATATATTGATCTAAGTAAGAAACCTTTACCCAAACTTTTAAAGCCAACAAAGAAGAAAGGAATGCTTATGATTAATACTAAAAAACTTAAAGGAATGGAAGTTACTTTAGATATTACTATGGCAAGGCCAGTAACACCTCCATCTAGTATATTATTGTGTATTAGAAAAGCCTCTAGAGCATAGGAAGAAATTATTGTTCCAATAGTAAGCATTATAATATCAAATATTTCTCTAAAAGTATTATTTTTCATTACTTTTTGCATACAATCACTACCTTTATTCTTTATAAATTAAAATTATCACAGGGAAAAATAAATGTCAAGAAAAAAGCTACGTATTTATAGCTTTTTAAGTTCTTTTATATACATAACGACATCTTATGGAATTCGTAGCGTCTTTACAATTATTATTATCAGTCCAACTGTCATTCCATCCGCCTTTACATGTATTGTGTCCTGTATGACAATTACTACAGTTACAAGAAGAATAAGTCCAACATTGACCAAAGCCTGACTCAGCAGTGTGTACCTCACCACCTTGTTCATTTACACACTTTGCTGCATCTTGACTATCATTTAATTGTCTCTTATTAGTGCAAGTATCACATCCATAAGCACATGTATTTTCTCCCGTCTTACAACTATTCCATGTATCTTGTTGTTTTTTAGATGTTATAGTCGCCGTACATGATGTAGTGTTACCAGCTCTATCTACTACAGAATAGTTCTGAGTTGAAGTAAGTGTCCCAACTGATACTTCTTTAGATTTTTTATAATCACTACTATACTCAGTTCCTGCACAATTTTTTATTTTACTTCCTCCCTCATCACTACAATCTATCTTAACACTAACTCCTCCAACATGCCAGTTTCCTCCTCCACCTTTGGCACTACATGATGGTGGCGTTAAATCAAGCTTAACTGTTTGATTGGCTGGGCAAGAGGCTGAATTACCAACATTATCATATACTGTTCCTGGTGATAAGTTTTGGTGAGTTCCTTCTCTTGTTTCTGTATATGATGCATTCCCTGCACATCCACTTTCTCCATCGGCACATACACCTACTATTGTTGTCGCAACATTTGTCCATGAAGTACTTCCACCTGTACTTGTACAACTTGGTGGTGTCTTATCAACATAAGTCGCAACTGTCGTTGATGGACAATGCTTTGTATTTCCAGCTATATCTTTTATATCATAAGCTTCAAATGTATGAGTAGCTTTAGTGTAGTCTATAGTATGATCTACATATATTTCTTTATCACATCCACTATTATAACTACTTTGGTCATCTTTACATCCTTTAGAAATGTAAATATTATTTTTGGTCCATGATCCATTACTTTGAGTATAATTTGTACAACGAGGCGCTGTCTTATCTATTTTTACTCTTTGATCTATTGGACATCTATATGAATTACCTGCATTATCATAAACTGTTCCAGGTCCCTGTAAAGCATTCATTTCGTTTGTATAGTCTGTATGAATTGTTGTTTCTCTACATTCACTCATTTTATCAGAACAAGTTCCAGTAACCCTATGCGGAACATTTCTCCATATATCGTCTCCACCACTACTCTTACATCCAGGATTAGTTAAATCAATAAAGGCCGCAACATCTACCTTAACATAGTTTCCTGCTT
>CANQST010000028.1 GCA_947626595.1 uncultured Bacilli bacterium | reverse complement strand
ATAATAAATTCAAGTGCTTATTTTGTAAATAAATTTTTGTAAATTAAAGACTTTTCGTCAGAAAATTGGTACAATATCTGTTAATGAAGTGGAGGTTTGGATATGTATTATTATTTAAAAAATGAAGCAATTGTTGAAAAATATTTAATTTCTTTTAATAAAGAAGAAATTGAACAATTAAAAGAAAAAATTATTGATGAATGTAGTTTTATTGAACACAAAGAAATTAGTAGTGATTACTTTCCAACATTTAGTGATAAAAAGCTTATAAGAAATTTGAAAGAAATTAAAGTTGGAAATAAAGAATATTTCGAAGAAACCAGAGGTGTTTATCTATATAGTTTCGATCAGTATGAACCACCATATTTAGTTAAATTAATAGATAGACTTTTAAATAATGATGAAAAATGTATTAGTGAAATATTAAACTATGATATTTATGCTAAGAAATCTATAGATGATAAAATTAAATTAGCAAACCAAGAATTGATGGAAATTAATGACGAAGATATTTATCAAAAGAAAATAAAATTAAAAGAATTAGAGGATTTAGTAAAGTCTAAAGAATTAAATAAAGAGCAGCGAAGTATTGAGCCATATCATAAACAGCTTATAGGATTAATCAAATTTGATTTAGTTGATTCAATGTCAATAGATGATCTGAATAGGGCAATATTTTTTTTAGGGCTTGAATCATCTCCTAGTCAAATACAAACTGATAATTTGCAAAATAGTAATAGAGAATCATCACCAAAAAAAATTTTATTGATTGACAAAAAGTTGTAGATTACTACGTCATTCAAACCGGATTGATAGTAAGATTGGACTTTTTAATTTATTTGATAAGTTTGAGTTTTTCAATGGTTGCTAAAAACTATGGCTTTATGCACCGATTAGGAAATGATGAAGTAAAAAATTATGAAATTTTTAAGTTTTACTATAAAAAACGCGTTTTAAAAAAGAAAGAACGCAGTGGCTGGGATTCAAAACATTACAATAAGTTAGAGGTAATAGATTAAAATAAATTGGAGGTAATTTTATGAATGATATAATATATGAAATATATGCTGAAGTTAAGAAAAGGTGTATGTTACCATCTAATGCTTATGGAATTGGTGCTTGGGACCATCATATTGAATTAGTCTATAAAATTGCTGTAGAAATATGTAGTGAATATGGGGCAAATAAAGATATAGTTGCTTTAGCTGCTTTATTACATGATGTTGCATCTGTTACTGATAAGTCTTATACTGAAGACCATCATATAATTGGCGCTCAAATTGCTGAAGAATTGTTAACTTCTTATCCAATTGCTAAAGAAGATATAGAATTGATAAAAAAATGTATTTTAAATCACCGAGGAAGTAGATTAGTTGAAAAAACTACTCCAGAAGAGATATGTGTAGCTGATGCAGATGCTATGGCTCATTTCTATAGTGTTCCTTCCTTACTTCGAATGGTATATGTAGAAAAAAATATGTCTATAGATGATGGAGCAGAATTTGTTTATAATAAATTACAAAGAAGTTATAATAAATTGTCAGACAAAGGAAAGGAAATAATTTTGCCTCATTATCAAGCATCAAAAGTTTTATTATTGAAGAAATAGTTGCTATGTTTCTTTCTTTAAAACAGCTATTTAAAAAGAAAGTTGGCAGGTATTTAGCTATATAATATTTTAGTAAATGGTATATTAGTAAAAGAGGAGGATTTTAGTATGCAGGAGTATTTTGATAAAGCAATAGAACTTGCTAAATTAGGGGTTGAAAATTTAGAAGGAGGTCCATTTGGAGCAGTTATTGTTAAAGATAATAAAATAATTGGCTTTGGGAATAATAAAGTCTTAAAAGAAAAAGACCCAACGGCACATGCTGAAATAATTGCTATTCGTGATGCATGTAAAAGGTTAAATACTCATGATTTAACTGATTGTGTTATTTATACAACTAGTGAACCTTGTCCTATGTGCTTATCAGCAATTATTTGGTCTAATATTAAAGAAATTTATTTTGCTACTGATAGAAAAGAAGTTGCTGAAATTGGTTTTCGAGATGATATGATATATAATTATCTAGAAAATAAAGAAAAAGATATTTTAGAAATCCATCAGATTGAAAATAAAAAATGCCATGAATTACTTGAAAGTTATAATCATGAACTTTATTAAGACCTTCCTAGACTAGTGAAACAGATTAGAAACAATAAATGGTGATAATAGTGCTAAAGAAATAAAATTAAAATTAGATAAAACATCTAAAGTCAAATTAACAGGAGACAGTTATATAACTTCTCTTGATAATGCTGATAGTAGTAATAGGAATATTGATTTTAATGGTTATACATTATATGTAAATGGAAAAGCTATTAGTTAAAAAATGGCAAATCATATATTAGAAAATGATATATTGATTTGTTTTTTTTATTTATAAGTATTAAAGTGGTTAGATGCAAAATAATTTTAAGTTTTCATATAGAAAAATTTATGATAAAATTATTTTAAGAGGGAAAGTGATAATGAATGTTAATTTTATTTGATTTAAATAAAACATGTACTGATGCAGCTTTAGCAAGTATTCTTCTTATTTGTAAGAGAATATTGCGTTTAGTTCAAATAATTGGACCAATTTTAGCTATAGTATCTTTAGTAATTATTTTAGTTAGATTAGTTAGTAATCCTGAGGAGAAGAAAAATAAGTCTAGAATAAAAAATTGTTTATTAGCACTAGTTATCCTTTTCTTTATACCAACTATTGTAAATATTGTTATGGGAATGTTGGGCGATAGTTTTTCTATTAGTACTTGTTGGAATTATGCTGAAGAAGTTAAATCTTATAGTGGTGTTACTTATATAGATAGTGGTGCTGATAGGCAAAGTATTATAAGTGATCCTAGTCAGTATCAAGCTGGTGAACAAAAGCATGAACAGGCTACTGGTACTGGTTTAGGTAAAGCTCAGAAAATTACTATTAAATATAATGTTAAAGATAGCGGTGGAAGGTGCGGTACTTATTCTGGTGATAAGTGTGCGGAAATCGCGACTGTTAAGTATGAAAAAGGAACAGTTAAGTATTATATGGGTTATCAAAATAATACTAAGTTGTTAGGTGGTTCATGTCGTTCTCATGCTTTTACGTGTGGGATGAATGCTACTAATAATTCTAATTATTCAACTCTTGATTTGCAAAACTATTTGTATCAAACTGGAGACCAAGGTGTTTTAAAGGGTAAGAGTCGTTTTGATAAAGTAATAAATCATTTTAATGTTAAGGCTAAAGCTTATTTTAATGAAACAAGTATTTCTAAGTCTATATCTCTTGCGAAGACAGCATTAGATAATGGGCAACCTGTCATAATATTTGTTGCTAATAGCAAGTGCAGTGATTTAGCAAGTTCCCATCATGCTTTACTTTTATTAGGATATGACGATAATAATAAAGTTGTCTTTTTAGATAGTTGTTTAAGGTATCCATCAGCTAAGAAGAGGACATTAGAAGAACTTGGAAAATGTATGTCTAATGATAATATTGCGAAGAACTGGATGCGAATGGTTATATTTTCATTTTAAGGTTTTTTATGGAAGTTAAGAGAATTAAAGATAATTATTATAAGTTTCAATTTATAGAAAATGATAAAGTATTTAATGTTTTCTTTGGAGGTAATTTAGATTTATATTTTGAATTGTATTCTTGTAAAAGAAAAAATAATTTAGTTGATACATTTGAAGTAACTAAAGAAAATTATCAAGTATATTTGTTATTTGATAAGTTATATGAAAGTATTAAAAATCATGATATTTATAAGGCATTATCAATGGATAAAGAGGAGAAAGAAAGAGCTATTCTAGAAAATGAAGAATTAGGTAAGTCTTTGGCATACAGTAGTATTTACAATGATGGAGTAATTTCTTGGTATAGTGATGAAAAATCTGAAGAAGAAGCTAATTTATTGGAGATATTTAAAGAAGAAGATAAATATATTTTAAAGTTTAGTATAAAAGAAGATAATAATGCTATTAGATTTAGAAATTCACGTAGTAGATATAAGCCATTTAATCTAGCTTTTATGGATTTTTTTAATGATTTAATAAATTGTGATTTAGAAGATAGACAAATTCATATGGAAGAGTATTTATATAAAATGAAGGTGAAAAAATTATGAAAAGTTTTGTTTTAATAGGCGGTGGAGATGTTGGTAGAGGAAATACTTCTTATGAAACGGATAAAATAGATAGGAAAGTAGTAGAATTATGTGGTAAGGAGCATCCTAATTTTTTGTTTATTGGTTTAGCTAGTCCTTTTTCGGATTCTTATTATGATACTATGAAGAAAATATATAGTAATATAGGTTGTAATACCCAGTATTTGAAGAAGAAAAATATTATTAATAATAGATCAATAGTTGAAGAAAAGATTAATAATGCTGATATTATTTATTTTTGTGGAGGAGATAGTCTTAAATTAATAAATGATTTAAATAATTATGAAATAACACCTTTATTAAGAAAAAAAGATAATGTTGTATTAGTTGGCATGTCAGCAGGAGCTATTATGCTTTCTAGAAGGGGTTTATCTGATAGTAGGATGCTTGCAGGAGAAGTAAATGATTATGAGTTTATTGATGGATTAGGTTTTGTAGATATAAATATTACTCCTCATTATAGTGAAAGAAAAGATAATTTAAAAAGAATTATTGATAAAGAAGAAGTATATGGTTTAGATAATAATACAGCTTTAGTAATTACTGATAAAATTGATTATATTAAGTCTAAGAAAGATAGTCATATCTATTATATTTCTAAAGATAAAGAAGAAATTTTATATTAAAATGGTTATATAGACTTTGCTTGTAAGTTGCATTTTTACTTTACTTTTAGTATAATTCATTTAGAAAATAAAGAGGGATTGTTATGAAAAGATTTTATGCTGAAGATATAGATAGTTTATTAAGAGATGTTAATACAACTAGGGAAGGTTTAACTGATACTGAAGCACTTGAAAGATTAAAGAAATATGGTAAAAATGAGTTACCTAAGAAAAAGCCTGATGGTATTATTAAAATATTTTTTAGGGAGTTATTAGACCCTATTGTTTTAATATTACTTGTTGCGATAATAGCGTCTTTAGTAATAGGGGAGAAAGTAGATGCTATTGCGATTAGTTTTATTGTTTTAATTGATTTACTTATGGGCACTTTTCAAGAAAATAAAGCTAATCATACAGCCATGGCTTTATCTAATTTAGTGAAGGAAAAAGTTAAAGTTCTAAGAAATAACAAAGAAGTAGAAATAGAATCTAATCTTTTAGTGGTAGGAGATATTATTATTCTTTCTTCAGGAGATAAAATAGGAGCTGATGTAAGACTAATAGAAGCACATAACTTTACTGTTGATGAGTCTATTTTAACGGGAGAAAGTCTACCCGTTGAAAAGGATGTAGCAAAGCTAGTAGATAAAGATTTATCCATAACTGATCAGAATAATATGGTTTTTGCGGGAACAAGTGTTATTACAGGAAGAGCTATAGGTGTTGTCGTTGGAACAGCTATTACAACAGAAATTGGCAAGATTGCGGATACTTTAAATAAAACTAAAGAAGAAAAGTCTCCTTTAACAATAAGAGTAGAAGAGTTTTCTAAACAAATTACTTTTATAATTATAGGAATTGCTATTGTTATTACTTTACTTCTTTTTTCTAAAGGTATTTCTTATAATGAGATATTTCTATCAGTAATTGCTCTATCAGTTTCAGCTATGCCCGAAGGGCTTCCTCTAGCTTTGACAATGGCTTTAACTATTGCTTCTAATAAGATGGCTAAAAAGAAAGTTATTGCTAAAAAGCTACATTCAGTAGAAAGTCTTGGTAGTGTTACCGTAATAGCAACTGATAAGACAGGAACACTTACGGCTAATGAACAAACAGCTAAGAAAATACTTCTTCCTAATGGCAATACTTATGATATTACTGGTAGTGGGTATAATGTTAAAGGAGAAGTTGTTGGTAAAGAGTTAGAATTTGCTAAAGAGATTGCCTTACTTGGTGTTATTAATAATGAAGCTAGATTTACAAGTAAAGAGCACTTTGGAGATTCTATAGATATGGCTTTTTTAGTGTTAGGAGAAAAGCTTAATTTAAATAAAGAAAAAATTAATATTATAGAAGTTATTCCTTATGAATCACAGAATAAGTATTCAGCTGTTTTTTATGAAAAAGATGGAGATATTTATTGTACTATTAAAGGATCTTTAGAAAAAGTATTAGATTTTTGCAGTAGTATTAATTTACTTGATAGATTTTCTAAGAATAAGTTAATTAAACAAAATGAGGATTTAGCAAACTCAGGATATCGAGTTATTGCTTTAGCAGATGGTAAAGTTAAAAAGAAAGATAAATATAGTGAAGAAGATATTAAAGATTTAACTTTTATGGGAATGGTTGGTTTTATTGACCCTATTAGAAAAGAAGTTATTTCTTCTATTAAAGAATGTCGAAATGCTGGTATTAAGGTTTTAATGATTACAGGAGACCATCCTTTAACAGCTTTTGCTATTGCGAAAGAGTTAAAATTAACTGATAATTATAAGGAGGTAGCAACTGGTATTGATGTTGAGAAGTATTACTCAATGGGAGAAGTTGCTTTTGATAAGTTTATTAGTTCTAAAAAAGTTTTCTCTAGAGTTGCGCCTCTTCAAAAACTACAGATAGTTGAGTCTTTAAAAAGACAAAAAGAATTTGTAGCGGTAACAGGTGATGGCGTTAATGATGCTCCAGCTTTAAAGAGCGCTAATATTGGAGTTGCTATGGGAAGTGGGACTGATATTGCTAGAGAAACAGCTAATATGATAATAATTGACGATAATTTTAAGTCAATAGTAAATGGTGTTAAAGAAGGGCGTATTGCCTATAGTAATATTAGAAAAATAGCTTTTTTCTTAATATCATGTGGTTTAGCTGAAGTATTATTTTTCTTATTATCAACGTTATTTAATATGCCAATGCCATTACTTGCTATTCAACTACTTTGGTTAAATATTGTAACTGATGGTCTTCAGGATTTTGCTTTATCTTTTGAAAAAGGTGAAGATAATATTATGAAAGAAGCTCCAAGAGACCCTAAGGAAAGTTTATTTGATAAAACTCTTTTTTCAGAAATAGCTTTTTCGGGTATAACGATTGGCTTAATTGTCTTTATTATTTGGTTTTATTTAATTAAAAATATGCATATGGATGTCCTTGTAGCAAGAGGTTACATCATGGCTTTAATGGTATTTATTCAAAATATTCATGTATTTAATTGCCGTAGTGAGAAAAAATCAGCTTTTTTGGTTCCTTTGAAGAAAAACTTCATGATACTTTTAGCGGTATTTGGTTCTATCTTTTTGCAAATATTAGTAATGGAAGTACCATTTCTTGCTAAACTTTTAAAGACAACAGCCATTCCTTTTATTCATTTGGTCTTCTTATTTGCTTTATCTTTATTTATTCTAATTATTATGGAGATATACAAGACAATAAAATATAAAAATGATTAAAAGTGTGCTATAATACATGTAAAGGAGGTTTTACCTTTTGGAAAAACAAGATAATGAAATAAATGAAAAAAGAATAATGGATGCTATTAAAATGCTAGCTATTGATATGATTGATAATGCTAATAGTGGACATCCTGGAATTGTTTTAGGAGCAGCTCCAATAATTTATACTTTGTATGCTAATCATTTAAGGATTGATCCAAGTAATCCTAAACTTTTTAATAGAGATAGATTTGTTTTATCAGCAGGTCATGCATCGGCTTTGTTGTATGCTACTTTGTATATGGCGGGGTATGATTTATCTTTGGACGATCTAAAAGCTTTTCGTCAAATAAATTCTATAACACCAGGACATCCTGAATATGATCTTACACCTGGAGTAGATGCTACTACGGGGCCTCTAGGTCAAGGCTTAGCTATGGCTGTTGGTATGGCTATGGGAGAAGCTAATTTAGAGAAACGTTATAATAAGGGTAAAAAGAATATTATTGATTTTTATACTTATGCTTTATGTGGCGATGGCGACTTGATGGAAGGAATATCTTATGAGGCAGCGAGTTTAGCAGGACTATTACATTTAAACAAGCTAATTGTTTTGTATGACTCTAATAATATTTCTTTAGATGGTAAGACATCTGATACTTTTACAGAAAATATTCCTATGCGTTTTGTTGCGGCTGGATGGAATGTTATTACAGTAGAGGATGGTAATAATATTGAGGCTATTAGTAAAGCTATTGAAGAAGCTAAGGCTAAAGAAGATAAGCCAACTTTAATTGAAGTAAAAACTATTATTGGTAAAGACTCTTTACTAGAGGGTACTAATAAAGTTCATGGTTCACCTCTAACAAAAGAAGATATTTCTAATATTAAAGAAAAACTAAATATAAGAGATATTCCTTTTACTATATCTCAAAAGTTATGTGACGATTTTAGATATCTTATTAATAAAAGATGTGCTAATTTAACGGCAGAGTTTACTAAGAACTTTAATGATCTATCTTTAGAAGAACAGGAAGAATTATCTTACTTTATAAATCCTGATAAAAAAATTGATATTAAAGAACTTATTTATAGTCCACCAGAAGGAAATATTGAATGTCCTAGAGATACTTCTCATAAAATATTAAATTCTATTGTTTTAGATAAACCTTATATTATTGGTGGATGTGCAGATGTTTCTTCTTCTACAAAAGCTTTTATTGAGGATGCGGGAATTTTTTCTAGTAATGATTATTTAGGAAAAAATATCTTCTATGGAGTAAGAGAACATGCGATGGGCGCTATTTCTAATGGTTTGGCTTTAATTGGTTTTCGTCCTTTTGCCTCTACTTTCTTAGCTTTTAGTGATTATCTTCGTCCAGCGATTAGATTATCTGCTTTAATGAATTTAGGAGTTATTTACATCTTTACTCATGACTCTATTAGTGTAGGAGAAGATGGCCCTACCCATCAACCAGTTGAGCAATTACTTGCTTTAAGAAGTATTCCTAATATGGATGTTTTTAGACCAGCTGATGCTAATGAAGTAATTGGTTCTTATCGAGCTATTTTTTCTAAAGAAAATTCTCCATCAGTAATAGCTTTATCAAGGAATAAATTACCAATATTAGAATTAACTAAAGCTAGTGAAGTAGAAAAAGGTGGTTATATTTTATATGAACCACAGAAAAAGGCTAATGGTATTATTATTGCTAGTGGAGAGGAAGTTCATAGTGCTTTAGAAGTAGCTTATCGCTTACAGTCAAAAGGCTTTGCTATTAGAGTAGTATCTATGCCTAATTTAGAGAGATTTTTAAGACAAGATGCTTCATATATAGAAGAAGTCTTACCAGTTGAAATAAGAAAAATAGTAATAGATACATCTACTTCTTATTGCTGGTCAAAATTAATCTTTAATGATAAGTATTTAATTACTTTAGATAAGTTTGGTGCTAGTGGTAAAAAAGAAGATGTTTATAAGAAGTTTGGTTTTGATATAGATACTTTAGAAGAAAAGATAGAAAATTTACTAAAATAAAACATAATTAGACTTTCATAAATGATACCATTTTTATGGTGATATTATGAAAGTCTATTTTATCTTTAAAATAAAAGAAGAGTATGTTTCTTTATATAAAGATAATTCTTTAGTACTTTTTAATATTTTAAAAGCTATTTATTATTTAAAAAAAGAAGAAGTAGGGTATGGTTATAATCTTTTTACTTCTCTTAGTCTTAGTATTGATAAAGAAGAATTAGATAGAGATATTTTTATAAAATTACATAGAAAAGTACCATATCTTAAGAGAAAAGATAGGCATATTTATAATGATTTATATAAAGACGAAGTAAGTACTTTAATAGTAAAAAAATCTTATATAAAGCTTATTTTAGAACAAGATTATTCTTTTTTCTTTTCCTTTTTAAGTAATTATTCTAAAAATTTATTTTGTTGTGATTTTAAAAATAAAGAATTTTTCTTTATCGACGAAAAAGTACTTGTTTAATCTGCATAAATTTTGTAAAATATAGTTAGGGAGTTGATTATTATGTTATGGGATATATTAAGAGTCCTATTTGGTTTAGTTATAGGTTTAGTAATAGGTTTCTTCGCAGCTCGTAGTTACATGAAAAAATATTTTAAGAAGAACCCACCAATTAATCGTGATATGATTAAGGCTTTAATGATGCAGATGGGTAGAAAACCTAATGAGAAACAAATAAATCAAATGATGAAAGCTATGGAAAAATACCAATAAAGGTATTTTTTCTTGATAATTATATGAAAAATTTTAAAGAAAAGTTAGCGCTAGTACCTACTAAACCAGGTAGTTATCAAATGAAAAATAAAGATGGAGTAATTATATATGTTGGTAAGGCTAAGAACTTAAAGAATAGATTAAAGAGTTATTTTACTGGTACAGTTACTGGTAAAACAAGACTTTTAGTAGAAGATATTGACGATTTTGAGTATATTGTTACATCTTCAGAGTTAGAGTCTTTATTACTAGAAATTACTTTAATTAAGAAATATAATCCTAAATATAATATTTTACTTAAAGACGATAAGAGTTATCCCTATATTGAACTTACTAATGAAAAATATCCTACTTTAAAAATAGTTCGTAATGTTAAAAGAAGAAAAAATAAAAATCATTTATATGGACCTTTTCCTAATGCAACAGCAGCAAGAAAAACCGTTAATATGATTAATAGAGTATATCCTTTAAGAAAATGTGAACATCTAAAGAAAGAACCTTGCCTTTATTATCATATAAATGAGTGTTTAGGTTACTGTACGAAAGATATTTCTAATGATGTAATAGATAAAATGAAAAAAGAAATAATTTCGTTTTTAAAGGGAGATGCTTCTATTATAACTAAGAAGTTAGAAGAAGAAATGTATAAAGCTAGTGATACTTTAAATTATGAAAAAGCTAATGAATTAAAATATATGCTTGAAGATATTAAGACAACTTTAAAGAAACAGAAGATGGACTTAAATCAAAATTATAATTTTGATTTAGTAAATTACTATTCTGATAAGAATTATTTATCAATAGAAATATTTTTTATTAGAGAAGGAAGATTATTTGGTAGACATAATGAGATAATTCAAACTATTGAGGAAGAAGAGGATGCTGTTGTAGAGTATTTAATTAAATTTTATGAAAAAACTCTTTTACCTAAAGAATTATTAATACCTAGTAATTTAAATGATGAACTTTTATCTAATTACTTTAGTATTAAAGTAGTAAAACCTCTTCGCGGTAAACTTAAAAATCTTTTGGATTTAGCTAGGGAGAATGCTAAGGAACAAATAGATTTACAAGAGGAGACTTTAAAGAAAGACGAAGAAATACGATTAAATGCTATTAAGGAGTTAAAAGAATTACTTAAGTTAGATAAAGTATCAAAGATGGAGTCTTTTGATAATTCGCATTTATTTGGAACTTTCTATGTAGGTGGTATGGTTGTTTTTGAGGATTTTTTACCTTGTAAAAATTTATATCGTAAATTTAAAATAAATAGTGATAGTAAAGACGATATATTGGCTATGAGGGAAGTTCTTTATCGAAGATATTATAAGGTATTAATTGAAGATTTAGAAAAGCCTGATTTAATTGTTATGGATGGAGGAGTTTCGCAAGTAAATGTTGCGAAAGAGATTATTTCTTCATTACATTTAAATATTCCTATTATTGGGCTTGCGAAAGATAAAACGCATAAAACTAATTATATAATTAATGAAAATTTAGAAAAGTTAGAACTAGATAAAAATAGTAATTTATTCTTATTCTTAACTAGAATACAAGAAGAAGTTCATAGATACGCTATTACTTATCATAGAAATATTAAAGCTAAAGGAGCTTTATCTAGTCTTTTAGATTTAGTTCCCGGAATAGGTAATGTTAGGAAAAAGGAATTATTAAAGAAATTTGGTTCTTTAAAGAAAATGAAAGAAGCTTCTCTTTCAGAATTAAAAGAGGTTTTAACTGACGATGTTGCGCTTAATTTATTTAATTATTTAAAAGAATTATAGTGAGGAGTGGAGTTGTATGAATAAAAAAGGATTTTCTTTAGTGGAGTTATTAGCGGTTATTGCGATACTTGGTATTTTGGCGGGCGTCGCCATAGGAGCAGTTGGACAATATTTAGATAAGGCTAGATTACAAGGATATGATAGTATTTATAAATCGGCTAGTGAAGCTTGTGAAAGTTATATAATAGAAAATGGGTTAGAGACGACAATGGATGTAGGTAAAGCGGGTGAAAAGAATGTTTCTATTACGACTTTAGTAGAAGAAGAATATTTAGAAAAGCCACTTGATCCTATCGTTAAAGATAAGGAATGTGGTGGAACAGTTTATTTTTATAAGAAGAAAGGTAAAACAAGTGATTGTCCTTCCGATATTGAGTGTGATCCAATTGATTATATTGTTTATAGAGTAGTACTATCATGTCCCGGTAGAAAAGATTTGGAAGCAAAAGTTTTTCCTAAAGGAGAAGTATATTAATGAGTAAAATTCAAGTAATGGATGACAATTTAGCTAATAAGATAGCGGCTGGTGAAGTAGTAGAAAAGACCATGAATGTTGTTAAGGAGTTAGTAGAAAATGCGATAGATGCTGAAAGTAGTGAGATATCTATTAAATTAATTGATTCTGGCGTTAAAGAGATTATTGTTAGTGATAATGGTATTGGTATGGACGAAGAAGATGCTAAACTAGCTTTTTTAAGACATGCTACTTCTAAGTTGAAAAAATTAGACGATTTATTCTATATATCTTCTTTAGGTTTTAGAGGAGAAGCTCTTCCATCTATAGCGGCTGTTTCTGATGTTACTTTAAAAACTTCTAATGGTGAAGTGGGAACTTTATTAACAATAGAAGGAGGAGAAAATCTTAAAGTAGAAAGAAGTGATTTACAGAAGGGAACAACTATTACTGTTAGAAATCTTTTTTATAATACACCAGTTAGATTAAAGTATTTAAAAAACTTATATATTGAACTTGCTAATATTATTGACTATGTAAATAAAATGGCTTTATCTTATCCTAATATTAAGTTTACTTTAGAAAATAATGAAAAAATTCTTCTAAGTACTGATGGAAGTGGTGATTTATTAAAAGTAATTTATGAAATATATGGAGTAGATGTTACTAAGAAAATGGCTTTAATTACTGGAGAAAATGACGATTATTATATAGATGGTTATATTTCTTATCCAGAAGTTACTAAGAGTAATAGAAGTTCTATTACTACTTTAGTAAATGGAAGAGTAATTAGAAATAATGAATTAAATAAAGTAATAGTAGATGCTTATCATACTTATATACCTAAAGATAAATTTCCTATTATTGTTTTAAATATAGATGTAGATCCTATTCTAATTGATATTAATATTCACCCTACTAAAATGGATATTAAGTTTTCTAAGATGGATACTTTAAAAGATTTAGTATTAAAAACAATTACTAATAAATTAAAAGAGTTAACTCTAATACCAAGTGCTTCTATTAGAGATACTTCTTCAGTTAATGAAGTAAAAGAACAAATAAAAAGTATGAAAGAAGAGGTAAAAGAAAAACCTAAGTATGAAGAAATAAAGTTAGATTTTTCTATTAATGAAGATAATACTTTATATGAAGAAGATAATGAAGAAATAGAAGAAGATATTCCTAAAGAAGAATATCGTATTAAGGAAATGATACCTAAAGGAATAGTTTACTTAACTTATATAATTGCCGAGAATGAAGATGGTATGTATATAATTGATCAACATGCCGCAGCCGAGAGAATTAACTATGAAAAAGTTTTAAAGTCTTTGAAAGAGAAAGTTATAATTATTGATTTACTTGTTCCAATTAAGATAGAATTACCAGCTAATGAATTTATTATTTTAAAGGAGAATTTTAATATATTAGAACAATATGGTTTTAATGTAGAAGAGTTTGGTATTAATACGGTTATTATAAGAAGCCATCCTAATTGGATTAAGGAAGATGTAGCGGAAGAGTGTGTAAGAAAAGTAGTTGATATAATTATTTCTAAAGAAGGATTTAATTTTGACGAATTTGTTTGGAGAATGGCTTCTACTATGGCTTGTAGGATGTCTATTAAAGCTAATGATTATATATCTAATGAAGATCAAGTATATTTGCTTAATGAATTAAGGAAATGTGAAAATCCTTTTACTTGTCCGCATGGAAGACCTACTATTATTACTTATACTAAGTATGATTTAGAAAAAATGTTTAAAAGGAGTTTAGATTAAGTTATATGAAAGATATAATCGTAATAGTTGGACCAACGGGAGTAGGTAAAACAAAGTTAAGTATTGAATTAGCCAAGAAGATAGATGCGGAAATTATTAATGCTGACTCTGTTAGTATTTATAAAAATCTAAATATTGGTAGTGCTAAAGCAAGTAAAGAAGAACAAGAAGAAGTAGCTCATCATTTAATTGATGTTTGTAGTGTTAATGATTACTATAGTGTTTATAATTATCAGAAGGATGCTAGAAGGGTAATAGAGGAGTTAACTAAGAAAAATAAAAGAATTATTATAGTAGGAGGAACTGGTTTATATATAAAAGCTCTTTTATATGACTATAACTTTTCTTTAGAAAAAAATTCTTCCCTTTATGAAGATTTATCTAATGAAGAAATACTTAATAAGATAAAGGCTTTTAATACAAATGAAGAATTACCTCATGTAAATAATAGACAACGTTTAGTAAGAGTTCTTAATAAATTAGAAAATAACTATGTATCTACTAATAATAAAGATGTAGCTTTATATCCTCATAAAATAATTGGTCTTTCTACTAAGAGAGATTATTTATACGAAAGAATTAATAAAAGAGTAGATTTAATGTTTGATAAGGGATTATTAAAAGAAGTAGAGAGTTTAAAAGACTATTATAAGACATCAAGAGTTTTAAATACGGCGATTGGTTATAAGGAATTTAATAAGTATTTTACTAAAGAAAAAAGTCTTGAAGAAGTAGAGGAAGAAATAAAGAAAAACTCTAGACATTACGCTAAAAGGCAATATACTTTCTTTAACAATCAGTTTAAAGTAAGATACTTTGATGTTAATTTTAAAGATTTTTCTAAGACCGTAGAAGAAGTATTAGACTATATTAGTAAGTAGTTTGACAAAAGTAGACATTTAGTAGAAATGTTGAAATATAACGAAATATGAAGAATAACAAGCTAGCATAAGGCTAGCTTGTTTTGCATGTTGTTGAAAACGAATTTTAATAAGCGTAAAATGAAATCATAAGTAGAGGAGGTAATTATTTTGAGAGGTAATAGACAAATAAAGGTTCTTATGGTTGCTGTTTTATGCGTTGCGGTATTATGTTTATCAGTTGCTTATGCTATACTTAGTAGTACTTTATCAATTGCTGGTACGGGTACTGTTCAAGCAGGAAATTGGCATGTATTCTTAAGCGATGCATCGGCTACTAAATCAGGTAGTGCGACTTGTTCAGCAGGAACGATAGAGGGTACAAGTCTTACTGGTGTTACTGCAACCTTTGTAAAACCAGGAGATGCTTGTACAGTAACGGTTCATGCTAAAAACGATGGAACATTTGATGCTAAATTAACTGATGTTGATCATAAAGCTGATGCCTTATCATTTAGTGGAGCTGCTTCAGATACAGTAAAAAATCAAATTACATATGAAGTAAAGTATGGAAGTACAGTAATTAACAATTCCACAGATTTTTCAAAGATTGCAGCTTTATCTAAAGGAACTGGAGATGTAGTAATCACTCTTACTATAACATTTAATAGTGCGGCAACGGCTGTTCCAAGTAGTGCTGTTACTATTGGCAACTTGAATAGAGATTTTATATTTCAACCAGCATAGAATTATTAAAGGAGATAACTCCTTTTTTTTTGAAAAAATTTATTTTTTAATGATGGCTTGATATATAAAGAATAAGTGGTATTTTCTATAATAAAATTTATCACATAATACCCTATTGGGGTGGGGTAAAAATGATAATTTTTTTCTTGACAAGAGTTTAATATGAAGAGTATAATTTTGGTAATGATAGAGAAATTCTTCTATTAAATTTTAAGTAAGGAAGGAAGTAGTAAAATGAAGAAGAAAATGTTATTTGTTTTAATGCTTATAGCTGGTGTAGTTTTAGTTCCAAGTACAATGGTTAGAGCATTTGATTTATCTACTGAGGCTAGTAAAGTGGATAATAGTACTTCAGTAGTATTTGGTAATGGAGGTAAGGTTGTAATTGAAGAGTTACCAGAAGAGATAGTTAACGCTTATTTATATACTGGTGGAGCTCATATTACAGTCTATGATACTGAAGGAGAAGTTGTTTCTGATAAGTATTATAGTAGAGATGTTAGTGTTTATGGTGGTAGTAATAATGCTGCGGTAGAAAGTAGTAGTATAGTATTTAACGGTGGAACTGTTACTAATATCTTTGCTGGTGGTAAAGGAAGCAATGGTACAGTAGAAGATGCTCATATCACTATTAATGGTGGTAGTGTTGGATATGACGCTATTGTGGGTGGTACGTTACAAGGTGGCTATGTATATGGCGGTGGCGATGGCGCTAATGTTGGAAGTAGTGAAATAACTATTAATAAATCAAGTTATCAAGCTATTAGAGGCGGCGTTGTTGGTACTGGAACTGATGGAACTAACGTAGAAAAATCTGTAATAACTATAAATGGTGGAGCAGCTGAAGTTATGAGTGCTTTAGGTACCGCAACACTTGGAAGTGGTAAGATAGTTATTAATGGAGGAGGTTCTATTGTTTGGAATGGTTATTATTGGCCAGAAGGAACTGCTGCAAAGACAAGTACTATTGATAGTTTAGAGGTAGAAGTTTGGAGAGGTAACTGTACTGTTCGTACAACAGGAGTTAAGGACGCAAGTGGTACTGTTATTCCTGCTAAAAGGATAACTAAATTATCTTATCGTAGAGGAGTAAATCAGTTTGCCGCTAAATTTCAAGAACCATCAAACTTTGGAAGTATTTTAGATAGTGATACTAAAGAAATAATTCCTTATATTACATTAAATGTAAAATTAGATAATGATAATATTAAAACTAATGAAGATGTTCCAGTAATTGATGGAAAAATTCCTGATAGTTATGTAGATGATTTATTAGAAGAATTAGGACTTAGTAGAGAAGATTATAGTTTATATATAGACGAAGATTTAGCTACTCTATATGATAATGAGATTGCTAAGGAAGATGGTGTAACTGAAGTAACTATTTATCTATCAAGGGTTACATATAAATTTATGTTAGTATATGGAAAACATGAAGTATATAAAACAGTAAGCAAAGGATATAGATTTAGTAAAGAAGAATTAGACGAACTTTTCAATGATTTAAAAAGTGTTGCTGAATTAACAGATGAAGAATTTAGTAATATTGAGTTATATTATGACAAAGAGTTAAGTGATAAAGTTGATCCAGAAAGCTTTGAAGTAGGAGAAATGAATAATGATTTAACTTTATATCTTAATTTTCCTAAATTAAGAGAAAGTGACGAATTAGAAGAAATTCCTAATACGGCTGATATTAATTTAGTTGTAGTAATTTCTACATTACTTCTAGGTGGCTTAGGTTTAGGATATACTATTAAGAAAAGAAGATTTAATTAAAATGTAAATAGACAATTTGCTTAGACTATTGGTATAAAAGATTAGTGGCTCTAGATAATCTAGTGGGGAGTAATAAAACCCTTTAAAGGTACTCTGGTGGGGAGTTTTTCTAAAAAAGCTAG
>CANQST010000027.1 GCA_947626595.1 uncultured Bacilli bacterium | reverse complement strand
ATAATAAATTCAAGTGCTTATTTTGTAAATAAATTTTTGTAAATTAAAGACTTTTCGTCAGAAAATTGGTACAATATAACTAGGTGATATAATGCTAGAAGATAATTTATTAATAGTATGTCCTAATAGTTTAAAAGAACACATCTTAAGAGAAATATCTCTACAAGAAAAATTATTTGATATTAAATTTATGACTAAAGAAGAATTTAGAGATAATTATTTCTTCAAAATAAAAAGAAATGAAGCCCTAATTTACTTAATGCAAAAATATAATTATCATATTGATGTTTGTAATGTCTACTTAGATAATTTATATGTAATAGAAAATAAGACCTATAAAAGTAATAAACTAAACTTTCTAAAAAACTTAAAACAAGAACTACAAGAAAATAACTTACTAGAATTTAACCCTAACTTTAAAAATATTTTATCTCAAAGAAAAGTTATTGTTTACGGTTACTTTGAACTAGAAAAGTATGAAGAAGACATGCTTAATTTTAAAGTAGATATAAAAGAAAGTAAAATAGATACTCCTGTTATTAAATGTGAAACTCTAGAAGAAGAAATAAACTACATCGCTATTGAAATAAGAAAACTACTAAAAAAAGGTATACCTATTAATAATATTTATCTTACTAATGTTCAAGAAGATAATTACTATCTCTTAAGAAAAATATTTTCTTTCTATAAAATACCCTTAAACTTAGAAATAAAAGACAAAGTTTATGGTACTCTTGCTTGTTCTTACTACCTAGAAAATGCTACATTAAATGATAATTACCCCCTTATTAATAAAAAAATAGTTCAAGTTATAAATGAATTAGTTGATATACCTAATTCTAAAGAAAAAGATATTCTCTTAAAAGAAAAGTTAAAGAAATTAACTCTTCCTAGTAAAAAATATGTTAATGCCGTTAATGTAGTTAATCTTTATAATAGTATCTTTACTGATAATGACTATGTCTTTGTAATTGGCTTTAATCAAGATATTCTTCCTAAAACAATAAATGATTTATCATTTATTGAAGATAATATTAAATCTGAAGTAGCTCTATATAATACTACTTATTTAAATAAAAGAAGAAAAGATACTTTAATCTATTTACTAAGTAGAATAAAAAACTTATCCCTTTCATATCATCTAAGAAGTTCTTTTTCTATCTACTATAAATCTTTTCTAATAGACGAGTTACAACTAAAAGAAATACCAGTAAAGAAAGATAATTATACATACTCTAATATTTATAATAAGATAAGACTCGCAACAATGTTAGATAAATTTAATCTATATGGAGAAAAAGATGAGTACCTAGATAAACTTTTAAATACCTATAACATTAACTACTCAACATATGATAATTCCTTTACAGGAATAAATAATGATACTTATCTAAAGCACCTAGATTATCCCCTAAAACTATCTTACACTAAACTAAATACTTATAACGAATGTAGTTTTAAATACTATCTATCTAATGTTTTAAAACTAAATACCTATGAAGATGCTTTTTATCAATTTATAGGTAACTTATATCATAAAATCCTATCTTTATATAGAAACCCTAACTTTGATTTTGAAAAAGAATATAATCTCTACTTAGAAAAAAGAGACTTAACTATAAAAGAAAAGATATTACTAGTTAGAATAAAAAAAGACTTATATGAATTAATTGATATTATTAAAAAACAAGAAAACTTAACTAATTATAATTCTTATCTTTTTGAAAAAGAAGTAAAAGTTCCTATCAGGAATGATATTGCTGTTGAATTTGTTGGTTATATTGATAAGATTATCTTCTATCAAGAAGTAAGTGATGTATACTTTTCTATAATTGACTATAAAAGTGGTTCAATAGATGCATCAATTACTCCTTTAAAATATGGTCTTCATATGCAACTACCAGTATATTTATATTTAATTAACTATTCCAAAGTCTTTAATAATCCTATCTTTACTGGAATATACTATCAAAATATTTTATTTGATTACCCAACTTGGAGTTTAAAACTAGATAAAGAAAAAGAAGAAAGATATTACTTAAATGGCTACTCAACAGATAATATTGATATTTTAAAAAGATTTGATACAACATATGAAGAAAGTAAATTAATTAAAAGTCTAAGTTATAATGATAAAGGCTTTAGCTACTACTATAAAAATAAAGTTATATCTAATGATTTAATGTATAATCTAGTAAAATATACTAAGAAAGAAATAGATAATAAAGTAGACTTAATCCTTAAAGGAGAATTTTCTATTAACCCTAAAAATTATAACTTATTAGAAGATGCTTGTAAAAAGTGTACTTATCAAGATGTTTGCTTTAAAAAAGATAAAGATACTATTTACTTAGATAAAGTAGAAGACTTATCTTTTCTAGAGGAGGTTTAGTATGTGGACAATTAATCAACAAAAAGCTATTGACTTAGAAGGAACTAATATTATTGTTTCCGCTGGAGCTGGTTCCGGTAAAACCGCTGTTTTATCTGAACGTGTCCTACGTAAAGTAAAATCAGGTATCCATATAAATGAACTATTAGTCTTAACCTTTACTAAAGCTGCCGCTGCTGAAATGAAAGAACGTATTAGAAATAAACTACTAGAAGAAAACTTAACTAATGAAGCTAATTTAATTGAAAGTGCCTATATCACTACCTTTGATGCCTATTCCTTAGCCCTAGTAAAAAAATATCATACTAAATTAAATATTTCTAATGATATATCTATTACTAATGAATTACTAATTAATTTTGAAAAGAAAAAAATACTAGAAAAAATTATGAATGATAATTATCTATCTCCTCAAAAATCGTTCTTAAAACTTATAAATAATTTCTGTCTTAAAGATGACGAAAAACTAAAAACATATATCTTAAATATATATGAAAAATTAGAATTAAAATATGATAAATCAAACTACTTAGATAACTATATAGATAATTATTATAATGAAGAAAATATTAATAAACTACTAAAAGAATACTTTAATGTTCTAAAAGAAAAAATAAGACAAATGCTAGATATTACTAAAGAATTAAGTCTTTACTTAGATAGTAATTATATTGAAGAAATAAATAAGTATTTAGATAATCTAATTAATAGTAAAAACTACTTAGAAATAAAAAATAATATTCTTGATAGATTAAAACCTCTACCTAGAAATTCCCCTGAAGAAGCTAAGAAAATAAAAGAAGAATTAACTTCTCTTAATAAAGAATTAAAAGACTTAACTATTTATTCTAATGAAGAAGAAATAAAAGAAGAAATATATTCCACTAAAGAAGAAACGGAACACTTAATAAAAATTCTAAAACAACTAGATAAAGAACTAACTACTTTTAAAAAAGAAAATAATTTCTATACTTTTAATGATATAAGTAAAATGGCTATTGATGTTATAGTAGAAAATGAAGATGTAAGAAAAGAAGTAAGTTCTAGTTTCCAAGAAATACTAGTTGATGAGTATCAAGATACATCTGATATACAAGAAAAATTTATTTCTTTAATTGAAAATAATAATGTCTATATGGTAGGAGATATAAAACAATCTATTTATCGCTTTAGAAATGCTAATCCATATATATTTAAAAATAAATATGATACTTACACTAATTCCTCTTTAGGAGTAAAAATAGACTTACTAGAAAACTTCCGTTCCAGAGACGAAGTATTAAATAATATAAATATGATTTTTTCTTCTATCATGGATGAAGAAATAGGAGGAGCTGATTATAAAAAATCCCATAAAATGGTCTTTGGTTTTACTGACTATAAAGAAAAATATAATAATAAAACAGATAATAATATAGAAATATATACTTATAAAGATAATATTAAAAGTGGCAAGAAAGACGAATTAGAAGCCTTTATCATAGGAAGTGATATTAAAAATAAAATAGATAGTAACTTAGAAGTATATGATAAAGATAAAAAAGTATTAAGAAAAGCTACTTATAGTGATTTTGTTATTCTAATAGATAAAGGAAAAAGCTTTGATCTATACAAAAAAATATTTGAATATTTAAAAATACCCCTAAGTATCTTAAGAGAAGAAAAACTAGGTAAAGATAATGATTTATTAGTAATAAAAAATCTCTTACGTCTATTAATTTGTATAAAGAATAATGACTATACTATGTCCTTTAAATATAGTTTTGCTTCTCTTTCAAGAAGTTTCTTATTTAAAATGACTGATAATGAACTCTACGAAGTATTTGTAAATGATACCTTTAAAGAAACACCTATCTATAAGAAATGTCTTAATCTAGTATCACTACTAGATACCCTTTCTCCAAGTGAATACTTATACTATATCTTAGAAGAATTAAATTATGACGAAGCCCTTATTTCTTTAGGAAATATTAACTCCTTACGAATAAGAGAAGAATATATTTATAATTTAGTAAAAGAATATGAAGAAACAGGAAAAACTATCTATGACTTTGCTGATTACTTAGACGAATTATTTGATAAGTCCTTAGACTTAAAATTTGACCATAAAGAAGACTTAAATAATTCCGTTAGAATTATGACTATTCATAAATCAAAAGGTCTAGAATACCCTATATGTTACTTTGCTGGTTTTTCTAATAAATTTAATCTAAGTGAATTAAAAGATAGAATTATCTTTGATAATAAGTATGGTATTATTCTACCTAAAGTAGATGGTTACTACAAAGATACTATTGTTAAAACGCTACTAAAAAATACTACTAGAAAAGAAGAAATAGCCGAGAAAATAAGACTTCTATATGTCGCTATGACAAGAGCTAGAGAAAAAATGATTATAGTAACTAAAACTATTGAAGAAAAAGAAAGTGATACTGTTAACTCTTATGAAAAATATAAATATGATACTTTCTATTCTATATTAAGAAGTATTTATCCAAAATTAGAAAAATATATCAAAGTAAGTGAAGTAGAAGTAAATGAAGACTATAAAAATATTAATAAAAAAATAAATATTACTCCTACTAATGAAAAACTAATTGTCGAAGAAGACCATATAGAATATGAAGAAATAGAAAACACTCACTATTCTAAAGAAACTCACTTAATTACTAAAGAAGAAAAAGAAGTAATGAAATTTGGTGAAGATGTTCATAAAGTATTAGAAGAAATAGACTTTACTAAACCATACTTTTCTTCCTTTAATATAGAAGAAAAGATAATTAATAAAATAAAAGACTTTTTAAATACTCCTTTAATAAAAGAAAATATAAATAATAAAATGTATAAAGAATATGAATTCTTCTATGAAGATAGTACTCTTTCTCATGGTATAATAGATTTACTTATCGAAAAAGAAAAAGAAATGATAATTATTGATTATAAATTAAAAAATATTGAAGATGCTGCTTATGATAAACAATTAAATGGTTACCGTGAATTTATTGAAAAGAAAACTAAAAAAGAAGTAAAATGTTACTTATACTCAATAATTGATAATAAATTTAGGGAGGTCTTTAATGATAAAGATTTGCTTTGTCTGTCTAGGTAATATATGTCGTTCTCCAATGGCTATGTTTATAATGCAAGAAAAGTTAAAAAGACTTAGCCTAGAAAATAAAATAGTAGTATCTTCTAAAGCTACATCTAATGAAGAAGATGGTAATGATATGCATCCTCAAGCCAAAGCTATTCTAAGCAAGAAAAATATTCCCTTTACTAAGCATCAAGCCCAAAAACTAAAAAAAGAAGATTATGAAAAATATGACTACTTTATTGGAATGGACTATTATAATATAAGATGTATGCATAATATTTTTGAAAATGATTATCAAGGAAAAATACAATTACTTCTAGATAGAGAAATAAAAGACCCTTGGTATACTCATAACTTTGAAGAAGCTTATCAAGACTTAGAAAAAGGAGTAGATGCCCTCATTAAAAAACTTCTTTAAATAAATAAAAAGATATGATATATTTATAGTAGGAGGTAGAAAGATATGGAAACTATAGTAGAATTTGGTTATAACAAAAGCTTAAGTGATAATTATACCGGCTGGGAAGCTATGGGTACAAAATATAACTTCAATGTATCAGGAAGACTACTAGGTCTTTACAGTGCCAATGATAAAAAATATCTATTATCAGAAGTAACATCTTCCTTTGGAGATAACTGCATGGCTGGAACTATTGACGCTAGAGAAGTAGCCTTTGAAAGTAAAGAAAATGCATCATACATCTTACTTTCCAATAATGAAATATCTGAAGAATGTATGACTATTTCTAGATTTCTAAGTACTAAAGAAGTAAAAGACGAACTAGCTCTAGGAACACCTATTGAAGATACTAATGCTTTTCAAAGATTATCACGCTTAGGTCTTCCTCTTCACAAAGAAGATGTTGATTTTGAAGAAAAAGTTACTGTCTGTGGAATTGAACCAACTAAGTTTGAAAGATATCAAAATATGCAATTAGGTAAAATAAGATAAATATGAAAACTTCCTTTCTTTTAGGACAATTCTTTGGTGTAATAGCCCTAATTATTTTAGTAATTAGTCTGCAGAAAAATAAAAAAGAAGAGCTTTTAAGATTACAAGTCTTATCAAGTCTCTTCTTTGCATTACAATACTTTTTTCTAAAAGCCTTTACTGGTTCATTAATGAATATAGTAACTCTAATTAGAAATATAATCTTTAATAAAAGTAAAAGTATTCTATCATTAATAGTAATTATCTCTATTATGATTATTTTAACTATTTATTCATATGAAAACATCTATAGCATACTCCCATCTTTAGCCGTTATCTTCTTTAGTATAGCTGTTTTTCAAGATAATATTAAAATAATTAGATATATAGAAGTATTATCCTGTTTATTATTTATCATTTACAATATAAAATATAAAGCTCTTTTTGGCTTTATATCAACTCTAATTGAACTTACATCAGTTATAATTGCCATAACAAGGAACTTTACAAAATCTAAACAAACTAATTAAGAACACATTGTTCTTTTTTCTTTTCACTGATATAATTAAATAAAAGGAAGTGTTTATTATGGCAACAGCCCACATTGAAAGTAAAAAAGAAGATATTGCTGAAGTAGTATTAATGCCCGGAGATCCATTACGCGCTAAATATATTGCCGAAGAATTTTTAACAGATGCGAAACTAGTTAACACCACTCGTAACATGTTTGCCTATACTGGTTTTTATAAAGGAAAAAGAATAACTGTTTTCGCATCAGGTATGGGTATACCTAGTATTGGTATTTATTCCTATGAATTATTTAAATTCTATGACGTAAAAAAAATAATTCGTATCGGAACATCAGGCAGTTTCAATAAAGATATAAAACTACGAGATATAATTTTATCAACCGGAAGTTACTCCAAAACATATTTTCCATATCTCTTAGGAACAGAAGATTTATCATTTGTTAATTCAACTCCTTCATTAAATGAAAAAATAATAAAAACCGCTAATCTTATGAATATTTCTCTAAAAGTAGGTAAAACTATTACTAGTGATGTATTTGACTTATACTGTGTTGATATTAATCAATTTAGAAGTAACTTCGAAGGTGACTACTTAGCCGTTGAAATGGAATCATTTGCTTTATTTTATATTGCTAAACTACTTAATAAAGAAGCTACTTGTCTAATGACTGTCGTTGACTCTTTATATGATAAAGATAGTCTTTCTAGTGAAGATAGAGAAAAGTCATTAAATGAAATGATTACTTTAGCACTTAATTCATGTCTATAGAAAGAAGGTTATTATGGAATACATAAAAAAAGATTTAGCTTCATATAACTTACACATCATAAAAACAGATAAATTTAAAACTATAAATATTCGTCTAGTTTTTCATAGTCCTATTATTAAAGAAGAAATTACCATTAGAAATGTTTTATGTGATATGTTTATGCAGTCTTCTAAAAACTATGATAGTAAAAGAAAACTAACTATTAAATGTCAAGACTTATATGCCGCTACTATTGAAACAACTAATAATAGACTAGGTAATTATATTCTTACTAATTTTCATTTATCCCTATTAAATGATAAATATACTGAAGAAGGTAACTTCGAAGAAAGTCTTAAATTTTTAAGTGATATAATCTTTAATCCCGATGTCTCTAATAATAGATTTAAGAAAGATAAACTAGATATAGTAAAGATAAGCGCTACTAATAATATTAACTCCGCTAAAGAAGATGCTTCTAGTTACAGTTTAATGCGCATGGCTGAAGCTTACTCTAAAACATCTCCTATTAGTTATAGAATGCTTGGTTACCTAGAAGACCTAGAAAAAATAACTGAAGAAAACTTATATAAGTATTATTTAAAAATGCTTACTAAAGACTTTGTCGATATATTTGTAGTAGGAGATGTTACTGAAGAAGAAATAGTACCTTTAATTAAAAAATACTTTAAATTTAAAACTGTAAAAAGAAAAAAAGTTCCTTATATTATAGATAGTAAGTTACGTAAGAAAAGACTATTCGCTAAAGAAAGTATTGATAACTCTCAAAGTAAACTAGCTATCTGTAACGTCACAACATCTCTTAGTCCATATGAAAGATTTTATCCCCTTACTTTATATAACATCATACTAGGTAGTGGTAGTGACTCCAAACTATTTAAAAATGTAAGAGAAGAAAACTCTTTATGTTATACTATTAACTCAGTTGCTAATAAATTAGATAATTTACTAATTATTATGGCTGGTATAGATAAAGAAAGTTATAAAAAATGTCTTGACTTAATAGATAGTAATATGCAAGATATGAAAAAAGGTAAATTCAGTGAAAAAGATATTAAAATTGCTAAAGAGTACTACTTAACAGCCTTAGATGAGATGTTAGAAAATGAAAGTAGTATTATTGATAATTATTTAATGATGGAATTACTAGGTACTGACGATTTCGAAGAAAAAAGAAAAAAGATGCTTACTTGTACTAAAAGAGATATTATCAAAGTAGCTAAAAAAGTAAAAATGGACACTGTATTTTGTTTGGAAGGGGTAAAAAATGAAAGAGATTAAATTAAAAAACTTAGATGTAAGTTGTTACGAAGAAGATTTAGATAATGGCTTAAAAGTAGTTTTATTACCATTTTCCAATAAGAAAAATTATTTTATTAATTATGGAACTTACTTTGGTGCTGATATTACTAATTTTACTGTTAATAAAAAAGATTACCAAGTACCAAATGGTATAGCTCACTTCCTAGAACATAAAATGTTTGAACAAGCTGATGGTGTTGATCCATTTAGTTACTTCGCTGAAAGTGGAACAGGTTCTAATGCTTCAACTAGTTATGAATATACTAATTATATTTGTTATGGTAATAAAGAATTTAGTAGAAATCTAAGATATTTATTAAAATTTGTTAATGAGCCATACTATACTGATAAAAATGTTGAAAAAGAAAAAGGTATAATTGCCGAAGAATTAAAAATGTATGAAGATATACCAGACTTTCAATTAGAAATGCGCCTAAGAGAAAATATCTTTCATAAAAGTCCAAGACGTATAGATATAGGTGGTTCAATCAAAGATATAAAAGAAATAACTAAAGAAGATTTATATTTATGCTATGATAATTTCTATACTCCTAGTAATATGTTTATCTTAATAGTAGGAAACTTTGATGTAGAAGAAAGTATTAAAATAATTAAAGAAGAAGTAGGGGATATTAAAGATAAAAAACTACCTAATATAAAACTTCCTAAAGAAGAAGAAACTATTAGAGTAAAAGAAGATAAAATAACTGGTAATATTAAAGTAGATAAACTAGGAGTAGGTTTAAAAATTGATATAAGTAATTTAAAGATGGACGATTTAACTTTAGACTTATATTTAAATATGATTACTACTATTATTTTTGGAAACTCTTCAGAATTTAGAGAAAGAGCTCATAATGAAAAATTAATAAATAATTTTTATATGGAATGGGAAACATATGATAAATATCGTATCTTCTATATAATGGCTTCTACTAATGATAAAGAAAAATTATTAGAAGAAATAAAATATGAATTAAATGACTTAGTAATTAGTGAAGAAGCCTTTAATCGTCTAAAGAAAGTTTGGATTGCTAACGAAGTTAAAATGATAGATAATATTGACGCAACAGTTGGCAATTTATTTGACGATTTAATTAAATATAGAAAAGTTATTCCTAATAAAGTAGAATTAATTAAAAAGTTAAGTATAACTGAAATAAATAAGTTAGTTAAAAAAATAGACTTTTCTAATATGAGTGTTGTTTATATGGAACCAGTTGAAGAAAAGTAAAAAAATTAAATTTTAGAAATTTCTTCAAATTTATTAAATTCGGATTAATTTTAATTCGAATTTTTTCTTTTCAATAACTTCTTTATAAGCTTTATATAAATTGAAGTAAAAAAGCTCTTAAATTTAATAAATTTCCTCATTTGCATTATTTTTCCTATTGTGTTAAACTCTTTTTCATTACTTTCTGAAAGGGGAAAATTTAATACATGGGAAAGTTTTATAAAACAAAAAAACAACGTACTAATGGACAGAGGCTACGATTGCCAAACCCCATTAACACGTTGACCGCAAAAAATATAAGACAATCTAATCAAAATGTCAAATGCATCGTACCTAACAATATTGATATAAAAAATAATAGATTTATTCAAAGTATAGACAGCAATTATAGTTTAGAAAAGAAAAATATTTATAATCAAGTAATGGAAAAGGGACTATTAGATAACTCTAAAGTATCACATGATTTAGTTGACTTAATCGTTAAAGCTGCAGAGTATACAAAAACAAGTTACCATTTAGTTTGTAATCAAGAACTAGAAGCTCAATACAACAATTTAATAAACCAGAAAATAAATACCAATGTGACCATAAATGGTTTTCAAAATCAAGACGGTATTACTATTAATGTAAACTCACCAAAAACTTTAAATATAATCGTTGGTCATGAAATAACCCACTTATTTCAAGAAACTAAGGCCTATAAAAGCTTGCAAAGAGCAGTGTTTAAACTAGCAAAACAAAAAGGTGAGTATAATCAAAGAAGAAGGCAATTAGAAAATATTTATAAAGGAAGTAATGTAAATATAAATCAAGAGTTAACAGCTGATTTAGTTGGTGATTATATTTTCACAGATCAAGAATTTGTTGATAATTTGCATGCTAAAGATTATGGATTATTTACAAGAGTATATGAATTTCTTAAACATTTATATAACTTAGTAACAGCAGGAAGTATTGAAAAAAGATTACTAGAAAATGCAAAGTATATTTTTGATAAAGCCAATACAGAAGCTTTGGAAAAAGTTAAAGATAAGAATACAAAAGAATTATATAGTATTGCAGTAGATACCAATGGGGAGCAATTTGTTAGCATAGATACAGACCAAGATATTTTTAAAGGCAAATCCCAGTCTGAACAAGTTAGAATTGCTAAGCAGTATATATTAGATAACTTTAGAGGAAAAGAATTATCTGTTGGTAATGATAGAGCAACAGTTACTAAAAAGAGTGCAAATGAATATACTTATCCCAAAAAAGCATTACCAGGAGCAGATAGAAATTCAAAAATAAAAGCATCAACGGAATTAGATAATCTTCTAAAAATTTCAAAATATAGGTACTCACATGCTGACGATGGAAGACACAGTTTTGCTAAAGATGGATGGGATTATTATGAAACGTCGTTTAAAATAGCAGATAAAACATACACTGGATTAGTTAATATTGCTAAAAATGGAAATAAGAGAATGTTTTATGATATAACACAGCTAAAAAGGAATACCCATATCAGTTCACCAGTAAGTGTACTTACTGCGACTGAATCGATAGGTATTCCTCTTATGTCTAATAATGTATCACAAAAAGAACAAAATGTCAAATGAAAATTCCACAATAAAAATCCCACAATGCATCGTACCTAACAATATTGATATAAAAAATAATAGATTTATTCAAAGCATAGACAACAATTATAGTTTAGAAAAGAAAAATGTTTATAATCAAGTAATGAAAAAGGGACTATTAGATAACTCTAAAGTATCACATGATTTAGTTGACTTAATTGTTAAAGCTACAGAGTATACTAAAACGAATTACCATTATTTATAAGGAATTTGCAAGGTGTGCTCTAACACAACCTATATTTTTTCATTTTTTAGTTATTGTTTTAAGTTATTGCAAATTTTCCAACAACTGAAATTTAATTATTTATCTTCAATTTGTCTGGTTTCATCTTTATATTGGTAGTTAAGTGCATTTTTATTTGATATTGCTGATTTTTTAGTTGCTTGTTCGTATGAAATTCTCGCATCATTAGCAACTTGTCCACCTCGTGCAGCAACTTTCATATTTTCACTAAATCCTTGTGGATGTTCAGTTGTTGCTATATCACGAGTAGCAACTTCTCCTAAATCAGTGAGAATAACTTCTATATCCGTCATATTATCTCTCAAACTTTCTTTTCTTATGCCTTTATATGCTTTATATTCTGATGCTTTCATACCAGACCAACCTTTATATATTTCGTTAGTAAGCATAGCATATTCTACAGGTTTTTCAATGCCACCATCTTTCCATATATCAGTTAGTTTAAATCTATCAACAATTCCGTTTAGTCTTTTTTTAATCCATTCATCACTGTAACCTAATCTTCTATAATAATTAACAGCTCGATTAATGGCAATTTCAGGATCGAATACTTCATCAATTCTTTCACTACCTAAATTAGCAAGCCAGACCTTAAATGGTTCTGCTTTTGGCGAAGGAACTGATTCAATTAGTCTTAAAATTCCTTTGGTATCTAAAGTGTCGGTATTTCTCATTTTTCCATCTTTTGCTTTGAATTTCAAACTCCGACAATTTGTCGGAAGTTCACTTCCTTCATCATTAGTTAATCTTCTTTTGAGAGTAGTCCAATAATCACTAGCATCTCTACTATCAGTCAACACTGAAATTACATCAACGACACTAAAATAATAATCTTCTTTTTCGCTATCCCAAACACTTCTTATTTCTTTACCCTCAAATAGATTAGTAATTGCTTCTAATTTGTTATGTTCCATTTTTTCACATCCCTTCTTTCAATATTTAATACCCTTGTGATATTTATAAAGAGAAAAGTTAACGACGCTGTCGAGCCTTCAATTAAGAGGCACAGCTGGATATCAACTTTTATACCTAATAATATACTACTGAATAAACAAAATGTCAAATAAAAGTCCCACAATAGTAGTCATTTTTATTACCTATTCAAAATACAATATACTATGATATCACGTTTTATTATCATGTTTATATCATTTTTATTCATGGTCTTTGGCTTCTCTTATCTAATTATATACATAAATCTATTTTCCTTTGGGTATAATATATATGAGTATATAGAATTTATTTTCACAAGATATGAAATATACTTATTTATAATAGGCCTTATAATAGAAATTTTACTCATTAAGAAAGGATAAGAAAAAATGACTTGTATATATGATATATTACTTAACTTTTTAGATAATGATAATCTAATTGACTTTTACGAATGGAGTTCTGAAGATACCCTAGAACATATTAAAAAAATTTATCTCTTTAAAGTTTCTACTAATACCCTTAAAGATTTCCTAAACTACAAAATAAAAGTAGATAAATCATTCCTTCTAAGAATAGAAGACAAAACCACTCTATATAAAGGTAAAAACACTTTAAAATACGCCTGTCTATTTACCGACATGAATAAAGTAATAGCCTTTGAATTTCTAGAAACAGGAGAAGTAATTGCCAAAAGCTCTCTTCTTTTAGACGAAGAAGACGATATTATTATGGAAACAACTAATCTAGAAGAAGAAACAATTTCCTATCAAAAACTAGATAAATACCCTAAAGAAACCTTTTTAACAAGACAAGAACAATTTAAAAGAAAATATCTACTTAAAGAAATAACTTCCTCATATAAAGATAAAAACTTTGATAAAATCTTATACTATTATGAAGAAGTATTTGAAAAAGACAATAAAACTTTACAAGAAAAATATCAATTACTACTAAATGATATTAAAAATAACTATAATAACAAGTATGATTTGTTATATGATATAGTAAGACTTTCCTATACAAACAAAAGATAAGTCTTTTTTTTTTCGATATAATTTGCTACAATAAAAGAGGTGGTTGTACTATGCACTTTAAAATTAATAATAATTCCTATAACGTTATTATAGAAAAGAAAAGAACAAATAAAAATACTTATATTAGAGTTACTAAAGACTTAGACATAAAAGTAACAACATCTATCTTTACCACAACCCATTATATTGAAAAATTACTTAATCAAAATGAAGATAAAATTTTATCTATGATAGATTCCATTAATAAGAAAAGACAAAATAATACTGGTTTTAATTATCTAGGTAAAAAGTATGATATTATCTACTTAGATACTAAAACACCTATCTTTAAAGAAGATAAAGTCTATATAAAAGAAGACTTTGATATATATGCTTGGTATAAGAAACAAGCTAAACCCCTCTTTGAAGAACACTTATTAAATTCATATCAAAACTTTACTAGAAAAATACCTAAACCAACTCTACGTATTAGAAAAATGACTACTCGTTGGGGTGTTTGTAATATTAAAACTCATATTATTACTATAAACTTAGAATTAATAAAAAGAGATACTAAATTCCTAGATTACGTTATTATTCATGAATTGAGTCATTTGATATATCCAGATCATTCTAGTAACTTTTGGTCTTTAGTAGAAGAAAATATGCCTGATTATAAGAAATATAGAAAAGAAATGAGGGACTTTTAAATGATTATTACTAGTACTACTAATTCTAAAATAAAATATTTATTAAAATTAAAACAAAAAAAATTTCGTGATTTAAATAATGAATATTTAGTAGAAGGAGAACACTTACTAAAAGAGTGTTATAAAAGTAAAACTTTAAAAGAAATATTTCTAACTACTATGCCTAAAGATAATATAGATATAAAAGTAACTTTAGTTACTAATGAAATTATGAAAAAATTATCTTCTTTAGAAACACCTCCTAAAGTTATTGGACTATGTCATAAGAATATAAGTAATGAAATTATAGGTGAAAAGATTTTACTATTAGATAATATTCAAGATCCAGGTAATTTAGGAACTATTATTAGAAGTAGTAAAGCTTTTAATATCGATACTTTAGTTTTATCCAATGATACTGTTGATTTATATAATAGTAAAGTATTACGAGCAACCCAAGGCATTTATAATTATTTAAATATTGTAAGAATGGATTTAGAAAAAGCTATTTCTATAATTAAAGAAAAAAATATTCCCTTATATGGAACTAATGTTAATAATGGTATAAGTATTAAAGATATAAATACCACTTCTTATGCTTTAATAGTAGGTAATGAAGGTAATGGAGTTAATACTAAGTATCAAGAACTTTGTGATAAAAATATTTATATTCCTATGAATAAAGGTGTTGAAAGCTTAAACGTATCAGTAGCGACTAGTATTATTTTATATGAATTAGGGGGTAAATAAATGGAATTAATTAAAATAGGACGTATTGTTAATACTCATGGTATTAAAGGAGAAATAAGAATTATATCTAACTTTCCTTATAAAAATCAAATATTTACAATAGATAATACTATTTATATAGATAATAAAGCCTATATAATAAAAACTTATAGAAAACATAAAAACTTTGATATGATTACTCTAAATAATTTCACTAATATAAATGAAGTATTATTCTTAATGAATAAAGATGTCTATTATGATAAAAATAAATTATTATTAAAAGATAATGAAGTACTAGATAGTGATTTAATTAATTATAAAGTATTGACAAAAGATAAGAAAATAGGAATAATAAAAGAAATATTTTATGCCAGTAGTACTAATAAAATACTAAGAATACTACTAGATAAAGAAATACTAATACCCTTTAATTCTCCCCAAATAATAAAAATAGATAAAGAAAAACAAGAACTTATAATAGAGGTGATATAATTGATTATAGATATATTAACCCTTTTCCCAGAAATGTTTAATACTATATTTGAACAATCTATTATTAAAAGAGCTAAAGAATTAGATAAAGTAGTTATAAATATTCATAACTTTAGAGACTACTCATTAGATTCCCATAAGAAAGTAGATGATACCCCTTATGGAGGAGGAGCTGGTATGGTCCTTACACCTCAACCTATATTTGATGCTGTAGAAGATTTAAGAAAAGATTATTCTAAAGTAATACTACTTACCCCTAGTGGTAATGTATATAAACAAAAAATGGCTTATGATTTATCTAAAGAAAAACATTTAATAATTATATGTGGTCATTATGAAGGATTTGACGAAAGAATAACTACTATAGCAGACTTACAAATAAGTATAGGAGACTATGTCCTAACAGGAGGAGAAATTCCCTCTATGGTCCTAGTAGATAGTATAGTTAGATTACTACCAGGAGTTATTAATGAAGAAAGTCATATAGAAGACTCATTTAATAATAATTTATTAGATTATCCTACCTATACTAAACCAAGGATTTATAAAGGTTTAGAAGTACCAGAAGTATTATTATCAGGAAATCATGAACAAATAAAAAAATATAGATATGAAGAAAGTCTAAAGAAAACAAAACAAATAAGACCAGATTTATTAGAAAAGTAGGTGTTTTATATGTATGTAGTTGTAAAGAATAAATGTAAATATAAACTTATAGATAAAGAAGAATTACAAAATATTAATGGTATTGTAATGACTAAAAAGAATTTATTTATAGAAAATTTCCTAGTATCTAATATAAAAGTTACATCTAAGAAACTAGCTCATCCCTTAGTATATAAAAAAGTTTGTAAAAAATATAATAAGTTAATAGAATTACTTACCGAATTATTAATAAGTGATGACGATAGTGGAGAAAGCTTTAGAGAAGCATTAAACCAAATAGAAAGATTTAAAGTAGAAATAAAAAGTAGATATAGAGAATACTTAAGACAAAAAGAATTAGAATATATGGGAAAACAGTTAAAAGCCTTAGAAAAAGAAGCTACTATAAGACTATATGAATTAAATGATTTCTATAGTAAAAAAACATCTAAAGGAAAATAATTTGTCAATAATGCTGTAAAGTTGTAAAAAAACTCTTTTAAATAAAAAATTAGTGTGCTATACTGGAATTACAATAAAGGAGGAGAAAAAAATGCAACAAAACAATAATAGAGAAAACAGGTCATTTAAAATTATTACAGCTATAGCATTATGCGTAGCAGTACTATGCTTATCAGTAGCATATGCAACATTATCTGCAAGCTTAAAAATAAGCGGTACAGCAACAGTAGAGAAAGCTAATTGGCAAATTGAATTAGAAAAGGCTGGAACAGGTTATGAAACTGCAGGAACTGCTACAGTTAATACTTATACACTAACTGAAAATAGTACAACAGTAAGTGATTTGGAAGTAACTCTTAAAAAACCAGGAGATAAGGCAACAATCACATTGAACGCTGTAAATAAAGGAGATATTGCCGCAGAATTGACGTCTATAACTAAATTAGGCGTTAGCTGTGAAGGTACAGGTGCTTTTGCTGAAGATGATGCACAACTAATTTGTGGAACTGATGGTGATGGTTCTAATGGAAATCTAGATTTCTCAGTTACTTATGGTGGTGACGATGTAACTGCTGGTACTTTACCAACTGATAAAAAATTACCTGCAACTACTGGAACTAAACCAATTAATATTGTTATTGAATACAATGTAACAAAAACCACTAAATTACCTGCAGACGAAGTAACAGTTACATTAAGTGACCTAGCATTTGTTTATGGACAAGATACGACTGCTAAATAATAAAAAATGACTTGAAGGGACTTTACAGTCCTTTTTCTTTTTCTAAAAATTTTCTTTTAATTAAAAAAAGGTTGTGCTATACTTTAAATATAACTTGACTTTGGCAGTAAAAATGAGCAAACCTATATGGAATAAGGGCTAGCTCATTTTTTGTTTGTTGTGTATC
>CANQST010000026.1 GCA_947626595.1 uncultured Bacilli bacterium | reverse complement strand
AATTATTAAAAATATCTCTACGATTTAATTCAAAATTAAATTTGTTCAAATTTTTTTGTAAAAAACCGAAACTCAAAATCATATTTTATTGCTTTAATCATAATTTTTTGTTATTATAATTAGGTATAGGAGGAAAAATTATGAAGAAAAAATACATTTTATTAGTAATGATTTTAGGATTATTACTTGTTAGTACTGGATGTGGTAAAAAAATTGAATTAAAAAAGGGAAGTGGCGTTGTTGTATCAGTTAAAGGTGGAAAAATAAGCGCTAATGAATATTATGAAGATATTAAGGAAGATAATATTTCAAGAATAATTGATAGTATTGATCATACTTTATTTGATAAGAAGTATGAAACTGATGATGAGGAAGAAGAACAAGTACAAAGTCAAATTGACCAAATAAAAAGTACTTATGGTAGTGATGAAGACAATTATAAGTTAATTTTAAGGCAATCATTTGGCGTTGAAAGTGAAAAAAAATTAAAAGAAGCGTTATCTTTAGAGTATAAGAGAAATGAAGCTGTAGAAGATTATGTTAAAAAGCATTTAACTGATAGTGAAATAAAGAAGTATTATAATGAAAATATTTATGGTGATGTTAAGGCTAGTCATATTTTAATTACTTTAAATGTTAAGGACGACGCTAGTGAAACAGAAAAGGCTGAAGCTGAAGAAGCGGCTTTAAAGAAAGCTAATGAAGTAATTGATAAGTTAAAAGATGGAGAAGATTTTAAAAAGCTTGCGAAAAAGTATTCTGATGATGAAAAGACTTCTTTAAATGGTGGGGACTTAGGTTACTTTAGCTATGACGATATGTTGGAAGAGTTTAGTGAAGCAACTAAGAAGTTAAAGAAAAATGAGTATACTAAGGAACCTGTTAAAACAGAATTAGGTTATCATATAATTCTAAAGACTGGAGAAAAGGCTAAACCTAAGCTAAGTAAAGTTAAAAAGGAAATAAAGGAAACATTAAAGGAAGAAAAATTAGCTAATGATATGGCTTTATATTATGAAACATTAGTTGATATTAGAAAAGAAAGTAAAATAAAATGGAATGATGATGAGCTAAAAAAAGCTTATAATGATTATATGAATGATTTAATTGAAACAGCTAAGAAAAATCAAAGTTCAAGTAACTAAAAAAGTTGAGGTATCAGTTATCCTCAACTTTTTCTATTTCTTTTTTTCCATACTTTCAGCAAGGGCTGTACCAATAGTGGTGATGTTTTGTAAATCGCTTGGAACAATTATCTTAGTAGCTTGTCCTTTAGCAACTTCTACCATGGCATCATAGCTTTTTAATTTTAATACAGCATCATCAGCTTTGGCGTCTCTAAGTAGCTTTAAGCCTTGAGCAGTAGCTTCTTGAATTTTAACAATAGCCTCAGCTTCTCCTTCAGCTTCACGAATATGGGCTTCTCTTTTAGCATCAGCTCGTAGAATAGTACTTTCTTTTTCACCTTCAGCTATTAAGATAGCAGCTTTCTTTTCGCCTTCAGCTTTAAGAATAGCTTCTCTTCTTTCACGTTCAGCACGCATTTGTTTTTCCATAGCCTCTTGAATATCTCGTGGTGGTAAAATATTTTTAACTTCAACTCTATTTACTTTGATACCCCATGGATCAGTAGCTTCGTCTAAGATTGAACGCATTTTAGTATTGATAACATCTCTAGAAGTAAGAGTTTCGTCAAGTTCAAGCTCACCTATTATATTACGAAGTGTTGTAGCAGTTAAGTTTTCAATGGCATTAACAGGGTTTTCTACTCCATAAGTATAAAGTTTAGCATCAGTTATTTGAAAGTAAACAACTGTATCAATTTGCATAGTTACATTATCTTTAGTAATTACTGGTTGTGGGGCGAAGTCTTTTACAATTTCCTTTAAATTAACGTTATTTGCAACTCTTTCAATGAAAGGTATTACGTAATGCAGTCCGGTCTGCAAAGTTCTATGGTATGCTCCTAATCGTTCCACAACATAAGCTCTTGATTGTGAAATGATTTTAATACCTGATGCAGCTATGACAATGATGATGATTAAAATAATTAATCCATACATTTAATTTCCCTCCTTTGAGACGATAAGCTTTACACCATCAATTTTTTTAACTTTTACTTTTTGTCCTACTTCTAAAGTTTCATTGCTGCAAGCTGTCCATACACTACCCATTACTTTTACTTCGCCATATTCGTCTTCAGTAATTTTCTTAATGACTTCAGCTCTTTTACCAATTACTCTATCTAGATTAGTTGGTATTACTTCGTTGGCTTTGAACTTTTTAACAATTGGTTTAGTCAATATTAAAGCTATGATGCTAACAATAATAAATACTCCCACTTGGATTATGATGCTGTCAGTGAAGAAGGTTGTGATAAAGGCACAAACGCTACCTATAGCAAACCAAATGGAAACTAAATTTACCGTTACTAACTCAAGTACTAGTAAAACAATAAAAGCTATAAACCAAGTATATGTCATAAAACTCACCTCTTTAGCGTTATTATATGCTAATTAATGTATATTTTCAATATATTAAGAAAAAAAACTTGTTAAAATTGGTTATTTATAGTATGATATTTTATAGTAGGAGTGTGTAGTATATGGATGCAAAGCAGAAGAAAATATTATCAATTACTTTAGCAAGTTGGGGAGTTATAATGATAGGTAGTGGTTTAGCTATGAATGCATCAATTCATCCTATTGTAGAGACAACTTACTCATTAGGTGTTAATCATGTAAAGGTAAATGAGTCTAAGACTAATGAAATAGTACTTAAGGATATTACAATCGAAGTAAATAATCCGTTAAGTCTTAATGTTAAAGATTATTTACAAAACGTTGATCAAATAGATGCTGATACTTTAAAGTCTTTAAAATTAGATACTTCTATGGTTAAGGTTAGTGAGGCTGGTAGTTATACTTATACTATTACTTTTAAAAAGAAAAAATATAATGGAACTGTTGTCGTAAAAGAAAAAGCTGTTACTAATGTGGAATTAAAATTAAAAGAAATAACTATAGAGCTAGGTGATGCTTTACCTGTTCCGGGAGCAACTAATGGTTATGATTGGTCTTTCTATATTGAAAATGCTAGTGAGTTAACTGACGAGATGAAAGTAAGTATGAAACTTGATATAACTAATGTAAATGTTTCTGTAGAAAATACTTATGATTATGAGATAACTTATAATGGTACTATATATACTGGAAAAGTTATAGTTTATGTACCAAGACCAGCTTATCAAGCAGGTACTACACAAAATAAAGAAGAAAGTAAACAAGAAGAAAAGATTACTTGTCAGTATGCTAATGGTGGTTATTATGATAAAGATGGTAATAATGTAAGCGAAGACGAGTATAAAACTTCTTGTGGAATAGAAGAGCCAAAGAAACCAACAAGTGGTTCTCCTATAAATCCGTAAAAAAACTTCAACTAGAAAAGGTTGAAGCTTTTTAATTTATACCTATTATCTTATCATTTACTAAATCTATGTTTTCATAATTAGGCTTTTTAGGTAGGCCTGGCATAGTCATTATATTACCTAGTAAAATAGTAATCATTCCTGCTCCATTATAAAGAGTTATATCACGAATAAATACTTCAAAATTGGTTGGTAAACCGATTTTTTTTGCATCATCTGAGAGAGAATATTGCGTCTTAGCAACACAAATGGGAAGATTAGATAAATTCTTTTTCTCTAGCAACTCTATTTTATCTAGGGCTTCATTACTATAGGAAATACTACTTGCGCCATATATTTTTTGGCAAATAGTTTCTATCTTTTCTTTTATACTTATGTTGTCTTTATATAAAAGTTTAAAGTCATTATCATTATTAGCTATTTCTAGTACTTTCCTAGCTAAGTCAAGAGCGCCATTACTACCATTCATATAAGCCGTACTTACTTCTATTGGAATATTTTTTTCTTGACAGAATTTTTTTACTATAGAAATTTCTTCTTCAGTATCAGTATTATATTTATTTAAACATACTATTACGTTATTACCAAATATTTTTAAATTAGAAAAATGTTTTTCTAAATTAGCAAGGCCTTTAGTTAGTGCTATATTATTTTCTTTATAAATATCTTCTTTATTTGCTCCACCATGATATTTTAAGGCTTTTATAGTAGCGACTAATACGGTAACATCGGGCTTTATATGGGCAGTGCGACATTTTATATCATAGAATTTTTCTGCTCCTAAGTCAGCTCCAAAGCCGGCTTCTGTTATAACATAGTCAGCTAGAGATAGGCCTAGTTTAGTCGCAATAACGCTATTACAGCCATGGGCAATGTTAGCAAAAGGTCCTCCGTGAATAATAACTGGATTATTTTCAATAGTTTGAACTAAATTTGGTAAGAAGGCATCTTTTAGTAGGACACACATGGCTCCTTCTACTTTTAAATCTCTAGCATAAATAAAGTTATTGTCTTTAGTTAGACCAACAACAATATTTCCTAAACGCATTTTTAAGTCTTCTTGCGATGTAGCAAGGCAAAAGAGAGCCATTATTTCACTTGCAGCAGTAATATTAAATGAAGTTACCTCTTCAGCTAATGTTATTTTTCGTAAAGCACGGTCATTAACATCTAAGCATCTATTAAATAAGACTTTTTTAAAGCCTAGAGCATTGCCTTGATAAATATGATTAGAAATGGCAGCTGATAATAAGTTGTTAGCAGCAGTTATGGCATGAAAATCTCCAGTAAAATGTAAGTTGATATCTTCCATTGGTATAACTTGGCTATAACCACCACCTGTTGCGCCACCTTTCATACCAAATACTGGTCCCATAGATGGTTCTCTTAGAACAGCTAGAGAATTTTCACCTAGTTGGCACAAAGCATCATGTAAGCCAATACTTACGGTTGTTTTTCCTTCCCCATATGGAGTTGGACTAATAGCGGTTACTAAAATTAATTTACCTTTTTTAGAACCACTTGCCTTTTTTATTTTGGCTTTATCATTTCCATAGGCAATAATATCTTCTTCTTTAAGATTTATCTTTTTAGCTACTTCATATATATTAATTTTTTTAGCATTTTGACTAATTTCTATATCACTCACAGAAATCACCTCTTAGAAGATTATACCATAAAAATTTTTTTAAAAAAATTTAATTTTTACTAATTTGTAAAATTCAGATGAAAAAGCTCTTGAAAATGATATTTTCCCCTAGGGGAATTTGTAAAATTCATAGTAAAAAGGGGCTTAAAAATTACAAATTCGCCGTTTGCATTAATAAAAAAAGCATGATATTATCAATGTCGTTAAGAAAAAAAGGAGGGATAAATTTGAAAAAATTTGTATTTTTCTTAATGGCAATAACTAGTTTCTTCGTACTACCTAAAGTAGCGCATGCTGAGGAATACTTCTATGAAGATAATTTCATAAGTGGTATTTATATGAACAGGTACAGCCCATCTACCCAAACGTTCTTTTACCAAACAGCACGCTTTTTTAGGCAAAGTAGTACAGGTGATTTTGCTTACTGTATTCAGCCTTTTGTTGGATTTCAAGAAGGCATTGGATATGAGGAGACATTTGATCCTAACAGTTTAACGCAAACACAGAAAAACAGAATTGCGGCAATAGCTCACTATGGTTACGGCTACACAAACCATAATGAGGAGAAGTGGTATGCAATTACGCAGTTATTAATATGGAAAGAGGCTAATCCTAATGATGATTTTTACTTTACTGATAGTCTAAATGGTAATAGAATTACGCTATTTGAAAGTGAAATGAATGAAATACTTGGATTAGTTGATAGAAGTTTCATATTACCATCTTTTTCTAATCAAGAATTCCATATTGTTCTAGGAGAAGATTTTGTTCTTACTGATACTAATAATGTATTAAGTGAATATTCTTCTGATGTTGATTACGCTAAAATTGATGGTAATAAATTAAGAATATCTATTTCTCAAGAAGGATTTAGACAAGTTGTTTTTAAAAGAAAAGATAATATCTATAATCAACCAGTAGTTTTTTATCAATCTAATGTAAATCAAGATTTAGTTAAACTGGGTAATATTACTTTTAATAATTCTGTTATTCAACTTTGTATAGATGCAACTGAGGTAACATTGGATAAGATAGATAAGGATACTCAAGAAGCTAAACCAACAGGAGAAGCTATTTTAGATGGCGCAGTCTTTGAGCTTTTAAATAGTAATATGGAAAAAATTAAGACAATAACTTTTAAAGATAATCATGCTGTTTTAAAGAATTTGCCTTATGGTACTTATTATTTAAGAGAAATAAAGGCTGGTAAGGGCTATAGTATTAATAAGAAGCTTTATCAGTTTGAACTTTCTTTTGGTACTAGGAATGCATCTCTTACTTTAGAAAATGAAGTTATAAAGAGTAAATTAACTATTTATAAAGAATATGGTGACAAAGATAATTTTCAACCTGAAGCTAATATTAAGTTTAATATTTATAATTCTAAAAAAGAGCTAATCGAGACTATTACAACTAATGAACTAGGCTATGCTGAATTAGTATTACCTTATGGTAAGTATTATATTGAACAAGCAAGTACTACTGAGGGTTATGAAAAGATAGAGCCATTTGCTTTTGAGGTTAAAGATAGTAAACCAATAACTTATAAATTAAAGAATTATAAGATAGAAGTTCCTAATACACATACTGATAATGACTTCTTTGATACTTTAATTTCTTTCTTAATAAACTTATTATGCTTAAAAAGATATTCATACTTCTTTTAATAGTAATTTCTTTTCTCTTTTTAGCAACTACAATAAGATTAAATAGTAGTAAAGAAAATAGAAACATCTTTAGTAATTTATCATTTAATAATATATTAGATATAAATATGACTAATGGGAGCTCTAAAGAGATTAAAGAAGAAATAATTGGCAAATTAATTATTAAGAAGATAAATATTAATAATAATCTATATAAGACTACTAGTAAAAGAAATAACGTTAATAAAAATATTACTATCTTAGAAAATTCTATACCACCCAATAAAGACGATAGTATTATGTTTATTGCGGCTCATTCTGGTACTGGTAGAGTTGCTTATTTTAGAAATCTTAATAAGTTAGAAATTGGTGATATAATTACTTTAATTTATGATAATGAAACTTATAATTATGAAGTAAAAAATTATTGGGAAGAAAAAAAAGATGGAGATATTTCCGTCTTTAAAGAAGATAAAAAGCAATTAATTTTAACTACATGTAGTCCAGATAATGAAGATATGCAGTTAGTTATAAATTGTGTATTAAAGTAAAAAAGACCTTTTTTGGTCTTTTTATTTGGTTAATACTTCGATAGCGGCTTTAAGTTGTTTATCGTTTTCGTCGGATGGGTTATCATAATATTCTTTATTTAATAAAACATGAACATCAGGAGTAAGCCCTTCCCCATCAATCCATTTACCTTTAGAAGTAAGCCACTTTTGAGTAGTGTATTTAACTGTTTCGCCAGTTGGAAGATTAATTGATTTTTGAACAGTTCCTTTACCATAAGTAATTTCTCCAACGTAAGTAGCTTTTTTATAATTATCTTGGAAGCAAGATATAACTACTTCAGCAGCAGAGGCAGTTGAGTTATTTCCTAGTAAGACAACAGGATAGGTCCTTTTTTCATTATCAGTAGCATAATATTTTGTTTTCTTACCTTTAACATCTATTTGATATAGGACTGTTTTTTTATCAAAGAATAAATCTAAGAACTTTTTAGCTTGAGCTAAGTAACCACCAGGATTTTCTCTTAAGTCGATTATTAAACAGTCAATATTTTTCTTTTCAAGAGAAGTTAGCTCTTCTTTTATTTGCTTATATATATTAGAAGAAAAACTTTCTATAAATAAGTAGCCAATTTTTTTGTTGCTTTCTTCTATTATTTTACTACTTACTTGGTCTAGTTCTACTTTTTGTCTTTTTATACTGATAGCTTTTTCTTTACCATTACGTAAAACAGTAATTTTTACAGTAGTATTATTTTTACCTCTAACTAAGTTAGCTAGTCCCATACTATCAAGGCTAGTTACATCTTTGCCATCTACTTTAATAATGATATCTTCTTCTTTTAAACCGGCTTTTTTAGCAGGAGAGTTTTCATATACTTCTACTACTTTATGTTCACCTTCAACGCTTTGAACACCTGCTCCTATTCCAGTATAAGTCCCTTGAACATTAATATTAAATTCCTCGGTGGCAGCATCATCCATGTAAACACTATTAGGATCATTTAGGGTGCTAAGCATACCGTCTAAGGCAGCATCAAGTAGTTTTTTATCACTTACTTCGTCATAATAATTTTCTTTGATATTATCATAAACAGCAATAAATTCTTGAAGTTCTTTGGATAGTTTTTCTCCTGATACAGGACTTCTTTTATAAGTTAAGGTAAAGCCCACTACTATTCCAAAAAAAATAGATATGACAACTATGAAAACGACTTCTAATATATTAAAAGAAAAATTTTTCTTTTCAAGGGTTTTATCTATCTTTTTAATTGTCTTACTTTTTTTCTTATTATTCTTTTTCATAATGCACCTTCTATTTGCTTAGATAATCTACTATATTATCTTTACCCTCTATATATTCAGCAACTTTCTTATCTTCAAATCTAATTAAAGTAGGACCATTAATCATTATATCTTTAGCGCTTTCTGGGTTCTTGTTAGTTTCTTCTTCAGTTTCATATTCTTTATTAAAGATGTTACTCATATCAGCTTCATATAAAGGAAGTTTCTCCTCTTTATTTCGATAGTCATAAATATTATTACTTATATCGCTTAAATCACTATTAGATTTATCATAGTAAACTACTAGGTATTTACTTCCTGCTCTATTAAAACTAGAACCTACAAGTATTTCTTCAGGATAAATACTTGTAACATCTTCTTCAGTTTCACTACTACTTTCTTCTTTAGTAGTCGCTACTGTAATTAAGTAGAAAATTCCTAAGAAAACTAAAACAACTAATACTACGATAACAGCATTTTTTAGTTTTATATTATCTTCTGCTTCCATTTCTACTTGTCTTTTTTTAACATTTCTTTTTGCCATTAATATCACCATAATTATTGTATCACAAAGAAAAAAGAAAATAAACTAATTTTCTTTCTAATCTACTCTAGTACCAACGTAATATTTCTTTTTACCACGTCTAATAACAATATATTTTCCTTCAATTAATTTATCTTTAGAAACAATAAAGTCTAAATCAGTAATCTTTTTTCCATTTAAGCTTATTGAGGAATTACTTACAAATTCACGGGCTTCTCTTTTACTTGAGCAAATATTTGCTTCTACTAGCAAGTCAACAATATTCATGTCTGTATTAATATTAAAGGGCTCTATTCCTTTAAAAGCTTGTTCAATTTCTTTTCCTGTGAAGTTAGATATATCACCACTAAATAGGCTTTCACTTATTTTAACAGCTTCTAAATAACTTTCTTTATCATGAAGGAAAGTTATTACTTCTTCAGCTAATTTCTTTTGCGCTAAACGTAGTTCTGGTTTTTCATTATGTTCTTTCATAATACTATCTATTTCTTCTTTTGATAAGAAGGTGAATTTCTTTAGATATTCTTCTACCATAACGTCTTCAAAGTTAAGCATATATTGGTATAATTCATAACTAGAAGTCTTTTCTTTATCAATCCATAGAGCATTACCAAATGATTTACCAAGTTTATTACCTTCTGAGTCTGTTATTAATGGCATGGAAAAGGCATATACTTCTTCATTGTTTAATTTTCTAATAAGCTCTATTCCAGTAGTTAAGTTTCCCCATTGGTCAGAACCACCAAATTGTAAGTTAACGCCGTACTTATCATGTAATTCTTTAAAGTCATAGCCCTGTATTAACATATAAGAAAATTCTGCATAAGAAATTCCTATATCAAGTTGTCTTTTAACTAAGTCTTTACTTAGCATATAACTAACATTGACGTATTTTCCAACATCACGTAAAAAGTCAATTAAATTCATATCTTTAAACCAATCAAAGTTATTAACAATTTGAACATCTTCACCAAATAGCTTTTTCATTTGGTCTTTTATTTTAACAAAGTTTTTTTCTATAACAGCAATATCAGCTTTTTCTCTTTCTCCTGTTCCTCGAGGGTCTCCAACTCTTCCAGTAGCGCCTCCTACTAAAATAATGGGTTTATGTCCTGCTCTTTTTAATCTTTCTACCATTAAAAAAGTTGGGAATTGTCCAATATGAAGACTTTCTGCGGTAGGATCTGCTCCAATATAAAAAGTAAGTTTTTCATTATTTAATTTATTTTCTAGCTCCTCACTAGAAATATCTTTTATTAGTCCTCTCCATTTTAATTCTTCAAAAAATGTCATTTTTATTCCTCCTTAAAAAAATACGAAGCCTTTATCCTTTAAGGACGAAGACTTCGCGGTACCACCTTAATTCATAAGTATAACTTATGCTCTTTATACATTAACGCTGTAAAACGGTTTTTCTGGCAATAGTGTATTTCAATTATTACTTCTTTATTAGTTTGCACCAACCACTAACTCTCTTAAAAACAAAGTAATATTTACTTAAATTATTGCTCAATCGAAAATTACATTATCATTGTATCATATGATATTATAGAAAACAAGATATGTTTTTTGGCATATCTTGTTTAATTTTATTTTTTAATTAAATACTTTATTGAACTGTAGCAACCTGTTGTTGTGAGTAATATGATAGCGATAGATAATATAAGATTGCTAACATCACTATTACTAGATTTTATTCCAGTATTAGGTGCGACTACTTCATTATCATTTTTGTCATTATTATCATTGTTATCTTCAGGTTTACTTGGCTCTGGCTCTATTGGAGTTGATGTTTGTTTATACTCAAAGATGGCTTTTATAGTAGCATTTTCGGTAAACTTTGTCTTAGCTATATCTATTAAAGTTCCATCTTCTTGTAAGAATTTAGAGAATTTATAGCTATGTAGTCCTTGCTCTTCTAATTTTTCTTCTATTTCTTGTAGTTTTTCATTTAATAGACTAAGCTTTTCTAATTCACTTATTGATTTATCTTCTTCTAATTCTAATCTAATTATTTCTTCTTCAGAATTTTCATTTTCATAGACAAAAGTTAATTCAATATTATATTTAGGAAGTACTTCAATATCTTTAGAAATAACAGTATCTTTATTAAGGGTTACTTCTTCTTTAGTATCACTATCAATATAATAGTATCTACTAAAGCTCTTTTTATTTTCAGGTACTTTCTTTAATTCTTCTAAATCAGCTTTTACATCATTACCAGTTAAGTCACCAAATGTTTTGAAAGACTCCAATCTATAGATATTACCATTTACTTTTACTTCAACATTAAATATTACTTTTAATTTTGTATGTTTAGTAAGTTTAGTATTTTCTTCTACTTCTTCTCCTGTTTCATAATCAACAAATCTTTCAAAATCATGTGGTTTTTCATAGCCAACATCTTTTAATAATGTTCCTTCAGCTACTTCTTTTTTGAAATTAGTTCCACCAAATATTTCTACATCAATAACATAAAGTGGTGTTATTACTATGTTATCAGTAATTATCTTATCTGTTTTAGCTGTTATTTCTTCTACTGTTGCGATAATATTATCATTAGCATCTTTATAAGCAGAAACACGTTTTTCTTTACTATTATCTAATTTTTTTAAAGCTTCTACTATCTTTTCATTACTAGATAAAGGCTCATTTTCTTTTAAAAGATAATCTTTTTTATCAATAGTAACTTTAACAGCAAATACTGGAACTAAAGTAGTATTTCTATCGAATTTATAATCTTCATTAATTATATTACCATTAGTATCTTCAAAGTATAAGAATTCTCTATCTGTCTTAGTAGTAACTGTCTCATATAGATTTTCATTAAAGGCTTTTACTTCTTTTAGAGTTTCTCCTGAATTAATTTCAAATTTTTCATTATTAATAGTAATTTCAATGTTATACTTTGCTATTACTGTGATATTTTCTTCTACTTTAGTATCAAAAGTAAATTCTTTATCGTTATATGTATATCCTTTAAAGTTATAACCAGCATCTTTTACTTTCTGAGTTAAAGTATCAAAAGCATCTATTATTTCTTGTTTATTAGGAGCTTCATTTACAGATAAGTTTTCTTTAAATGTAAATTCTCCTACTACTTCGTCAAGATATTTAATAGTTAATTTTACTGAATAAACTGGTTTAATAGTAATATTATCATTTATCTTACTATCTTTGGTAATTTCATTACCATTATTATCAACGTAGCCACTTACTATTTTGTTAGGAACATTAAATATTTCTAGGGCTTTTATAATATCATTATTATCACTAAGTGGAGCATTTTCTTGAAGTTGATATTTATCTTTACCTACAGTTACTGTAACATTAAATATTGGAGTTAATACTTCATTTTGAGTAAGTTTAGTATCTTCAGTAATTACTTCTCCTTTTTCATTATAGAATTTATGAGCAAACTCTCTATCTGTTTTAGTAGTTACATCTTTATATTTAGCTTTATCAGCAATATCTTTTAGGGTATCATTAACTTCTAAAGTAAATTTTTCTTTGTTAATAATAACTTTAATATTATATTTAGCACTAATAGTAGTATTTTTATTTACTTCGGTATTAATATCAAACTTATTACCTTCATCATCAACGAATTCTACGAAGTTATAATTGTTACTTTTAACTTCTGCTTTTAAAGCATCTAAGGCATTTTGTATTTCAGTTTGCTGCTGCGTTAATGTTGAAAGTGACTTGCCTTCTTCTACAGTAAATGTTTTTCCATTAATTGAAACATTAACATTATACTTAGCAGTAATTTTTGTATATTCATTAATTACAGTATCTTCATTAACTTCTGATGCATTAACTTCTTTACCATTAATATAAATTTTATCTAGTTGTTTACCATCGACACTTTTCAAATTATTAAGGGCATCTACTAATAAGTGGTTTTCACTTTCTTTTAAAGTCTTTCCTTCAAGTACATAGTCTTCAATATCACCTATTTCAACTTTATAAGCAACTTTAGCTGTAATATATAAGTGTGTATTAAAGGCTTTATCTAATATAGTATTAACATCAGTAAATTCCGTATTAGTATTTTTTTCTATGTAACTATATAATTTTCTTTTACTATTATTTACAGAAGTATTTAACGCTTTTAAGGCATTATTTATTTCTGTTTCAATATCTTTTAGAGTTCTATCTTTAAGTACTTTTAGACCACTTATACCATGACTATCGTCGCTTCCATAAGTTGGATTATCATAATCTTCAACAACACTAACATCGTAATGGTATACTCCTTTAATTGTAATATCTTCATTTATTTTAGAAGGTACTTCTTCATTAGTAGAAGTTACTAATTTTTCGAAGTGAAGGTTTTCTTTAGTTATATCTTCATTAACGATATTGGTTCTTAGAGCTGCTAAGGCATTGTTAGCCTCATCACCAATTAAATCCTCAATACTTTTTCCTTCTTCTACTTTATATGTTCCACCAATTTCTTCTCTTTCGTCGTCTATTGTAACGAATACTACATATTTAGAAGTAAGGTTTGTTTTCTTTTCAAAAGCATCTTGTTCTTTTACTTCTTTACCATCGGCATCAACAAATTTATAAAATCTTTCTTCACCTTTAGTTCCATACTTAGCTGTATTATATCTATTTATAAGGTCTGTTTTCATAGTATCTAAGATACCTGTTTGGATGCTTTGACCTGTTTCTAATTCAAAAGGTTCACCATTAATAGTAACTATAATATTGTATCTAATATAAATAGTAGTATTATTTTCTATTGTTTGTTTTAGGATTTGTTGTTCCAAGTCTTCTTTAGTAGTACTTCCTGATTTATCAAATATTATATTAGTATCAGTATTATCATATGATAGAACAAAGCCATCAAAATTATGCTCATCTTCTACATTAGCAGCAACATCTTCTAATGCAGCAATTATAGTATCATTATCAGTACTTGAACTTTCTAAACTAGTATCAGCATCTATTTCATATTCATAAGTTTTTGTTTTACCAATTAATTTTACTTTTACTGTATATACAGCACTTATATCAATGTCTTTATCAATTTTATAAGTATCAACATCAATTTTCTTTTTAGTAGCAGTATCAATATATCTATTAAAAGTTCTTCCAGCTATTTCAGGAGCGATTATCTCTAAAGCATTTTTGATTTCTTCATTAGAATTAAGTTTTTTACCTTCTTCTAATTGATATGTAACTTCATTTATTGTAACATTATAGAAATATTTAGAGACTAATTCTGTTTCATAGGCAATGCCATCTTTTTCAGTAACAGTAGTATCAGTACCTTTTCTAACAAATCTAGAGAAGCTTCTTCCATTAGCATTTTTCATTTTAGCTTCTTCTAAAGCAGCTTGGTCTTCTATATCTTCTAGAGTTTGACCAGCATCTATTTCGAAAGGAACATCATTAACTTTAACTACTACTTTATGAATAGCTTCTATTCGACAATCTTGGGTCATTCTTAATTCATTAATTAATTTTTCTTCTTCACCTGTTTCATAAGTCTTATCACCATTAGAGTTATATATGATAAATCCTTTGAAAGTTTGACCATCTTTTTGCTTAATAGCCGCTAGATCATTTATTATATCAGCACTATTTTCACTTTCTTTAATAGTTTGTCCTTCTTCAATATTATAAGTATTATTATTAACAGTTAATTTTAAGACTTTAGCAAACTTAGGGAATAAATCCATATTGTTAGCCTTAACGGCTTTAGGATAAGTACTTCCTTGTTTACTATATTCTTCGGTATAATCAATATTTTTAAACCAACCTTTAAATTTATAACCAGCTTTAACTATATAGTCTTCGTCAGTTAATTCTTTAATTTCCGTATCATTATCATAAACTTTTACAGTAGAATTTCCTAGACTATCATAAACACCAATAATAGCGGCATTAGAAACTTGATTATATTTTTGCGATAATCCTAAATTTGTATTACCATTAGTAAAGGTTGTATTGTTATCAATGGTAATAACGTTATTATCAGTGGCAGTAGCATCACTTCTAAAGTTAAATATCTTAGTATTGGCATTATTACTACTATCTTCTATTTTAGTATTTTTAATATCAATAGAAACATTAGTACTTTTACCTGCTTCACTAAATGAGAATAGTTTTACAGGTTGACCATTAATTGGTCTATGAGTAGTAAGAGTTGAATTGTTAACATTAATTTTTAAATTCTCTTGATTTTTAATAGTAATAGCTTCAGTTTCTCTATATTGATAAGATGGACCAGCTACTTTGGAATTATTATCAATATTAATAATATTTCCTTTACCTTGATCAAGATAAATAGTACTTCTAGAATCCATTTCAGAATTATCAATATTAATTGTTGTATTAGAAGTATTCATGGAGATACAATAACGAATTCCGGCTTTAATAAAGCGACTATTTTTAATATTAATAACAGAACGATCACTTTCCGTAGTGTTATTATCTCCTTCATTTACGCTAACAATAGTAGTATCAAGGTCTGGGTAAAAACCATTATCACTTCTTAAAATTCCATAGTAGAAAGCATTATCAATTTCTAAGTTTACTTTACCAAATGTTTTTATATAGACAAAACCATTTTCAGGTTGTATAGGCGAACTAGCAATATTGGCAATTTTAACAGGATTTTCTGTTTTTATTTCAAGAGGAACATCAATAACTGTTTTATTATTTTCACCAATAATTGTTAATCCTTTATCGATAACAACTACTTTGTTACCACCACCAGTATAAGAACCGGCTTTAAGACGCAAGGTATCACCATCATGAGCAGAGGTAACAGCATTTTTTAAAGTATTAGCACCTGGCGCAACATCAATAGTATTCGCAGCGGCTTTAACTTCCATATCTGGAATAAATTTACTCCACACGAAACCAGTTAAAGCAATGAAAATACTAAACACAACAAGTTTATTTAAGACAGACTTTTTCAACTTTAATTTTTTCATAAAATATAACACTCCTTACTTCTTTTAAATCCTTGTAAATACGTTGTTTACATTAGGTATCTTGTCATGCTAAGTTTACCATTTTTAATACATATAGTCAAGCGTAAAAGAAGGCACAAATGTAGACTTAACATAAAAATTTTGTTAAACTATTAATAGGTGAAGTAATGTGAAAGTAAAAAGAAGATTAAAACCAAAAATTAAACTATCTTTTTATATTGTAATAGCCCTTATTATGATATTTTTTGGTTTTTATCTTCAGAGAGATAAAGTAATTATTAAGGATAAGCCTAAAGAAGAAATTAAAAAAGAAGTAAAAAAAGAAAAAGAGACTTATGAAAATCCTTTTCCGGCTTTGAGAAATCTATATCAAAATAATGATATAGTTGGTGAGGTAAGTATTCCTACTATAAATTTAAAAGAATTAGTAGTAAGAACTACTGATAATGATTTTTACTTAAATCATGATATTAAAAAAGAAGAAAATGTAAATGGCTCTATCTTTATTGATTATCGTATTAGTGATATTGATAATGCTAAACAAGTAAATATCTATGGACATAACTCTACCCAAGATAGTACTATTCCTTTTAAAGTTTTAGAAAATTATCAAGACGAAAACTTTTTTAAAAATAATTTACAAATAATTTTAAAGACAGATAAAAACATATATAACTATGAAATATTTTCAGTAAGTATAGTACCTAAAAGTGATAATGAACATATGATTATTAGCTATGAAGGTAATCTTTTTTTAGAACATCTTGCTTTAATGCGTTCTAAAGCTTTGTTTGATACAAATATAAAAGTTAATTCTAAGGATAATATTTTAGTAATACAAACTTGTCTTTTTAATCCAGAAAATTTTCTTCTTATTATGGCGAAAAAGATGTCTTAAAATAAAATCTTATCAACTATATTCATCCATTTCATATAATTTTCATTTAGTTTTTCTAGGCCATAGCCTTTAATAAAACTATCTATTTCGTCAGTAAATTTATTCATTTTTAAACTTTTAACAGCGTAGAAGATATCTAGATATTTAGTAGAAATACCAGCTTCTCCTAAATCAATAAAATTTATTTTTTCTTTATTAATTAAAATATTAGGCATAGAATAATCACCATGGCAAAAGACATGGTCATTGGGCATATTTTCTCTTAGAAATTTCATAATACTTTCTTTATTTTCTTCAGGGTATATTGATAAAATCTCTGTTAGAGCTTTATCAATATTTTTTAGGGCTTTTTCTAATAAAATTTCAGGCCTCATATCAGTAAATGGACAATTATTTATATCTAAATTATGTATTTTTCTTAATTCTTCTCCTAATCTTTTAGAAATACCTTTTACTTTATAAGAGTTTATTCCTTCTAAGTATTCCATAAGTAGATAGCTATATTTATTAGTTTCTTTAAAAAGATATATCTTAGGACAATTTATTTTTCCTTGTAACCATTTTATCTTTTCATACTCATTTTTTAATGATTTATCTAGAGGATTAAAACTAATCTTTAAGATACCAAATGAAGTATCTTTCATTTTTACTTTAAGAACTTTAGTATTAGAAAAACCTACTTTTATTTCTTCATAAGTATCATTATCTAGGTATTTTAATACTTCTTTAGGAAGAGCTATTTTTTCATTACTTTCTTTTTTCAATTTACAAAGTATTATATTATTATTATTTTCTTGATAAGTTTTTCTTACTTCTTCTTTAGATTTAAAATTACCTAGTATTTGATAATTAACACTATTTAGTAAGTCATCTATATCTTTAAATTTCTTTATATTAATTACTTTAACTAGACAAGTATCATTTTTATAAGAACAAGTAAAATGATCTAAGACTTTTATAGACTTATCATTTGATAGAAATGAGACTTGGTCTTCTTTAATTAACTTTTCAAATACTTCTTTTTCTAAATTAATAGTTTTCATATTCGGCCACTAACCTTTTGTAAACGATAGATAATTGTTTCTTTAGAAGATACGTATTTATCAACGAAACATACTAACATGGACTCTTTATAGCGAGGAAAATTTCTTAATGTTAAAGGCCACATATGTTTTAAAATAATATCTTGTTCTTTGACAGATAAATTAAAATACATTAAGGCATTTGTTAAGGCCGTACGGGGATGAGTAAAGCCATGCTTTTGTAGTATATTTTTACTTTTAGGTCTTAGATGCCAGTCATAAAGAAAGAAGTCATGTAATAAGGCTGCTCTCGCAACGGCTTTATAATCTAAATTTAATATTCTAGCGAATTTATAACTTTTATAAGAAACTTCTATGGAGTGTTTTAGACAAGTAGTATTACCATGTTGAATAAATTCATTCATTTTTAAAACTAAAGCACTATTTACTAGGTCTTTAATGCAATTATAATATTCTTTATCAATATTTTCATATTTTTCTAACATAACAATCACCAATCAATGTTTAGCAAGTTATGAAAGTTTTAATGTAAATTAAAAGTTTTATAACGCTATTGTACCTAATTTCTGATAAAA
>CANQST010000025.1 GCA_947626595.1 uncultured Bacilli bacterium | reverse complement strand
TCTCATTATCTTATAAGTAAATTATACCCCCCCCCCCCTAGGGTTGTGTCAAGTGGAAAGAAAAAAAGTTTTTCAACTTTTTACTTTTTCATAGCCAATTTTTTTCATACCTAATCTTTCTATTTCTTCCTTGAAGAATTCTTGAAAACTAAGAATATACTCTTCTTCTGAAACACCTTGATAAAAGATTAAGCTTCTTTCATAAGAAATTATATCTCTTTTTTCTTCAAAATAATTTAAATTATCATTATAACTTTTACTAGTAAAATCAAATAATTTATAAACTTCTTCTTTATTATCCTCATTAAGGACATTTTCTATTAAAGTAAGATAATACTTATAAATAAGTATCAAATCTAATTCTTCATTTAATATTGTATTATCTTTATCATAAAAACTAATATCTTCCTCAAATGAAGAAAATAAATTTCTTAATCTTGTAAATAGCTTATTTCTACAGTTAGCTTTAATAGTTTTCAATATATCAAGTTTTTCTTCGTCTAACTCCATTAAAAAACTTTTAACATAATTAATTATATCTTCCTTATCATATTCAGCTTCCCCAATAGGTGCTTCATGTAATAAATACTCATTTCTTACTTGTTCAATACTTTTCATAACCAAAACCCACCCATTAAAATTAAATTAATGACTTTCTCATAAATGTTTCTACATCTTTATCAATATAGACATCTATTACTCCTTTATTCACAATCTTAACAAAACCTAAACCATTGATAACTAAATCCTCGTCATACTTCACATTATAAGTTATCTTATTTAAGTCTTTACATTCATTATTGTTGATTAAATTAAGTAACCTTTTTACTTTTAAATCATTAGAAATAAATAAAGTAAAACTATTCTTTTCACCTTCTACATAATCTATTCTAATAAAATCTTCTATTATAATAGACTGATTTTTTCGAAGTTGATAAGTCCTAGGTTTTATCTCTTTCGTTGGTGATATTTTCTTAAGTAACTTCTCGTCAATATGATTTAAAATAGAACCAGCTTCTACTAAACCAGGTGTATCTATTAAAGTTAAATAATCATTAAGTTCTATCTTCACTAAATTTAATGTTGTCGAAGGAAGTGGTGACATTGTTAAATCACACTTCTTATCAGAATAATTCTTAATAAGTTTATTAATTAAACTACTCTTACCAGCATTAGTATGTCCAACTACATAAACATTTTTACTTGTTTGATAGAACTTTATTCTCTTAAGTAAATAGTCAATATTATAATTCTTATTCGCACTAATAACAATAATTTCTTCAAAGAAAATATTCTTATCTTCTAAATACTTCTTTAACTTATCTTCTTTTACACTCTTAGGTAAAACATCCTTCTTATTTAAAACTAAAAGCATTTTATTAGGAATAATACTTCTTATTTGTTCTAAGTTTTTTTCTAAATTAAGTAAATCTGTAACATATAAAACTAAATCTTTAGTTTCACCAACGCTTTTTAGAATATTTAAATACTCTTCATTAGATTTTGTTACTACCTGATATTCTCCATAATTTTTCATACGAAAGCATCTTTGACAAATGTCATTCTCTAAAGAAGTCGTATACCCCTCCTGCAGCACATTTTCGTCTTGGAGTAAAACTCCACAACCTACACATCTTTTCTCAGTCATAATATTTTCCACGCTCCAATAAACCACGCTTTTGATATTTTTTTAATATTTTAGCTTCTAATTTTCTATTTAATCCTGTTATTTTTAAATCTTTTTCTCCTAAAGGGTCAACTAATACTGTTGTGATATTAAATCTATTACCTGATAAAATATCGGTAACTATCTGATCTCCAATCATAGCCATCTCTTTTTTCTTTAAGTTATACTCATTTTTTATTTTACTAAGGCCTATAGTAGATGGTTTCAAACTAAAAGATACTCCTCCTATACCTAAATCTTTTAAATAAGGAGTAATTCTTCTTTTTGTATTATTTGAACTAATTAAAATTAAGAAATCATCTTGTAAACTCTTTAATAATTTTTTTGTTTTTAATGGACATCTTTCATTTTCAATTAACCCTAAAGTATTATCTAAATCAAATATCAAGCAAGTAATACCCATATCTTTTAATTTTTGATAATCAATTTCAAAAATATTTTTTTTATACATAGTAGGTTTAAAAAGCCCCATAAAATCACCAATAATATTATAAGCTATTTTTTATAAAATGTCTAATTATTTACTCTTTGAGTAACCATCTCAGTTGACATAGTTATCTTTTCAAAGTGGTAACCATTTTCTTTACCATAATGAATTATATCTCTTAAAGCATCTCTTGTATATGTTTTTATATCATGCATTAAAACTACATTAGCTCTATTTTTTGAAAGACTTGATTTGACATTACCCACAATCTCACTAGCGGTATGATTACCAGGTTCTGCATCACCTGAAGATACATTCCAGTCATAATACCTAAATCCTCTATTAACAACTTCTTTAGTTAAAGTAGACATTATTCCTACTTGATATTTTCTACTAACTGTATTACTAGAGCCTCCTGGGAAGCGAATTATCTTTGCTTCATAACCAGTAATTCTTTTTACTCTATCTTGAACAGTATATAAATCATTGAAGTAAGCATCAACTGATGCATAAACAATTGAATAATTATGACTAGCTGTATGTAGTGCCACGGTATGTCCCTCGTCATAAATTCTCTTAATTAATTCGTCGGGTCCACCATTTGTTACAAAGAAGGTTGCCTTTACTCCTTCTTCCTTTAAAATATCTAGTATTACATTAGTTGTTCCTGCTTTAGGGCCATCATCAAAAGTCAAATAAACAGAACCATTTTTTGTTTTTTCTGAGACAATGACTTTTCTTTCTACAACATTTTCATTACCAGCTTTATCTTTAACACTATATTTTAAAGTATACTCTCCTGCATCAGTACTATCTACTTTACCATCTACTTTAACATCTTTACTTATATCATTATCACAATTATCTAAAGCACTAAAGCCAGCTTCTTCATAACTATCGCCAACAAAAATATAAATAGGATTACTTCCTTCTAATTTTATTTCTGGTTTAGTCTTATCTTCATATAAAATTTTTCTACTAACTTCTTCTTTATTACCGGCTTTATCTTTAACTGTATAAGTAATCTTATCTTTTTCTTTTTTAACTTTAACCTTCTTAGTCAAATCTCCATCATAATTATCTAAAGCTTTAAATTCTTCTTCTTTATACTCTTCTCCTGGACAAACATAAATATCTTCTTTACTAACTAAACTAATTTCCGGTTTTTCTAAATCTTCAACAACAACTTTTCTAACTACTTTTCTTGAAAAAATACCTTCTTTTACTTTATAAACGATTTCATAAGTACCTAGTTTTTTTGAATTAACATTACTACTTACTTTAACATCTTTACTTATGTTTTTTCCAAAGAAAGAAGCTTCATATCCTTTTTCTTTATACTTTTCTTTATAATTAATACTAATAACTTTATTTCCTTTTAAATCTATTTGTGGTAATATTACTTTTTCAACTACGAAAAAACAAATGAGCAAACAAACAAGAATACTTACCGCTATTAAAGTACTTTTTCTTCTTTTTGAACTTCTTCTCCTAACTCTTTTCGTAGTCTTCATTATATACCACTTTCCTAACTCCTAAATCTACTCTAATTATAATCTTATTTTTTTACTTTCGCAACTAGGAAAAATATTTTTTTAAATCTTATTGTTTTTAATAAACTCTCTTAAAATTTTTGTAATTGCTCTCTTTTCTATTCTTGACACATAACTACGAGATATACCTAATTTTTTAGAAATTGTTTTTTGGGTTTCTTCTTCATTATTCATAAGACCATATCTTTTAATTAAAATATCTTTTTCTCTTTCTGTTAAAACACTCATATATTTCTTTAATAAATTAATATTATCTTTCATATCTATATCTAAAGTAAAATCTTCTTTAGGTGTCTTTAAAACATCTAGTATCGCAATTTCATTACCATCTTTATCATAACCAACAGCTTCATTAATAGAAATATCTTTACTATATTTATTATTACTTCTAAAAAACATTAAAATTTCATTTTCGATACATCTAGCACAATACGTAGTAATCTTAACTCCTCTATCAGGAGAAAAGGTATCAACTCCCTTTATTAATCCAATTGTTCCAATACTAATCAAATCGTCATTATCAACATATTTAACTTCAAATTTCTTAACAATATGCGCAACTAATCTTAAATTATGTTCAATAAGCTTATTCCTGGCATTCTTATCTCCTTTCATTTTTAACTCTATACATTCTTCTTCCTCACTAGGAGATAAAGGTTCTGGAAATACTTCATTAGAATAACTTCCTGTAAAGCAAAATAACTCTTTTAAAAAATTAATAAAAAACATATAACCACCTCAGTAAATTATATGTCTTTTTTATTTAAAAATATTTTTTTATAAGTAACTAATCCTATCGTTGAACCTACTGTATCAATTAAAACATCTCGTACTTCTCCACTTCTATCAGATACAAATAATTGATGTATTTCATCACTACAAGCATACATCATACATAATAAAATCATTATAATAAATATTCTTTTATCAATAATTAAGTATTCTCTAAATAAACTTATAAGTAAAAATCCTAATACAAAATAAATAGTAAAATGAGCTAACTTTCTAATTACAAAAGTAATTGTTTCAATTTCTTCTTCTGAACATTTTTTATTAGTAATAGATACTACTATATTTACTAAAAATCTACTTTTCTTACTAGAACTACTTCCTGTATCACTTGAAAAAGTAAATATACTTATCATACATAAAAGAAGTAAAATTATTTTAAAAAACTTTTTCAACTATAATCACCTATATCTTTTTATATACTTTATTACTTAAATTATTAAATAGTTCTAATCCATTAGTACTATTTTCTAAAGAATTATTAAACTCATTAGATTTAATCAAAGCGTATCTAGCATCTTTAATTAAACCTAAAGCACATATCATTAAATAATAATCTATTCTATTACTACCTCGTAAAGTAGAATTAATTAGCTTATTTAAAAAATATTCTTCTTGCATTGATACTCTACTTAGTCTATACAAAACCTCTTCAAAAGACATTTTATAATTAGTATTTAGAAAATCAATTAGTTTAGCAAACTTAACTACTAACTCTTGAAAATCTCCATAAAAATCAAAATTAGTAAAAAAAGGTCTTTCTCCTAAAACATTTTTTAATACTTTAAATTCTTTAGGAGGTCTATTTTTACAAGCTCTAGCATAAGTGACATTTTCTGCTGTATCTTGAGTAATAACTTCGTCTAATAATCTTAATCCATGTAAATAATAATGGGGAGAATTAAAGCCATTATCTAGAGCGGCTTTTCTAAAATCATAACCTTCCCATAGTTTATCCGCAACTTTCCTTGCATACATAAACCACTTATCATTAACAATATGACCATACTCATGAGCACTATATAGAAATCTTCTTTCTTTACTATCTAGTGTTTTACTTGGTCTAATATAAGGATTTAAATAAATAGTGTTTCTTAAAGTATAAGGAGCTTCATTTCTACTAGTAAAATCCATTAACTTAATTTGTTTAATAGAACTAATTTGCTTTATAATATTACCCATATTAGTATCATTTACATAGCCAAGTCTTATTAAATAGAAAAGATAATGTTCTATATCCTCAATATACTCTCTTATCTTAGGTAAATTCTTCTCTTTAATTTCTTTACTATCATTAGAATTATATAAATAATAATTATAAGTTGCTTCATATAAAGCCTTTAAAAAATATGAAAAATTACTATACTTGGAATTACTCCAATCATAAATAGTCTTATACATACAACCCAACCCCTTAAAATTGTACATATTATATCACATTTAAGGCTTTTTTTCAAGTAAATCATTATAGTTTAATTTTCTTCTTGACATCAATAATGGCTTTTTTAGCTTCTTCAGGATAAATTTTTATTAATTCTTTAGCCATACCCAATACATCAATTCTCTCTTCGATAGCAACATTGTCAAATTCCTCATCCATTATTTCTTTAAACAAGTTATAAACATCTTCTCTTATCTTCGCATCAACGCTAAGTCCTGTATATCTTTTTACTATTCTACTTAGACTTTTCTGATAATCCTTCCATTTATAAATCTCTTCAAGTATATCTACCTTAGGAAAACATTTAAGCTTATTACCCATAGGTACTAAGTTAACTCCTCCACTTGGTCTTTCAGAAAGCTTGTAACTACAACCATCTTTTTTTAACATACTACATTCTTTTTTAATAGAAATCAAATCTATTACATCTCTATCTTTATTTCTAGCTCTTAAGTAAAGCATGGGCGTAAGAGTAAGCTTACCATTTTTTAATTTTTCAAACTTAACAAAAGATACTACTGAAACATTCCCTGTTGAAAGAATTTCTAGTAAACCTTTATAAGATAAATCTTCAAAATCACTTACAAAATAATCACAGCCACTTTTCTTGCAGCAATAGCCACCACATTTTTTACATAGTTCTTTATTTTCTAATTCCATAAAATCCCCCATCAAAAATTATCTAAAAAACTTTCATATTCTCCATCTTTTTTATAACCTAAAACACAATTTAAATTAATGTTATCTAACGCTTTAAAAATGTTATCGTCAACTCTAGGATTATTTTTCTTTAACTTTTTAATTAACTCTTTCATTTCTAAACGCTTACTATCTTCTTCATTTTTCTTTTCCGTAAAGCGACAAGCACAGTTTAAAAAAGTTAATTCATTATACTTAACCCATGCCAAGATATCTTCTTCTTTAATCAAATACATTGGTCTAATAAGTTCTAATCCTTCGAAATTTTCACTATGTAATTTAGGCAACATCGTTTTTACTTCAGAAGAATAAAACATTGATAAAAGAGTTGTTTCAATGACATCATTAAAATGATGTCCTAAAACAATTTTGTTACAACCGATATTTTTAGCTTTATTATAAAGACAACCTCTTCTCATTCTAGCACATAAATAACAAGGACTTCTATCTACATCTTTAACTATATCAAAAATATCACTTTCAAATATTTCAACAGGAATATTTAACATTTTAGCATTCTCTTCAATTAATTTTCTATTTTTCTCATTATAGCCTGGATCCATCACTACATAATGAACATCAAATTTTACTTTACTATGTCTTTGTAACTCTTGAATACATTTGGCAAGTAGAAATGAGTCTTTACCACCACTTATGCAAACCATTAAGTTATCATTTTCACTTATTAACTCATACTCTTTGACAGCTTTAATAAATCTAGCCCAAATACTTTTTCTAAATTTTTTTATTATACTACGTTCTATTTCTTGATACTTTTCCATTATCTTCTCAACCTCAATGAATTAAAAACAACTGTTAAACTACTTACTGTCATACTAATACCCGCTATCATTGGTGTAATTGAAATACCTAATGGTCTAAATAGCCCTATCGCAATTGGTATCATGCATATATTATAGAAAAAAGCCCAAAATAGATTTTGTTTAATTATTCTTAAAGTCTTCTTACCAATATTAAATAATTGAACAATATTACTTAAATCATTATTCATTAAAACAATATCTGCACTATTAGCGGCAATATCTGTTGCGCTACTAAAACTTACTCCTATCATGGCCGTTGCGAGTGCTGGAGCATCATTAATTCCATCTCCTACCATCATGACATTTCTTCCCTTATTAGTAAGTTCTTTGATAAACAATGTCTTATCACTTGGATAAAGATTAGCCTTAATATTTTTAATACCTAGCTTCTTACCTAAAGTATTCGCATTCTTTTCATTATCGCCTGTTAACATATAAATATCTTTATCTTTAGACAAAACTTCAATTACTTCTTTAGCTTCTTTTCTTACTACATCAGAAATAGTTACTAAACCTAATACTTTTTTATCTATAATCAAGTAAACTAAAGTAGCACCTTCTAAATCTTGAAGTTTACTTTCTAGTAACTTATCAGGTTTTATTTTTAACTTAGTAAATAGTTTATCACTACCAACATATACCTCTTTTTCATTAATAATGCCTTTTAAACCTACCCCCTCAATATTTTTAAAGTCACTTACTTCTTCTAAAGAAATATTCTTATCATGAACATATTTTTTAAAAGCATTCGCAATAGGATGGGTCGATAAATTCTCTAGGGACGCTATCTGTAGTAAAAACTCTTCTTCTGAAAGACTAGATAAATTAATAATATTTTCTATTTGTAAATTACCATAAGTTAAAGAACCTGTCTTATCAAAAATAACTGTATCTATTTTATTCATTTTTTCCAAAACTTCACTTTTCTTAATCAAAATTCCTTTTTTTGTACTTCTAGATATCGCAACAACTATGGCAAGAGGGGTTGCTAAACCTAGAGAACATGGACATGCTACTACTAAAACAGTTACAAAAGAAATAAGTGAAGTATTTAATGAAAAGCCACATAATAAATAACCAATTAAAGTAGCTAAAGCAATAATTATTATACCTGGTACAAAGTAACTACTTATCTTATCAGCTAATCTTTCAACAGGAGCCTTAGTATTAGTAGCGTCTACTACTAAATTAACTATTTGAGAAATTGTTGAGTTCTTACCAATTCTTAGAGCTTTATATTCAATATAACCATCAATATTCATACTACCCGCAACTACATCAGAATTTACAACCTTTTTATTAGGAATAGCTTCTCCTGTAATAAATGCCTCGTCAACATGACTACTCCCCTTAGTAACAACACCATCAACCGCAATTAAACTGCCCGGTTTACATACTAAAATATCTCCTTCTACTACTTCGTCTATTGTTACTTCTTCTACTTTATTATTTCTTTTAACTAAAGCCTTAGTTGGTGTAATTTGAACTAAATCAGTTAAAGCATCTTTTAATTTTTCTTTACTATTATTATCTATACTACGACCTAATTTAATAAAATAAATAATTATTGCACAAGAGTCAAAATAAAGACTATTTACTAAAGAAGTATTACCTTTCATAATTAAAATTAAATTAATTAAACTATAAATAAAGGAAGTTATTACTCCAAGACTTACTAATGTATCCATATTAGGCATTTTATGAATTAAGTTTTTAAATCCACTCTTAAAAATATCCCTACCATATACTAGAAAAGGAATAGTTAAAATAAATAAAACTTTTTCATTTAAAAAATCTATCTTAGGTAAACCTAACATATGATACATTGAAATATATAATATTATAAGTACTAAAAAGCCATAAAATATAAGAGGAAAAATGTTATTTTTTTCTTTCTTAGGATTAAAAAGACCGGCACTTTCAAAACCAGCTTCACTAATAAATCTTTCTATATCTTCTACAGTAAGATTATCTTCATATGTAACAGTTGCCTGAGCTAATACTAAGTTAACTGTTGCGGAAGTTACTCCTTGTTGTTTATTCAAATACTTTTCTAAGCCATTTTGACAAGCACTACAAGTCATACCTTTTACGTTTAAAACTACTTTAGGCATAATTATTCCTACTTAATTCTTTGAAACAAATCAACTAATTCATTAATCGCATCGTCTGAGTTTTTCTTTAACTCATCAGCTAAACAATTAGTTAAATGGTCTCTTAACATTTTTTCTCCTAAGCTTTTTAAAGAATTAGATACTGCTGATATTTGAATTAATATGTCTCCACAATATCTGTCATTTTGTACCATACCTGTGATACCTCTAATTTGTCCTTCAATAGTACTTAACCTATCACTAAAATATTTCTTATCATTTTCACTTCTTTTTGTAATTTTACCAGTTTGTTTCATTTTACATCACCCAAAAAAATTATAACACCGACTAGGGGTGGGGGTCAACCATAAAATGAAAAAATATTTTAACTAAAAAAGCTAGAATATTTAATGATAGTATGCCTAATTAGCATTAGGTAGCTCCTACTTATAAACTTAATTTTATAATGAAAGTATATAATAATAGACTGTTCATAATAAACCTACTTTTAATTTTAATAATATTATTATTGCTATTAAAGTAAAAGAAAAACACACTAACCCTCAATTAAAAGTGAAGTAATGTACTCCACAACCATAGGGACTACACCTAACTTCCAACGATTATATACTATCACTGTGCAAGATTTATCTTGCTAATATTATTATAGTATACTTTAAATATCTTTTCAAGTACCTTTTGTATAAAATTTTTATCAATATATAGTTGCATTTTTTATACATGTATGTTATGATACTTATAGAGATATGCTTAATTAGCGTTAGGTGGCTCCTAATTATAAATTTAATTTTATAATAGGAGGTGATTTTTATGAAAATAAAAGAATTCTTTTATTTTATAATTATCAAACTATTATTGATAATTATCATTTTACTAATACTAGTAAAATTTTAATATTAAAATAGCACACCAAACGCTCAAATAAAAGCGAAGTAGTGTGCTTCTCAAAAACAGGAGCTACACCTAACTTCCAACTATTAGGCATATCTCTTTTTATTTTATGCAATTTTTCCTTGCTAATACGATTATATGATATTTTTAGTAATTTTTCAAGTCTTTTATGAAAAAATTGTATATTTTTTTATCTATGTTCGATTGTTTTTCAATATTTCTTGTAGTATAATTTTTATAGGAACATTTGATGCGAGTGTCGTCCTCCAATCTTTATAGAAAGGAGGTAGATGGTATGAATAAAAGAATTTTTACTATAAAATTTATCGAACTCACTGCTATTATTTTATTACTCCTTATTTTATTAGTAGTAATAATTAAAAATTGACACTCTTTCATTTTTGAATGAGTGTCAACACTCAGAAATTGAGGCGACATTCACTCAAGAAATCGAATGTTCCTCTTTTTATTTTATGCAATTTTTCCTTGCTAATATGATTATATGATATTTTTCGTAATTTTTCAAGTACTTTTAGAAATTTTTCCACACCTGTAGTTTTCCATTTACTGCTTGGTAAATTCCTAGTATTTTACCATTTTCTTTTTGAAAAATAACTTTATCAGTAATATTCCACTTATTATCTATTATAACTCCATTACTTATCTTAAAAGCTAAATAATCTTCTACTACAATAACTGGGTAATTTAAAACATCTTTTATACTTAATATTTTATAATTTCCACTTATTATATCATTCAAAGTATAAGTATCATTAATAGTAATATTTCCTTGTTTAGTTCTAACTAAAGAAGACATTGTTCCAATAATACCTAAATAATCACAAATATCTCTAATTAAACTCCTTATATAGCACCCTTTAGAGACGATACTTCTAAACTTAAATGTATCACTATTTCTATCTAAAAGTTCTATTTCTTTAACAGTAACTTCTTTTTTAGGAAGTTCTACCTCCTTCTTTCCTCTAGCATATTCATACAATTTTTTTCCTTCTACCTTAATAGCTGAATAAATAGGTACTTCCTGCATATAAGTCTTTTTAAAATGATTTAATCCTTCTAAAATGTCTATATCACTAGGAATATCTTTTCTTTCTAAAACTTCTCCATCTATATCTAAAGTATCAGTTATAATACCTAACTTAACAGTTGCGACATATTCTTTTTCATAAGCTGTCAAAAGTTCCACTACCTTTGTTGCTTTACCTATCGCAACTATCATAACACCTTCAGCTAAAGGGTCAAGCGTTCCTGTATGCCCTACTTTTTTTATTCCAAATAAATGGCTTATTTCTTTAACTACATCAAAAGAAGTCATACCTTTTTCTTTATTTACCGCAATTATTCCAGAAAAGTTATCAACATACTCTTCTAAAGACCAATTATTATTCATCATAATTCTAGCTGGTATTTTTCCTACATAAATTATTCTATACATACTATTGGTTACTTTAAAACCAAAATCAGTTAAGTAAGAAGATACTTCATTATAATAAGAAAAATCATTAAGAAAAACTTCTATTTCCAAGGAATTATAAACTTTATTAATATCAATTAAAATACCCTTTTCTTTTAAAAATTCCTTTAATTTTAAGAAAGCATCTTTAGTATTTTTTTCTAAAAGAACATCATTTCCTTTAAAATCTTTAATCTCTTCTACTTTTAATTTTTTATTATTCTTATTTATTAAGGTAGTTAAATACATATACTACTCCACCTTTTCAAAACGATATTTTTGTTTTACTTCAGGATATTTTTCTTTATCGACCAAGGAGAAAAACTCTTCTACTTTCCTACTCCATACTGGTTTATCACCATAACATCCTTGATAAATAACTACATCTTCTAAAGTATCAGCATCTTTCGCAATCGTAACAATTTTATAAATATTACCTTTAAAATGCTTAAAAGAAGTAGCGTTATTACTATCTTCTAAAAGACTTATAAACTCTTGTTTAGTATTATTTGTTAAATATTCCATACTTACTCCTTTACATAGAAAATAAAGTTAATTGATTTGACTCTGGTAAGTCATTTAAAATACCCATATCTTTCATTCTATTAATTAAAGTTGTGGAAAGTTTAGCTCTATTTTGAATGTCTTCAATACTAATAAATTCCTTCTTTTCACGTTCTCTTACAATATTATTCGCAACTGTATCTCCAAGTCCTTCAATAGAGTTAAATGGTGGATAAATTTCTGTATCGCTTTTTACTTCCCATGTTGTGGCAGCACTTTTATATAAATCAATATTTAAAAATTTAATATTACGAGCTGTTGCCTCTAAAGCAATCTTTAAACTTTCAGCTTGGCCATTTTCTTTATTAGTAGCGTCAAAGCCTTTTTCACCTATTTCTTCTAATTTTCTTTTTATAGAAGCATAACCACTTATCATTGTTGAAACATCAATATCGGTAGCTTTAGAAGAATACCAAGAAGCGTAGAAATAAACTGGCATATGTACTTTATACCAAGCAATTCTAAAAGCACTCATTACATAAGCACAAGCATGGGCCTTAGGGAACATATATTTAATCTTAGCACAACTGCCAATAAACCAATCAGGTATTTTAGCTTTCTGCATCAATTCAACATACTCAACCCATTGATCGTGATCTTTTGGTTTACTAGCTCTTCCTTTTCTAACAAACTCCATTATTTTAAAAGCTTTAATAGGTTCCAAACCATGATACATCAAATAAACCATAATATCGTCACGACAGCCAATTGTTTCTTTAAAAGGAACAACATTTTTTTGAATTAACTCTTGAGCATTACCAAGCCATACATCAGTACCATGAGAAAGTCCAGATATTTTAACTAACTCACCAAAAGTAGTTGGTTTAGTATCCTCTACTAATTTTATTGTAAAAGGTGTTCCAAACTCTGGTATACCAAGTGTTCCCGTATTACACATTATCTCTTCTTTTGTAACTCCTAAAGCTTTTGTTGAAGTAAAAATACTCATAGTATCTTTATCATCAAGTGGTACTTTCATAATATCAGTATTAGATTGTAGCTGAATAAGTCTAAGTTGTGTAGGGTCAGAATGACCTAAAATATCTAGTTTTAGAAGGCACTGATCAATTGAGTGATAATCAAAGTGCGTTGTCCTCCACTCAGCTGTTGCATCTTCAGCTGGAAATTGGAACGGTGTAAAGTCAGAAACTTCCATATAATCAGGTATAACAACAATTCCTCCTGGATGTTGGCCAGTTGTCCTTTTGACACCTGTACATCCTAAAGCTAGTCTTTCAATTTCTGCTGTTCTCATACCTGTTATTCCATGTTCTTCTAAATAACCCTTAACAAAACCAAAAGCTGTTCTATCGGCAACGGTACTAATAGTACCAGCTCTATAAACATTATCGGCTCCAAATAAAACTTTAGTATAAGCATGGGCACTAGCCTGATTTAAATCAGAAAAGTTAAGGTCTATATCTGGAACTTTATCAGCATTGAAACCTAAGAAAGTCGCAAAAGGCATATCTTGACCATCTTTATATAAAGGTATATGACAATTAGGGCACTCTTTGTCTGGTAAATCAAAACCAGAAGAATAAGTTGCTCCTAAAGAATTACCATCGTCATCATCAAAGATACTTACTTTACATTTTGTACAACGATAGTGAGCTGGTAATGGATTAACTTCCGTAATTCCCATCATTGTCGCAACAAAGCTTGAACCAACTGAACCACGAGACCCAACTAAATATCCCTCGTCGTTAGAGTGCTTAACTAATCTTTGCGCTATTAAATAAATAGGGTCAAAGCCACCACCAATTATACCACCTAAAACTTTCTTAATTTTTTTAGGTAATTCTTCTTCAGTGATTTCCTCTTCACTAGTATTTTTTAAGTGCTCACCTATTAACTTTTTAACCGCATCAAATCCCTCTAAGATTACACCATGTAACTTAGAAAAAGCTTTCTGTTCTAATTCATTTTCTGATAAATTCTCATCTTTTAACTGTTCTTTTATCGTTTTTAAAACAATATCACCATAAAGCTCAGTAGCAATTCTTTCTTCAATATAATGTGGTAATGGTTCTCCATACCAATCTTTAGCACGTTCATAGACTAAATCAGTAACAACTCTTGGGCAATCAAGATAACTTTGTCCATCGTCACTTTTTACACGTGGCGAAAAAGGTATTCCTCCTGTATCAATAATAACTTCCACTATTTCCACCATATCAGCTATCTTCTTAGGATTTTCCACAACCAAGCGATAAGCTAAATTGCTATCTAAGAAATTAAAATCTTCAAGCATCTGATCAGTTGTTCTAAAATAATTAGCTGGTATTTCCTTAATATTACTTTTACAAAGTGGATGTCTTCCTCCACCAGGCACCTTTTGGTTAACAATAATTTCTCGATAAATTTTATCTTCTTTCTTCAAATGATGGACATCTCCTGTTGCGACAATTATTTTTCCTGCATCTTCAGTAACTCTAATTATCTTCTCTAAATGAGCCGCTAATTCTACCTTTGTTCCAAAATCTCCCATTTGAATTAAATGGTCGTAGCAATCCAAAGGCTGTACCTCAACATAATCATAAAACCTAATTATATTAGATAATTCGTCTTCACTCTTTGACCTAGCTTGTGTAAACACTTCACTTTCATAGCACCCACTACCAATTAGTAATCCTTCACGATGTTTTTCAATTTCACTACGAAGAATACGTGGCGTTTTATATAAATAAGTAGTATTAGCAAGAGATACTAACTTAAATAGATTTTTTAAACCAGTCTTATTTTTAACTAAAATATTTACATGATGGCTATTACCATACTTATGAATTTCTTCTTTACTTACTAACTTGTCTAAATCACACATCTTATCAATATTACGATTAGAAAGTTTCTTTAACATTTTATAGAAAACCAAAGCTGTTCCTTCAGCATCATAATCTCCTCTATGGTGAGCACTCTCGTCCCAAGGAACTTCATATCTTTTAACTAAAGCTGATAAAGAATGTCTACCATAAGTATTATCTAATGTCCTAGATAGCTCTAAGGTATCAATAACTGGATTAGTAAATTCTCCTAAGTTATACTTTTTATAAGCCATTTCCAAGAAAGATACATCAAACTTAGCATTATGCGCTACCATTGGCAAATCACCAAACCATTCAATAAATCTCTTAACAGCATTTTCTTCATTATCTTTATCTTTAAGCATATCGTCAGTTATATTAGTAACTTGTATAATTTTTTCTGGTAAATTTCTTCCTGGATTAATAAGTTCGTCATACTTTTCTACAATAACACCGTCTTTCATTTTAACGGCACCTATTTCAATAATGGAGTCTGCTCCACCAGCATTAAAACCAGTTGTTTCAAAGTCAAAAACAACATATTCTTCGTCCAACATAATTTTATCGGTTGGTCTTACTACAATATCAACGGCATCGTCTATCATAGTAAGCTCAGCTCCATAAATAGCTTTAAAAGGTTCTTCCCCTTCTTTTAACTCTTTATTGTGACTAGTAACATAATTAAATACATGTGGAAAAGCTTGAACTCCATTATGATCAGTAATCGCAATAGCCTTATGTCCCCAAGCAATAGCTTGTTTAACTAAATCAACTTCGTCACATATTCCATCCATTTGGCTCATTTTTGTATGAGCATGCAACTCAATTCTTTTTTCTTCGGCTAAATCTTTAATTGTATCTTCTTTCTTATCAAGAGAAACAATATCTCTAGCATTTAAAACTAATTCTTTAGAATATTCGTCATTCTTAGTATAACCCCTTATCTTAAACCATTTGCCTTCTACTAGTTCTCCACATAATCTTTTATATTCGTCATTATCTCTTACAAATACTTTACAATAAATACTATCAGTATAATCAGTTATCTTCAAAGTAATTATCTTAAAATCACTCTTAGAAGACTCAAAATAATCAGTTCCAAAAACAAATCCCTCTACCGTTACATTGTTATCCTCTGCTAAAATAGTACTCATTTTAATTGGCTCATCTTTAATACCACGACCAACTAAACTATTAGGGTCTTTACTTTCTCTTCTAAAACTTTTTTCCTTAACTTCACTTTTTTCTTTAACATCTATTTTTGGTATTTTTATATTATCTATTTCACTATCTAATTCATTTTGTATTTCTTCTAAAACATTTTCTTCATGAACAACAATATCAATATCTTTAGCATAACCTAGTTTATGATAAAAAACATTTATCTTTCCTAAAACTAAATCTAATCTTTCTTTTTCATATAAATTATTAACCATTAAAACTAAAGAATTATCTTCTTCTTTTAAACTATCTTCATATATTTCTAATACTTTTAAATCATCTTTTAAATCTCTTAAAAGATAATTATAATAACTTAAATAAGTATTTATATCAGGATTTTTAATATCAAAAATTATCTCAATAGAACTAGCTTTTTCGTCTAATAAATATTTTTTACTAAGTAATTCTTCTAAAACATTTACTGGAAGTAAATTATCTTTTTCAATAAAAATATTCCAAGCATTATTCTTACTATTAATCTTAATCTTTGTAATTTTACTATCTGAAAAATATTGATAATTTTCTTTATCAATATTTATCTTTTTTAATAATACTTCTATCTTCTCATCCATCATATTACCCCCTCATGTATTTTAAATTACTTCTAAACTAACAGGCCTAATTATATATCTCTTATTTCTAATACAAAAGTCAATAAAATCTTCTATGTCCATCTTTTTTAATTCTTTTTCATAAACATATTTTTCTAAATCAAAAGCAATATTATCTCGCATCATAAAACTAAGGAAATCTTCTTTAGGAACTCCTAAAAACATTAACCAATATGGATATAAATGTCTCTTAAGTTCACTTAAAGGGCCATTTCCCATCCTGTAGCAACTCTTCTTACTAAGGATAGTTCCAAATTCAGAATAAACAGCCAGTTCAACAATAACTTCTTTAAAATCTTCAGTATTTAAAGGATAATTTTTTATTTCTTTAGTAAAGACCGCTATTAGTATATCTAATATTACTCTATTAGGTTCTTTTTTTTCAATAGGAAGTCCTAATATAAAAGTATTTTCACTATCTCTATGCTTAGATGTATCTATTACTTGAATATCTTTATCAACAACTAAAAACTTATAATTTCCTAAGTCTCTTTTAAACATCTTCTTAACAAAATTATTTATTTCTTTCTTTTTACTGTCCCATATACTCATTACTTCTAAACGATACTTTTCTGTTTGTTTACGAATTTTTTCATACTCTCTACTTTCCATAACAGTATTGTATATTAAATCATTACTTGGTATAAAATTCTTAGGGTCCATTAAAAATAGCTCTTTATCTTTATAAGCTTTATTATATTCTTCTTTATAATTTAACCAAATACGTCTTTTAAATTTATGAATTTCTTCATTAGGCGATGCTTGAAAAAGAATAGTCCATGCCAAAGCATAATCATTAACAAAAAATTCTACGTTCATAAACAACCACATCCTAGAAATACTTGACATATTTATCTTACCACAAAACATAATAGTTTGAAAAGAAAAAATAAGTATTTTTTACTTTATCTAATCGCTAAATAAAGTATGACTAATAGTAGTGCTATAACTATAATTTCAAAAACAATTATATTATCTTTCTTATTCATAAATATCTCCTTTCATAATAATTATTCGTATATTATATATACCTTACTTATATTATACATAAAATGTATCTTTTATGCAACTATAAAAAGTAAAAAAATAGTACAAAAAAACTCAACTTTCCATAATAAGAAGTTGAGTAAAAATTTTGATCTAGAACTTCGAAAGTTTTATAGATATATCTTATAAACTATTTAGTTCTTTTCCACATGTAGACGGTTATGTATGGGTCTTGAATATTAATAGATATTCCTTTACCAGTAGTTCCTGTTGTATCAGCAACTGTTGTTACTGTATGAGTATGATTAGCAACAGCATTTCCTGTAAAGGTATGATTATGAGTAGCATCAATTTTAAACCCCTGCTCGCCATAACGGTCTATAACACTAGGAGTACCATACATACCACCTTGGTCCCATTTAGAAACAATACCTTCTGCACTTCCAGGAAAACTGGTATCTTGATATGCAATATCCCAAAAACGTCCTACCAACTCTTTAGTAGAAATACTTCCACTTGGAGTATGACCACCTGCTGCACTAGTTGAACCCGAAAGTGCTGGTATACTATGACTATGACTTGGTAGATTATCTTCTTTTAAAGTTACTGTCTTAGCTCCACCCTTTTCTCCACTAGTTGATTTAGTACTGACTAAAGAATAGCCTTCTTCTATTTGTTCCCATGTTCCTCCAAATAATGTTTGAGGATTAGTAGCACTATAACTTATATAAATACTACCTACTGGATATACTTTTAAAAGAAAATTTTGTAACTCACTACTAAACTTCGTACAAGTTCCATCTATGGCAGCCTGTACATTAGTCGCTCCTAATTTAGAATTATCTACATAACTAACCTTACTACTTTCTATTAAAGTTTCTGCCAAACAAAAAGAAAATATTGTAGAGGCAACTGCTCCTATAATTACTCCTACTACTATTTTTTTATTATTACTCATATTTTCACTTTCTTTCCACAGTTTCTCATTATCTTATAAGTAAATTATACCCCCCCCCCCTAGGGTTGTGTCAAGTGAAAAGAAAAAAAGTTTTTCAACTTTTTGTGCACTGGTTGCACTGGCAAA
>CANQST010000024.1 GCA_947626595.1 uncultured Bacilli bacterium | reverse complement strand
ACATAAAAATAAGGGTTTTGCCCTTATTTTATAATGCTTTTAAAGAAATTAGCTCCCCACTAGATTATCTAGAGCCAAGATACTAACCAATAGAAACTTTTTCTCTAGTAGCTTCTTTTTCCTCAATAAATCTTTCAATTATGTACAAGATTTCAGAGTTTAAACTTCTTTTGTCCTTATCAGCTTGTATCTTTAGCTTTTCCCATAAATCTTCGGGAACTCTAATATTACTAGATATCATAAAAGCACCACCTATCTATATTGTACTAAAATGTTGCTAACAATAGATAGACACAAAATGATACTAAAATATTGCTACTAGTTTTCTTTTTTGTTTTCTTCTTCTTTTTTCTTTTCTTCAAGATACCATTTAATAATGTAGTTAAGTTCTTTGTTGAAACTTCTACCTTCTTCGCGGCCTAATTCCTTTATCTTCTTATAAAGTTCTTCCGGTAAACTTAAAGTAAAATCCATAAAACCACCTCTTTCATAATTATATTGTACCAAATTTACAAAAAAATTCAATAGTACTAAAATAGTATTTTTTTTAACACTCTCTTTAAATAAAAGAATTTCATTTTTTACGTTGAAATTCTTTACCATTTTGGCATATATAGTTTTCTATAAAATCAACAATCTCATGATTAATGCTAACATTATCTCTAATTGCAATTTTCTTTAACCTCATCCATATATCCTTAGGAACTCTTATATTAGTAGTTATCATTAAATATCACCTAATATGTATTTTACTAAATTGTTATCCTAATTGATAGTGTCAAAATAATACTATTTTATTGCCCATTTCAGTACATCATACTTAAGAATATTATATTACTGTCTTGCTAATAGGTGGGAAATCTTTTGAAAAAAATATGTAAAGTTTACACTATTTTTTTCAATATGAGCATTTTTTCGAGAAAAAATTAAAGTAAAATTTCCACACTCTCGCAAGAAACACCCATCAAAAACTTGCCTTTTTTAGGAAAATGTGATATAATATGTACAATTTTAAGGGGTGATGTTGATATGAAAAGTATCGATTCTCTTATGAGTAATATCAATTATATTAAAGAACTAAGAGAAACTGGAGGAGCACCTATTGTTAATCTAAAGATTTTTGATTCCGTTAAAAAACTAAAATTTAATGATGCTATACTTGACCATCATAGCTATACTATGGACATGTATAAAGAATACTTATACAATATTGAAAGCCTTCAAGATAATAAAATAATTCCCTATTTAAAAGCTATTAAGACCATGGAAAGTATAGATAACCAAGCTTTTGAACAAGAAGATTCTTTCTTAATGGCCATTTATTCTCAAATGGAAGGAGAAAGTGCCATAGATTATCTTTTAGAAAATCCACTAACTAGAGAAACTTTAATTAATGGACATAAAATACTTTTGCGTGGTACTAAGAGTGAGGACTATGTTGATAGAGATTACCGAGATGGGAACGAAACCTATGTTGGTTATACTGACAATGGCAAAATCCATGTTGACTACTTTCCAATTTCTTATACCGAAATTGAAGAAGCCATTGGTCGTTTACTAGAATTTTATCACTCCGATGATTTTAATGATAATATGTTCCTTAAAGCTCAAATTATTCATGGTTTAGTTGCGACCCTTCAAATGTTTAATGATGGTAATTGTAGATATGGCCGAATTCTTCAAAATATTAGACTAGGAGAATTAACTAAAGAACAATTAGACTATCCTTATGATATACCAGCTTTATATGGAACAAGGTCTTACATGCCATTTAGATATGATTACCGAAACTTAATTAAAATGCTTGCCATTAATCCAGGAGTAGACGAGTGGAATAAATGGTTTGAATTCAATCTAAATAGAGCTGAAGACACTATGTATTTCTCTAATGAAAAACTAATGCAATATAAGAAAGTTAGACTATAAAAGAGATTGTGGAAATTAAATAATTAGTTTCTTAACAGTCTTTTTTTCTACGCCAATTTTCAACATGTTTTGTGGAAAAAAAGTTTTATTATATAAATGGTGATTAATTTTGAAAGTAAAAATATTTGACTATGAAGACGAAAAAGACCTAGAAGAAGATATAAATCTTTTTATTAAAGAATTAAATGGCGAAGTTATTGATATTAAGTATCAAGTTAGTGTAGGTATTTTTAGTGAAGAACAAGTTTTTTGCTTTTCAGCTATGATTATTTATTACGAAAAATAAGAATAGTGTTTTTCTTTTTTGTGACTTTTAAGTTAAAATGTCCTATTTTCACAGTAGTATTTTTAAGTTAAAATGTCCTATCTAAAAACAGTATAAAATTTAAGAATAGTGTTTTTCTTTTTCCTTTAAATATGTTATTATAATTAAAGGAGGCATTTTATGGCAGACACTAGAATTAAAAGAGCAAAGAAAAAAGAAAAACAAGAAAAAAAAGAAGATAGAACAATGAATAAGAATAACTTTGTAAAAGGAGCCTTTATCGCAACCCTTGGTATTGTTATTACTAAAATGTTAGGTATTTTATATGTTATACCTTTTCATGCTGTAATAGGTGAAAAAGGTGGAGCCTTATATGGTTATGCTTATTCCATATATTTAGTTTTCACTTCTTTATCATCAGCGGGTATTCCTCTTGCTATGAGTAGAATTATTTCTGAATATCAAACCCTTGGATATATGGATGCCAAGAAAAGAGCTTTCATAATGGGAAAAAGAATAGCTCTCTTACTAGGCTTTATTTGCTTTGTCATATTAGTTTTATTCGCACCAACTCTCGCAACTTGGATACTAGGCGATATAACTGGTGGAAATACCATTGCCGATGTAACTTTTGTTATTAGAGTTATCGCAACAGCTATATTAGTTGTTCCCGTATTAAGTATTTACAGAGGCTACTTCGAAGGCCACCGCTTTATGAGCCCACCATCAGTATCACAAGTAGTTGAACAAGTAGTTAGAGTATTAATCATTGTCATAGGAAGTTATGCTACCCTAAAAGTCTTTAACCTATCACTAACTAGTGCCGTAGGTATAGCCGTATTTGGTGCTACCGTAGGAGCCTTTGCTTCATATATTTACTTAGTCAACAAGAAAATGAAAAATAAAGATAAGTTTGATGCCGATGCCCGTAATATTAAAGAGCCAATAATTACTAATAAAGAAATATTCAAAAAAATAGCTTTCTACGCTATACCATTTATTTTAATAGATATATTCAAATCACTTTATAGTTACGTTGATATGGTTACCGTAGTAAAAGGCCTTGTCAATCTAGCTCATTTTAGTATCAATGATGCTGAAATTATTATGAGTATGATATCTACTTGGGGTAATAAATTTAATATGATTATCCTAGCCGTATCAACAGGTGTTATCGTTAGCTTAATACCTAATCTTACAAAAAGTGTCGTTGAAGAAAATGATAAAGATGTAAATTTAAAAGTCAATCAGACAATAAGCATTTTGCTTTTCCTAATGTTACCTATGACCGTAGGAATAAGTTTTCTATCAAAAGCTGTTTGGACAATCTTCTATGGTGCAAGTAAATACGGTCCAAGTGTTTTAACTTACTACATATTTATAGGACTAATTTCTGGACTATTCACTGCCGCTATTACTATAGTTCAAACTCTTAAAGATTACAAAACAGTATTCATAAGTTTACTAACAGGTGTCATAATCAAAGTTCTATTAAATACTAAATTAATATCAGTATTTTATAAAATGGGACTTCCTGCTTACTATGGAATAATTACTTCCAGTGTCTTAGCCTACTTAATACCATTAATAATATGCCTAGTAGTTTTAAGCATCAAATACAAGATAAATTATGAAAAAACCATTAAAAATACCATCGATATAATCTTCACAACAGCTATCATGGTAGCAGTCTTAGTTGTTTTAAAAATGTTCGTACCAGCCGCTGTTAGTAGTAGACTTTTAAATATCTTAATTATTATTCTTTATGCCGCTATAGGTGGAGCTTTCTACTTAATATTTACTTATAAAACAGGTATTGTCAAAAACGTATTTGGTGATAGACTAGAAAAAATAGTTAAAAGAAAGAAAACATCAAAATAAAAATGGCTTTCAACAAGTCATTTTTATTTTTTTAATTTAAGTAGTAGATGCTTACTTCCACGATAAGCCTTAAATAATATTTTATATAAGTAATAGTAGAACTTATTAACTACCAAGTCAAACTCTCCAATAAACTCTTCTACATTACCATTAAAGCCCTTTTTAAATTCATAAATTCCATAATTATCATTATTTTCTTTTTGAAAATTACCATCAATTCCATAAAAATTATATCTATCAAAACCATGCTTTATTGCATACTGAATTATTTCCCATTGAATTAGATACTGGGCATTATACTTCATAAACTCTTCATAAGAACCACTATATAAATATAAAACCTCATGTCCAAATAATAAGAACATTGAACTAGCCATAATTATCTTATCTCCATGCTTTTCCTTTAGTTCCAAAAAGTCTTTTTTCTTTTTCTCTAGATTTTCTAGTTCCATCTGTTTACTTTTAAAATGGTCCTTGCTTTTCTTACTACCAGCTTCTTCCATATGAGCTTTAGCATCACTCACTTCTTTTTGTAATACATCTATTTCCTTTTCTATTTTCTCCAAAGCCTTTTTAGTATCTAGAAAACAACTCAATATCTTAACATTCTTTCCTAAAGTCTTTACCATATGCTCATAATAAGAATATGGTCTATTAATAAAGCCTCTTCTTTTTGAAGTATGCTCCATAATCCCTGTAAAATCTTTTAAGTTTTCTAAAGTAACTTCTTCTATTTCTAAACCGTTCTTTACAGCTCTATTAATATATCTCTTAGTATCGCTATGAAAATCTTGAAAAACACTTTCACAGGTCTTTCCCTTTAAATCTAAAACAAAAATCCATCTTGGTTGCAATTCCCCTCCAAAAGTAAGACTAAATCCATAGTGCCTATACCCCAACTTTTTCATATTATCAACTACTTTAGAGTTATCAATTCCACCCTCAACAATCTCTCCATTAATATCTCTTTCTTTGTATATAAGATAAGGGTCGATTTTAACAAAAAAGCCATTTTGCTCCTTTATGTATTCTTTAATTTCTAAAGTAAACTCTTTTAATAATGCCTCATTATTATAGTCTATTAAAAACCCTCTTGGTGAATAAAATATCTTTTTCCCAATAGGTGTTTTCTTAGACAGTAGAATTGCTCCCGCAACTATCTTACGTTTCTCTTTAAAACCAACAAATTCATACTCCCAACCATTTTCCTTCTTTAATTCTCCCCATTCTTTAGTTTGATGGAAAGTAAAAAGCGGATGGTTATAAGCAAAGGAAGTAAACTCTTTTTCTTCTATTCTTTCTAATTTCATTGTCTCCTCCTTATTGATTTAACTCTTTTTTTAATTTTTTCCTCATAATTTTATGATAGAAAGGAACTAACTTTTGGAATAAGAAATACATAACAGGATTAACTACATAATCAAATTCCCCAATAAACTCTAAATATTCTCCACCTAATCTCTTTTTAAATAAATGAATACCATATACTGGATTATCCTTAGTAGGATTACCAATAGTACCAAAGAAATCAATATATTTATAACCTTCTTCTTTCGCATCTTTAATAATCATATAATAAATCAAATAATTAGCATTTAAAAAACGTAATAGTGAATGATTTCCACCATGAACAGTCCAAACCTTATCCGCATACTTAGCCGTTAAAATAGACGATAAAACTATCTTTTTATCTTTTATTGAGCAAATTTCTTGATATTCTTTATTATTCTTTACCTGTTGCTGCTTCAACTCTTCTATCTTAGCTTTACTCTTAGGAGTATCCTTATCTTTCAATAACTCTAATTCTGCATCAACATCCTTTATTTTCTGTTCATATATCTTTTTAAGCTTTTTAATATCAGCCTGTAATACATATAAATCCGACTGATTATTACTATGTAATATTTCATAAAAAGTCTTGTAGTAACCTATATCATGGTAAAGAACTTGTTCTCTCTTAGCTGTTTCCATCATAGTAAGATAAAAATCTTCTATCTTTGCTTCATCATTTTTATAAAGTTTTAAATCAAAAGGATTTCCTCTATGTAATATCTTTCTAGTTGTAGGGTGAAAATTCTTTTCAATATCTTCCATACTTTGTGTTAAATCTAATCTAAAGGTATATCGTGGCTCACTATTTTCAAAATTCTTATTAAATCCCTTATGATGGTAGCCAATCTTCTTTAAAAACTCTACTAAATCATAATTATTTTCTAAGTCTTTTTGAACATTTCCATCAATATCCAATCTATGAAGTAAAACATCCGGGTCTATTTTAATAAAAATTCCCTTCTTACTCTTCGCAAACTCCGCAAGCTTTTTTGTAAATTCTCTAAGTATTTCTCTCTTACTATAGTCAAGAATATATCCTCTAGGAGCATAAAAATGACAATAACCCATAGGTAATTTTTTCTGTAAAAGAAGTGCTGCCGCTACAATCTTTCCATCTTCATTAATTAATCCTAAGTAAAAAGGAGTAAGTTCCTTTTCTGCTTTCGCAAATTCCCCCCAAGCTAAAGACTGTAAAAAATGCGACTTTTTATGTTCCCTTACAAACTTATCAAACTCTTCTTTTTCTACATTAGTAAGTTTAAGCATATTTTTACCCCACTTTCTATATTTAGTATAACACAAAATAATAAAATGATAGAGTAAAATAATCAAAAAAAGAATATAAAAGGCTATATTCTTAACTCTACATCATATAAAAACCATCATCTTTTTCTAAAAAATTATTTTTCTTCTTATTTTCCAAAGCATTTAGCCTAATCTTTAAAACCTTTATTTCCTCTTTTAATTCTTTAATTTCATTTCCTATTTCTTTAGGAAGTATATTGATATTACTAGGTATAGTTTGATTAATAAATGGAAACATATTATTCATTTTATCCCTTCTTCTTACTTATTATATGTAAAATTACTATTACTGTGATAAAATATAAATAGGTGATGTTTTTTGAGACTTAGAAATGTTAAAAATAAAGAAGAAATATTAAGTAATTCTAAATATTTTATTACTAATCCCTTTACTTATAAAGGTAATTGGAATAGCTTATTCAAAAATAATAATCCTATCTATATAGAAATAGGTATGGGTAAAGGTAAATTTATAATTGAAAATGCTATTAAATATCCTAACATTAATTTTATTGGTATAGAAAAATATGATAGTGTAATAGCACGAGCCCTACCTAAAATACCTCCTAATCTAAATAATTTATTTATTATTAGAATAGATGCCTTAGATATTGATAATGTTTTTTCTAAAGAAATAGATAGAATTTATCTTAACTTTTCTGATCCTTGGCCTAAAGTTCGACATAGTATGCGAAGACTTTCTAGTAAGATATTTTTAAGTAAATATGATTTTATTTTTAAAAATAAGAAAACCATTTACATGAGAACTGATAATAAAGATTTATATATCTATTCCCTTATTTCCTTTAGCGAACATGGCTACAAATTAAAAGAAATTAGTTTTGACTTACATAATGATAAAAAAGACCTCATAACAACAGAATACGAAGATAAATTTACATCACTAAATCTACCTATTTATGCAGTTATTGTAGAAATAGACACTTAAGTGTAAAAAATATTTTTACATTTACCAAAAATTTGATATAATGTAATAAGAGTAGGTGAAATATGAAAAGATTAATTGTTTTACTCTCTATAGTACTTATTTTAGTTACTGGTTGTAGTATAAGAAAATTAGATAATAACGATATTGGTAAAAATATAAAAATGCTCCTTGAAGAAGAAGTTGATTTCCATAATGTCTACTTTGATGGATACAAGTATTATGTTCCTAAGGGATTAAAGTTTGTAAATAAAGAAGAATATAATGCTTTATTAACGGATAAAATGAAAAATGAGTATTATCTATATGTAGATGCCATAAGTTATTATCATAAAGCAGAAAATACTTATAAAGTTGATAAGAGTGCTCATTATTCTAAGTTATTAGACTATAATGATAAAGATGGTTATATCCAAATAAATGAATATGAAGATAAGTTCTTTGTTCAATTTGTATATAATTACGCTAAAGTAGAAGCTTTTGTTAATAAGAATGATTTATCAAGCGCTATTAATAATATTTGTTATATATTAAGAAGTATTAAGTATAATGATAAAGTACTAGAAAGTTTAATTGGTGATAATATCTTAAGTTACCAAGAAGAAAGCTTTAGTTTGTTTGATACTGAAGTAGAAGATGACTACCTAGATGTTGTTGAAAAATATAATCCTGGATATGATAAAGATTTAGAAGATGAAAAAATTGAGTTAGACGAATAGATTAGAGGTGAGGTTTCATGGGTTTGTTAGATAAGATTAAAAACGCTCTATTTGAAGAAGAATACGTTGAAGTAGAAGAAAAACCTAAGAAAATAAAGAAAGAAAAACCAAAAAAAGAAGAATTAAGTAAAGATAAGCCAGTCGCTAAAAGAGTTATTTTACCTGGTAAAAAGAATGTTAAAGTAGAAGAATTACATGAAGAAGAGCTAATCGACGAAGACTTTGAAATACGACCTAAACAAGAAAATAATAATGATAGTGATAATACTGATGAACTTATGCGACCTGTTAGTATTGAAGAAGATGACGAAGATAAATTTCAAAGTAGAACAAAACGTCATGAATTTAAAATGCTAGACGATGATGATTTCAAAACTGATGATGTAAAAGAAGACTACGAAGAACCAGAAATCGTTCAAGTTATTGGCAGAAGAAGTAATGACTATAATGAACCTCAAGAAGAAAAAACTAATGAGTTATTAGATGATGATTATCAAGTTGAGTATGAAAAGCCAAGTGAAGAAAAGGAAAATACTAATAGACATCTTTATGGTATGAGTGAACCTGAAATTAAAGTTAGTGATTATGGTTCATACGAAAAGAAAGAAGAAAAAGGATACTTCAGGCCATCCCCTATCATTTCACCTATTTATGGTATCTTAGATAGAAATTATCGTAAAGAAGACGTTGTTTCTAAAAAAGATGTCCGCCTAGCCAGTTCATATTCAAGACAAAGAGTAGATATAGACGATATTCGTAACAAAGCTTATGGTAATATAGAAGAACAAAGAACTAGGAGATATCAAGAACAACAAGAAGATGACGACGAAGGCTTATCATTTGAAATAGAAAATCCTGAAGAAAACAGTAATTTAGTTGACCTAAGCGAAGAAGAAAATAAGCCAACTGTCAAAGAAGTTACCGTTGGTGATGCTGTTGAATACTTTGAAGATTTAGGTCTAGAGTATAATGTTGATTACGTTGATGCATCAAAAGGCACTAAGAAAAAGCAAAGTGATGAGTTAGAAGATACTGCAGCTCACGAAATAATAGAAGATAAAGAAATAGAAGAAGAACCTGTTCAAGAAGAGCCAAAAATAGAAGAGCCTGAACAAAAGCCAGTAATCAAAAAAGAAAAGAAAACAGTTACTACCGTAGAAGTTGAAAGAGAAACAGTAGAACCGGTTGAGGATAATAAACCTGACCCGTTATTAGATACAAATGATAATTTATTTGATTTAATCGATTCTATGTATCAAGAAAATGAATAGAATAAAAGGAGAGAGCAATGGAAACACTAAACGTTTTTTTACCAATGATGCTTTACATGTTTGGAATAGTTTTACTAATAGTCTTAATAATACTAGGATTAAAATTAATTCAAATACTTGATAAAGTAGATAGAGTAGTTGATAATATTGAAGAGAAAGTAAATACATTGAATGGCGCTTTTTCTTTAATAGATAAAGCTACTGATAAGATAGCTATGCTAAGTGATAGTGTTGTTACTGCTATATCAGGAGTAGCACATAAGGTATTTAAAAGAAGAAAAAAAGAAGAGGAGGATTATTATGAGTAAAGAAAAATCAGGTTTAGGAAAATTTGTAGCTGGTGCTGCTATCGGTGCTGGCCTAGGTGTTTTATTCGCACCTAAAAAAGGTAGTGAAACAAGAAAGGAGCTTAAAGAAAAGATAGATGAACTAGTTTGCGAAATCAAGCATATCGATGTCAAAGAAGTAAAAGAAGACTTTGACAAGAAAGTTCAAGAGATCAAGAAAGAATTAACTGACTTAGATAAAGAAAAAGTTCTTGAAATTGCTAAGGAAAAAGCTCAAGTTATCAAAGAAAAAGCTCAAGATTTAGTTGATTTAGCTATTGATAAAGGTACTCCAATACTAAGAGATGCTGCTGAAGAAGTAAGAACTAAGGCTATTGAAGTTACTAAAGAAGTTTTAAATAAACTTGAAAATGCTGAACCAAAAAAAGAAAAAAAGTAAGACTACAATAATGTGGTCTTTTTCTTTGCCCTAATTTAATCACATAAACGCTCCATATGAGAAGTGTCATTAATGATAATAATGTGAAATATAAAATAGTTGATAAAAACACAAAGAGTATTAAAAAAAAATCGGTTTACATTTCTACTTTTTAATGATAAAATATTAACTAGAAGAGAGGCGATATAATGAAAGAAGTTGGGAAAAATTTAAAGAGAATTAGATTATTAAAAAACTTATCATTAAAAGAAGCTGGACTACTATTAAATATGTCTGCACCAGCAATTTCAAAATATGAAAAAGGTCAAATAGAACCAAATTCTCAAAAGTTAATAGAATTTGCTAATGCATATGATATTAAAGTTATTGATTTACTAAAAAAGAATAATATTACAGAAATGAAGTTCAATGCTTTTAGAAAAAGAAAACGACTTCAAGGAGAAAATCTTGAATTATTAAAAGAAATTATTCAAAATAAAGTTTCTGACTATCTTGAAGTAATAGAATTAAATGAGGTAAAATCAAGTAGAAATAAAATTAAAAAATATATATGTAACAGTGAAGCTGATGCTGAAATTGCTGCGGAAGAATTTAGAAAGAATTATAAATTATCTATTAATCAACCCATTTCAGATTTGATAAATATGTTAGAAAATATAGGAATAGTTGTTATTGAAATAGATAATACAAATGAAAAATTTTCTGACTTTGATGGACTTAGTGAAGAAGTTAAAGATATACCAGTAATAGTTTTATTAAATAACATCACTGGCGAAAGGCAAAGATTTACTATTGCCCATGAATTAGGACACTTAGTTCTTAATATAAAAGATAAAAAATTGAATGAAGAAAAATTATGTAATAAGTTTGCAAGCAGTTTGTTGATGCCAAGAAATGCGGTTATTAATGAATTTGGTATATCAAGAAATAACATAAGTTTATATGAATTAATAGCCTTTAAAAACGAATATAAAGTTAGTATGGCCGCAACCATATATAGATTAAGAGAATTAAGCATCATATCAGAATATTTATTTAAAAAAATTAATATTTCATTTAGTTCAAAAGGATATAAAAAGAATGAGCCTTATCCTATTGAACCAGAAAAATCATATCAATTTAAACGACTTGTTCATAAGCTAGAAGTAGATAACATCATATCTTTAAATAAAGCATGTGAACTATTAGGAGTAACTATAAATGACTATAACAACGAAGATAATAATTACCGATACTAACATAATAACAGATTTAAGCAATGCTAATATTTTAGATAAGTTTGTAAAATTAGACAACGTTTATATAAGTGATATGGTTAAACAAGATGAAATTAATTATAATACTGGAAATGTTAATATAATTAAAAAGCTGAAAACTATTAGTGCTACTTCAGAAGAAGTCAATGAAATATTCAAAATATCTCAAGAAGTGCATGGATTGTCTCCGTATGATATTATTAATTTTATAATAGCTAGAGATAATAATGCTATTTTAGCAACAGGAGATAAAAAGCTTCGAGATTATAGTAAAGCAAACGGAATTGAAGTAATTAGAACCCTAAAGATAATTAAGTTAATGAATGATAATAATATAATTACAACTAAAGAAGCTATTAATTCTTGTAAAAGGCTAAAAGATAATAATAGTACCCGTATACCGTCTGTTGATATTGATAATATCATTGAAGAATTTAAAAGAAGTTCAGTTGCATGCTAAACAAAAAAAATACTACGATAATGTGGCCTTTTTCTTTTGCTATAATTTAATCACATAAACGCCCCATATGAGAAGTGTCATTAATGATAATAATGTATAAAAAAAGTTTACCTTACCCTATTGACAATATAAAAACGTTTGTTTTATAATAAAATCGAAATGAAACGAAATATTTTCTAAGGGGGAAATTTAATGAATTACGAAGAAACATTAAAAATTGAAGAAGAAAAACTAAAAAAATTATTAGAGGAAGAAGCTATCATAAAAAAGAAAATAGAAACATTAAGAAAATTACAATTAAAAGAAAACAACTATTCATTAACAAAAGAAGATAAGGTAGAAATATTTGCTGATTATTTTAAAGGACGAGACGACGTATTTCCATATCTTTCCATTGATAAGAAAACAGGTAAAAAATATTATCTTCCTTCATGTAATAATGAATGGAAAAAAGGTATATGTAATAAAACTCTTGGTAAACAATGTAGAAATTGCCAATACAGGGAAAATAAATCTCTCAGTCTAGATATAATAGAAAAGCATATGTATAATAATCAAACTATAGGAATTTATCCTTTACTAGAAGATGAAACCTGCTACTTATTAGCCTTTGATTTTGATGATAAAAAAGATGAAAATAATATAAAAGAAGATATCTTAGCTTTTGCTAGTGTTTGCGATAATTATAATATACCTATCGCAATAGAAAAAAGTAGATCAGGTAAAGGTATACATATTTGGATATTTTTTAAAGAAAAGATAAAAGCCTTAACAGCTAGAAAGCTAGGAAGATTATTACTATCTAAAACAATGGAAATAAGAGACAACTTAAAAATAGACTCCTTCGATAGAATGTTTCCTAATCAAGACTTTCTACCTAAAGGTGGTTATGGCAATTTAATTGCTTTACCATTTCAGACAGAACCAGCTAAATATAAAAATACTATTTTTATTGATAGAAATTTTCTTCCTATTGTTGGACAATTTGACTACTTAAAAACAATTCATAAACTAAGTGAAGAAGAAGTATTTAATGCTATTAGAATATTATCAAGTGAAACAATAGATATAAGTAGTCAAGACTTAGATATTAAAGAAGAAGTTAAAAATAAAAAGAAAAATAATTTTAAATTTCCTAAAGAAATAGAAGTTACTTTAAATGACATGGTATATATCGACAAAGCTAATTTAAGTGCTAGTGTAAAAAATAGTTTTCGTAGGATAGCAACTTTTGCTAATCCAGAATTTTATAAAAGAGAAAAAATGCGTCTATCAGTATACAATATTCCAATGATTATTGATTGTAGTAAAGAAGATGAAAAGTATATAAAAATACCAAGAGGAACATATGAATACTTATGTGATTTATGTAATGAGAAAAATGTAAATATTAAAATACACGATAAAAGAAATAAAGGTAAAAAAATAGATGTTTCTTTTCAAGGCAAATTAAGAGAAGAACAAGAAGAAGCTTTAAATAAAATGTTGATGTATGATACTGGTATTTTACATGCCCCCACTGGTTTTGGCAAAACTGTTATTTGTTGTCAAATGATTGCTAAGAGAAATGTTAATACTTTAATAATTACTCATACACTGCAATTACTAAAGCAGTGGAAAGAAAGATTAAGTGATTTTCTAGATATTGATACAGTTGGTCAAATTGGTGGTGGAAAAAATATTGTAACAGGTAAAGTAGATGTTGCTAGTATAAAAAGTATTTGGAATAATGGAAAGTTTAATGATATAGTTAAAAACTATGGTATGATTATAATCGATGAGTGTCATCACTTAGCGGCATATACATATGAAAGTGCTGTTAATACTGTTAATGCTAAATATGTTTATGGAGTTACCGCAACTCCTGATAGAGAAAATGGTCATACACCAATTATAAAAATGCAATGTGGAAATATTAGATATGAAGTTGATTTTAAAAAATTTAATAAGGACTTAAATATGCCAATGACTGTTTATGTTAGAAATCATCATATTGAATTTGTAAATAAAAATATAACTGATTATACAATTAATGAGATAAGAAACTTGATAGTAAAAGATATTATTAGAAATGAAAAAATTATAAATGATGTTATTAGTGAATTTAATAATGGTAAAAATGTTTTGGTTTTGACTGAAAGAATAGAACATATTGAATATTTTAAAGAAAAGCTTAGTAAAATAACTGATAATTTATTTATATATCGTGGAGGACTAGGTAAAAAGAAATTAGAAGAGTATCAAGAAATGAAAGAAAAGTTATCAGATAATAACAAAATAATTATCGCAACAGGTCCTTATATAGGTGAAGGATTTGATGACCCTAGCTTAGATGTTTTATTCCTAACAATGCCTATATCTGGAGTTACAAAAGTAACACAATATACTGGTAGATTACATAGAAAAAATGAAGGCAAAAAAGAAATAGTTGTTTATGACTATGTAGATGATAATTTTAGTCAAACTAGAAATATGTTTGAAAAAAGAAAAAGAACATATGAAAAGCTAGGATATCAGATTATAGAAGAAGGAAATCTTTATCAAGAAAAAATAAATATTTAATAGTAAAAAATGAAAATATAGTATATAATACAACTTAAGAAGATTATAAGAAAGGGAACTGCTTAGGCAAATAAATTTTAAATTATGACTGATGTAGCAAAATATATAATTGAAAAAGATGAAAATACTGATATGCTTTCTTCATTAAAAAAATTAGATAAAGATTTTTTAGAAGAAATAATGGATGACTATGGTTGTGATACCGTAAAAGAATTAGCCGATTATTTAATAGAAATGACCAAAGACCAAATTAGACTTTCAGCTAAAGATCCTCTTTCAGCAGCTTTCTTTAATGTTCTTATAGAAAAAGAAGATACTAAAGAAGTAGCTGCCTATGATACGGATATTGAAGACTTTTTAGTATTTCTATACTTAAAAGATGATTATATTAATTATTATATACCTGATGAAATAAAAAAATTAATAAAGAAATATTTTAAATAATACGATTTGTTTTAGAAAATAGAACATTAGAGAGCAAAACAGATGGATTATAAAATTAGGAGGCAAGATTATGAACGAATTCTTAGAAAAAATGCTTGAAGAAAAAGATCCAGAAGAAATGGCAGATTTTATTGTAAAACTGAATAAATTTCAATTAAATAGAAAAAATCATATTAAGAAATACAACAAAATAAGAAAATTACATGCAGATGTCTTAGAAAGTATGGATAACTATATTTTAAGTGGAAAATATGATTACAAAAAGTATGATAATATTATAAATAATGATTTAAGTAAAGTTGTAGATAAAATTGATGTTAATTTAGATTTAAATGATTTTGATGATAAGGTTATCTTCTTAGAATTATTTATTTATGATAACCACCCAATGATTAAGTCTTTAACTGATATTTATTTAGAAGAAAAAAAGTTTAAAAATGAACAAAAAGTTAAAATGCTTGAAGCAATGAAAAATTCTGTTGTGGGACTTTTTGAAGTTGTAGATGTTGATGCAAATGATGGTTATATAACTTATCAAGATGTCTTTACTAAAAAGAAGTATAAAACAATAGATATTGGATTAAGTAGTACATATCGCATTGATAAAAATAGAAAACTATATCTATATAATAGAATTATTAATTATGAAGATATATGTTTCGCAACAGGAACACATTGCATATTTACATCGCAAAATAAGGAATTAAAAAAGTATATCAAATCAAAAAAAATTAGAAAATGTTCAAATTTTATAAAATGCTTAATTTTATATGATATAAGTAAAAAAGATAATAGATTACATGTTAGCTACAATAATAGATATGGCAATAGATAATTAGATATAAAAAAGTGGGATAGGAAGTATAATATTGTAACAAAAAATAAGCGAGGAAGTTAGCTATGATTGAAATAAAAGAAATTAGCAAAAAAAAATTAGAAGAAAATTATAAATTTAGAAGATATTTAAAAAGTCATGCAGATGAAAAAACTTTAGATGAGCAATTTAAAAAGTTGCATAATAAATATTTTAAAAATTTTGATTGCAGTAAATGCCGAAATTGTTGTAAAGTTTTAGGAATATCTATGAATGAATATGAATTAAATGAAATTTGCAAGAGTTATGATTTAGATATTAATAAATTAAAAAACAATATTCTAAAAGAAAATTATGGTGAATATATTGCTAAACCTTGTCCATTTTTAAATAAGGATAATAGTTGTCAATTGGAAGGACATTTACCAGAAACTTGTCGAGATTATCCATATACCAATAAAGAAGAAAGATTATTTAGTTTGCTTACAATAGTTAATAATAGTAAAGTGTGTCCAGTAGTATATAAAATATTAGAAGATCTAAAAGAATTATATAAATTTAAATGCAGATAAAGATTTATATTTAAAAAGCATTTAATCAGTCCAGCTTACCTTTTATATTACAATCTTATTCTATTTAATTTCTTCCAATTTTATCTTGAAACTGCAGATAAATGTCATACACTACTATGAGAAATGATAATTTTTGAAAGAACAAAGAATATAAAAGGTGTGATTGTAGACAGTGGACATGGAGGTCTCGATGGCTGTGCTTCAGGCAATGGATTACTAGAAAAAAGATTTAAATTTACGTGCTGGAAAGTACATGTATAAAAGGCTTCAAGAGTTAGGAATACCAGCAGTTATAACTGATAAGATGATGAATATTTACCAAAAGAAGATCGCATAGAACGGTTTTAGACTTATATAGTAATAGTCCAGGCATTATACTTGTATCTAATCATATAAATGCAGGAGGACATAGTTGTTGTGTAACTAATATATGACAATTAAAATTAAATCAATAATTTTATAAACAAGCAAGTCCATTAATCAATTGTTAATTAGCAAGGTTTATGGTACAATTGTAATTGAAGAGTGAGGTTAGAATGAATGAAATATTAACTTTTAGAATTGGAATAGAAGGGTTGGAAAATAAAATATGGAGAGAAATAGAAATACCAAGTAGAAGAACAATAGCAGATCTTGCATATACTATACTTGCATCATTTAATTCACTTGCATATCATTTATATGATGTTGAATACAAAGATTATTTATTTGATTGCTGGGTTTGCGCTGAAGAAAATCATGACTTTGATGAGTTATCTAATGCTGTTGTAACAAAATTAAGTGACTTGGGATTAGAAAAAAATGACACCATGAAAATGGAATATGACACTGGATCAACAACTACTTTCAACATCACATATTTAAGTTCAAGAAAATTAAAAAGTTATAGAGAACAAGAGCTTTATCCAATAATAGTTAATGGTGAAGGTTTAGGAATGCTTGACGATATGTGCGATTTTGATTTGAAAGACATTGTTGATGATATAGATAAATTGGGTTACTCCAATCATTACTTTACTCCAGGGTATGAAATAAATAGAAGATATGATTATAGAAAGTATAATATTAAAAAGGATAATAGAGAACTAAAGGGGAAAATATTGGCAATTAAAAATGGTTATGAAGTAGGAGAATAATAGTTAGAAAATGTTTATAAAGAAAGAAGATTTATATGAATTATTGGAAGAATTATGTGAAAAAAGTTCAAAAGAACAAATTAAAAAATTTTTATTTAGTGTAATTGAAAAATTATCAGTTGGTCAAAATAAGGAAATAATAGAACTTATTAACGAAGTTTTTAAAGATGAAGTACAGAGTATTAATTTGCGTGATTTAGATACAACAATAGAAAAAATTGAAGAGCAGTTTGACTTAATTAATGTTGGTGAATTGCAATTTCATTGTCAAACTTATGAAACTGGTGATTATGACTATTGGGGTGATGATTACGAAACTAGTTATTATGATCCTGAAGATGTTGGTAGTATTATATTAAATGCTTATAATCTAGCTTCTATATTAATGTCAAAAAGAGATTATAGAACTGCAAAAAAGCTTCTCGATTTAATTGTTTTTACTAATTATTCTATTACAGAAGACGACGGAAGTGATATTTTTGATTATGAAATAAATGATATTATATCTTTTGAATTAGTCGATGTAGATATAAATAAAATATGCTTAAATTTATTATTCATTATCATATTAATTAGCAACAATAAATTTGAAGAAATATATAATTATTATAAATTATACTCTTTTAGAAATATTAAACTTGAAGATTCTTTTAGCTTAGGGCTACAAGAAATTAAAGATTTAGATATATTTTTGCAAAATTGGATACAATTTCTATCTCAAAAAAATGATGATATTTCTTTTAAACTATTAATTAACTATTTAGAATATAGTAATTACAATAACTATAAAAAAGTATTAGAGATGAATAAGGTAACACATCCTAAATTATGTATAATTATATTGAGAAAAATATATGAATTAAAAGAATATAAAGAAGTTATCGAAATAGGTGAAAGAATAATTAATGATATCGATAATAGTATAAGAAGAGATATTGCATTACTTATAGCTGAGTCTTATAGAAAAATTGATCCAGATTTTGATATTAGTCAGTATTTATATATAGCATTTGAATCCAGCCATAACGTATCTGATTTAATAAGGATTATAAATAATGATTATTTAGTAAAATATAAAGAAAAAATAGATATTATAAAAGAAGATCCATACAAGAACTTAAATACTAATGTTATAAGACTGTTTAGATATTTTTTAGGAGAATTTGATGATTTTTTAGAGTCTTTTAAATATAATAAAAAATATTTGGGTTGGACGAACTCAAATATGAATACTTATGTAGAATTAGTATTATTCTTATTGTGCAATTGCAATGAAACTGAAATAAAAAAGAAATTAGCTAGTTCAATATGCTCTGATATAAGAATAAGAGATGATTATAATCTTTATAACGTCGATGAAAGAAAAATTGATTATTTTAAAATTCTTAATGTTTGGAAAAAACACTTTACTATTTCTGATAAAGTGAAACATGATTATATTAGTTGGTTAGAAAAAGAAGTCGCCAACCGAGTAGATGCAATTGTGTCTAATAAACATCGTGGTTCTTATCATAAAGCGGCATTTTTAGTTTGTATTTTAGATGAGTGCCTAGAAAATTTAAATATTAAAAATAAAGGTGAGATTATAGCCTTTTATGAAAAAAAGTATTTAAGATATAATGCATTTAGAAAAGAAATTAATGAATACAAATAATATATTGTAACACAAGTTTTTATATTTGCTAACTTTTTTATTTATAAGGAATTTACTCGATAAAGTAACTAAATTTATCTCTTAAGGTATGGTTTTAATAAGGTATAAAAAATATCACTTTGTTCTTTATATTCATTATGTTGTAGTTTTTAAATTAAGAAATATAATAAAGTATTTAAGTAAAACATGAAAAATTTTAGAAGACAGTAAAAGAGCTAACATAAATTGATATTAAAAGATAAATAAGTTATACATTGCCCAAAATATCATTGTATCAGTATAAATTAAAATCGAAAATATAAAGAAAAACAAAATTATATTTGCAAAAATTGCAATAAAAAGTTCAATAAGGAGGTGACTTATGAATCAAGATAAAATGCATTTAGTAAACAAAATATTTAATAATGAAACAATTAGGACTGTTTGGGATAAGGAACAAGAAAAATACTTTATAAGTGTTGTCGATATAGTTAGTGCTATTTCAGAAAGTAATAATCCACAAACATACTGGAGAGTGCTTAAAAAGAGAATTAAAGATGAAGGAAATGAAACCGTTACAAATTGTAACGCTTTGAAACTTAAAGCTAAAGATGGTAAATATCGTTTAACTGATGTTGTTGATATAGAAGGAATGTTTAGAATTATCGAATCAATTCCTAGTAAAAATGCAGAA
>CANQST010000023.1 GCA_947626595.1 uncultured Bacilli bacterium | reverse complement strand
TTTATATTAAAATTTTCATTTTAATATCTTTTTCATCCAGTATGACTAGTTTTCCATAAAACTTTTCACACTATCTTCATTATATACTTTTTTACATATTAATTCAATTATTCCTCATAATAATAATGGTGATAGTATGCTTATTAGTAAGTTAAAAGAAGAAGTTGGTTATTCTCTAGATTATATTTTTAAAGAAGTACTAGTTGATGGGAAGAAAGTAAATATATTTTTTAATGAAGTGTTAACTAATGGTAATGGTATTAATGATTTTATATTAAGAGAATTGCTTTTTATAAAGAAGAAAAATTTATATAGATTAGAGGAGATACTTCCTAATACTAATATTATAAAAATTAATGAAAAAGAAATACTCGATTATGTAAATCAGGGATTTTTAATTATAATAGTAGATAAGATAATTTACGCCAGTGAATTTAAGGCTTTTCTTGATAGAGGGGTTACTACTACCCAGAGTGAACTTTCTATTAATGGACCAAAGGATGCTTTTTGTGAGAATTTTAATACTAATTTAGGACTTATTAGAAGAAGAATTAAATCTTGTGATTTACAAGCAAAATCTCTTTATATTGGGAGAAGTACTTTAACTAAGGTAGCCATTTTATATATGAAAAATATTGCCAGTAGAGAACTAGTAGAAAAAATTAATAAAATATTAGAAGCTATTGATATAGATGGAATAATTGATGCGAGTTATTTAAAGTTTGCTTTAGAAGGAAGAAATAGTTTTTTTCCAACTATTATGATGAGTGAGAGACCTGATAAAAGCGCTATGGCGCTACTAGAAGGGAAAGTAGTTATTCTTGTTGATATGAGCCCTTATACGTTAATTTTACCTAGTTTCTTTTTAGATTTTTTTCATACAGTAGATGATTATTATCAAAAGCCTAGTAATACTTCTTTTATTAGAATTATTAGGGTTTTGGCCTTTTTAATCGCCGCTTTTACTCCTGCTATATATATTTCAGTTACGACTAGGAATTATAATTTAGTTCCTCTAGACTTACTTTTAATGTTAAAAGCTGGAAGAACTTTTGTACCTTTTCCAGCTTATATAGAAGCTTTATTTATGATAGTTTGTTTTGAAATACTGCGAGAGTCTGATATAAGGATGTCTTCAACTAGTGGCTCAGCTGTTTCAATACTAGGCGGTTTAATACTAGGTGATGCGGCCGTAGCGGCGGGGATAGTTTCTCCTATTATGATTATTGTAATTGCAATATCTTCGATTGCGGCTTTAATTTTTAATTCTTTAGAATTAGTTAATGCTCTTAGAAATTATAAAGTATTTTTACTAATACTTGGCACTATCTTTGGTATTTATGGAGTTGTAGTAGGAAGTATTATTATGATTAGTAAAATTATAAGTTTAAGATTATTTGGCTATCACTATATAAGTATTGATAAAAATGAAGTAGATGACTCCATTGTTAAGATAAATAAAAGAATAAGAAAGAGAAATTCTTACTTAACAAAAAATATAGTTAGGGGGAAATATAAATGAAAAAGATTATTACTTTAATAATTATTTTACTTGGAGCATTACTTATTAAAATACCTCCTTATGTAGAATTAAATAACCTTGCTATTATAGAAGCTATAGGAGTTATGCATACTGATAAGTATACTATTTATTTAAAAGAAGTTATTCCTACTAAAGACGAAAATGGTATAAAGTATGAATATAAATACTATAAGAGTAGTAGTTTTTCTTTGGAAGATGCCTATGATAAGCTAAATCGTAATATAAAGAAAAAACTTTATTATAAAGATACATCCTATATTGTTTTAAATATGGAAAAGTCTAATAAAGTTAAAAAGATATTTTCTATTAATCCGAAGAAGATTATTCATACAAAAAACGTCTATAAGAAATTAAAGTCATTATAATTTCTTTAGACGTTCTAATCTTTCTCTTAAGGAAGCTTTTCTTTGTTCTTCTTCATTTAAATCGATAGAAAATGTGTTATTTTGAAAAGTAAGAATAGCTTGTTCATGAACATTTGAAGGAAGTAAATCTATTGATACTTCCTTTTTTTCTTTAGTCTCCAAATTTTCTAATACAGCAATATCATTTTCTATTCTATCTACAGCATATTTCATTTTACCCTCCATTAGTATTAGTAAATACTGTTTCAAAAGATAAGTTAACTCCATCACTTGATGCAATAATGGTACCATCTATATCAGTACGATAAATCTTCGTATTTAAATCCTTTAATTTATCAAGAGTAATTTGTTTAGGGTGATTATAAGTATTATTTTTACCTACACTAATAATAGCGTATTTGGGTTCAACTTTCTTTAGAAAAGCTTTAGTTGAAGAATACTGAGAACCATGATGGGCTACTTTTAAAACATCACTTTTAATATCTTTAGAAATAATTTTTTCTTCTATCTTACTAGTCGCATCTCCCATAAATAGAAAACTATTATTACCATAAGTCATTCTTAATACTATAGATGTATCATTTAAGTCATTATCACTAGTTCCAACATATAAAACTTCAATCCTAGCACTACCTAAGTAAAAATAATCTCCTACTTTAGGAGTTTTAAAAGCTAATTGTTTTTGTTCTAAAGCATCTAATAAATCCTCAAATGTCTTAGTCGTAGTAACAACATCAGGCATATAGAAAGTATCAATACTAAAATTATTTACAATATTATCCATTCCCCCAATATGATCTTCATGAGCATGAGTTCCAACGACATATTTAAAATTATTTATATTTAGAGTTTTTAAGTAATTTACAAGTAATTCTCCATCTTCATTATTACCCGCATCTATAAGCATATTTTCATTATTATTAGAAATTAATATACTATCAGCTTGACCTACATCAATAAAAAATACTTTTAAAGTTCCATTAGTTTCTAATACCGGAATTTCTTCTTTTTTATAATTAACTTTACCTAAGTTATTAAAATTAACATAACCATATTCTTGAAGAAAAACAAGTAAAAGAATAATTGCTAAAATAACTAATTCAAATAATTTTCTCTTTCTTTTTCTTTTCATTTATTATCTCCCCTACTATTATAATAATAGCACAAATTCTAGAAAAAATGAAAAAAAATTAAAAGTAAATTATTCTTTAATAGTAATAAATTCTTCTAATTCTTCCTTATTAATATAACCAATTTGTTCTTTAATAATTTGTCCATCTTTACATAATTTTAAGTTAGGTATACTCATAATACCATACTTTTTACTTAGTTCTTCATGATTATCTACATCAATAGAAATAATCTTTATCTTAGAAGATAATTCTTCTAATAAAGGTTTTAATTGTCTACAAGGGCCACACCAAGTAGCATTAAAATCTAATAATACTAAGCCATCTTTCATTAATTCTTCTAAGTCATTACTATTTACTAATTCTATCATTTTATCTCTCCTATCTCTTCTTTATTTATATTTAACTTATTTTTATTAATTAATTCATTTATTGTATCAATTTCTACTATTTCATATTTTAATAGTAAATTAACTGTATATTTATTAGCGTCTTCTCCTTTCTTATTATCTAGATCATATATTTCATTAATACATGTTTTAATTTTATTAGTTTGCTTTGATACTATAGGAGTTTTATCTAATATTATAGGTATTAATTTACTATTAAAATTTTTTTCAAAAGGTAATAATAAAACTATAAAGATAATTAAGTATGTTATTACTAAAGAAATTACTCCTCCTATTATTTTACTTGGTAAGAGTAAAACTATAGTTAAATCTACTAATTTTTCAATTATACCTGATATTTTAACTAAAAAAGCATATAGTCCAATTAAGGAAGAAAATATTATAATAAAAGATATAAATTGATAAATTATAATATTAATTGCGCTATTACCAGCAAGTTTACCTGTAAATTTAAAGAATGGTAAATGTAAACATAAGAAGTTTCCTACTGGTTTCATTAAATTAAATGATATTATAAAAACAATAATAATTCCTATTAAGGAAATAGCTTCTTTAATGGCACCTTTTTTAAAGCCTACTATAAAAGACATTAGTAAAATTAAAATAATTCCTATATCAAAAATACTCATAATTAGTCTCCTTTATTTAATTATAAACTATTTATAGAAAATATGCTATAATAAATTGAGGAGGAAGAAATATGAACGTTGTTATTAGAGTAAATGAAGAAGTAAAAGAAAAAATGATTGATTATTATAAAGATAAAATGCGTGATAAGGAAATACCTTATGTTGTTTTTCAAGCTGAGGAAGAAGATACAGTTATTACTTTATATACATCTGGTAAAGCGGTATTTCAAGGAAAAAGTGCTGATGTTGATGCCGCTATGTGGGGTGTTATTTTAGAAGATAGTAAAGAAAAGCAAGAAGAAAGCAACGAAAAAGATAATATATATTACAATTGTAGTAGTGTTGGTTCTGACGAAGTTGGTACAGGAGATTACTTTGGTCCTATTGTTGTGACGGCTTGTTATGTTAGAAAAGAAGATATACCTTTTCTACAAGAACTAGGTGTTGGAGACAGTAAAAAGATAGAAGATAGTAAAATCCTTAAGATAGCGCCACAAATTGCGAAGAAAATTAAGTATCGTAGTACTATTCTAACTAATAAAGAATATAATGAAAGATATAGTAAAGATGTTAATTTAAATAAAATTAAATCAATTATGCATAATAAAGTTTTGTATCAATTAGTAAATGAAGAAAAACCTAGTTATGATTATATTATTGTAGACGAGTTTGCGAGAGAAGCAAGATACTATGAATACTTAAAAGGTATTCCTAATATACAAAGAGGTATTACTTTTATGACTAAAGCCGAAGATAAAAATCTTGCCGTAGGAGCTGCCTCTATTATAAGTAGATATCTATTCTTAAGAGAATTTAATAAATTAGCTGATAGTATTCATATTCCTCTTTTAAAAGGAGCTAGTCGTGATGTAGATAAAGTTGGCGAAGAAATAGTTGAGAAATATGGAAAAGATAAATTAAAAGAAGTAGCCAAGTATAACTTTAAGAATACTGATAGAATTCTTCATACTATGGTATTTTAAAAGACTTAGTCAAGTAGAGCTAAGTCTTTTTTGTTGAATTTAAATTTCTTTTATAGATATATCTCTTATAATTAATATCTTTATAAGATAAAGAAGTTAATTCTTCCTTAGTAAAATCTTTTTCATTAAAGATAGGAAAATAAGTATCCGCAACATATTCCTTATCTATCTTAGTTAAGTACATAACCGATACATATTCAATTAATTGTTTATATATACTAGCTCCACCTATGCAGTAAAAATCTTCTTTTTTAGAAGAAATATATTCTAGTAATTGTTTTAAATCTTTTAATACTAATATATCTTTTCCTAGAAAAGTATCTTTATGAGTTAAGACAATATAATTTCTATTTGGAAGTTTATTTGGTAGAGAATAATATGTATTTATACCCATAATTATATTTTTATTTAGAGTTTGTTCTTTAAAGAACTTTAAATCTTCTGGAATATGCCATAAAAGTTTATTATCTTTACCTAATTCATTGTTTTTACCTATAGCGGCTATTAATTTAAGATTATTCATTATATACCTAATTCAAGTTTTACTTGAGGATTTTTCTTTTTTATTAATTGTCTAGGGTAATCTTCAATAGTTACATCTTCTGGAGTAAACTCATAGAAGTCTTTTTTACTAGGATTTAATTTTATCTTTGGACTACACTCAATACTTTCTCTTTTTAATAATTCTTTAGCTTGAGGAATATGTCTATCATATATTTGAATATTATCATAAAACCAAGTAAAACGTCCTGGAGTTAAACCTAAATGTCTTGCGACTATGTGTTGAAATACTAGGTATTGCATTTGATTAATACAACCAGCAGTCATAAAATCACTTGATCTTTGCGTTAGACACATATCTAAGTAATCGATACCATCTCTTCCATGTCTTACATTCCACTGTGTTAGAAAAGCACATGGCTTTAAACCGTGTTTTTCTTTAAAATCGTCTACTTGCCATAAGTTAATCATATGACGTCTACCATCTGGGTCTTCTTTTAAACCTTTTAATAGTGTTTTTACTAGATCATGTCTATTTACTGTTTCACCATAGACAGTACCAATAGTTCTATTGCCGATGTCCCAGTCATTCCACCAAGTAACATTATACTTATCTCTTAATAAGTCTAAATCATTAGACTGGTCTTGGTAAATCCATAATAATTCACCAACAGCACTTCTAATAGCGATAGGTCTTAGTGTTATCATTGGACTTTCATTCTTAGTTAAATCATAAGTACACATACCATGATTATAACTTAAAGTATGGGCTGGTGTTCCATCAGCATAATGTGGTCTAGGATTTTTATCTAGACATCCTTCTTGTAATATTCTTGTCAAGATTTCTTTGTGATACATATCACCTTTTGTCATTTTTCAAACCTCCCTAAATTTTATGATCCTTTTTACTCCTAAGAAAATTATAAACTTTTTAAGAAAAAAAGAAAAGAGTAAAAACTCTTACTCATTAAAATTATCTGGTAAATCATTAACTATGTTAGTATCTTCCTTCTTTTCTTCTTTATCATTAATATTTTTACTAATGATAATACTACAACAAACTATACCTACAATAAAGATAACTGCTACTATAAGTAAAAGATTAGTTGTATCATTAGTTACTTTAGTAAGTTTCTTTTTCTTTTTCTCTGTACTCATAAACTCTCTCCTCTAGTATAATTATAAACTATTAAATAATTATTGTAAAGAAAAAGAATTTAATCATTTTGTTTAACGAAACGATTAAATTCCTTAATTTCGTCTGTTTCTAGATTAGTATCAGCTAATTTTTCTATAATATTTTTTTGTTCTCTTGATAATTTATTTGGTGTATAGACTTTATATACAACATACATATCTCCTTTATGACGTGTATATTTATTATCAACGCCTTTTCCTCTGATACGTTCTTTATCACCACTATTAGTACCTGATGCGACATTTAATTTTAAATTACCATAAAGAGTTGGAATTACTTTTTTAGCTCCTAGAATAGCTTCATTTAGAGTTAATGGTACTTCTAAGTAAATATCGTCATTATCTCTTACAAAGTATTTATGTTCACTAACTACATATTCAATGTATAAATCTCCATTAGGTCCACCATCAGTACCTGGATTACCTTTACCCGCAACACGTTGACGATCACCAGTATTTATACCAGCGGGAACATTTATAGTAAGGTTCTTTTTCTTTTTTATTTGACCTTTACCATTACATTCACTACATTTACGTTTATAAGTATGACCTACTCCACGACAAGCTGGACAAGTACTTTGAGACATAAAGGAACCTAAAATAGTATGTTGTTCACTAGTAATAGTACCTCTTCCGTGACAAGTAGGACATTCCGTTTTATCAAAACCACCATGACCATGGCACTCGTCACATTCTTCTACGACATCTATAGAGAACTTCTTCTCACAGCCATAAATTGCTTCGTCAAAGTCTAAATCAAGTTGCATTAACACATCACTACCACGAGTGGCGCGAGAGCGTCCGCCTCCACCAAAACCGGAAAAGCCACTGGTAAAGTTACTTCCAGCTCCAAAGATAGTATCAAATATATCATTTAAATCAAAATCTGCTGTATAACCATTAAAGCCACCTCCAGCTGAATTATCAACGCCGGCATGGCCATATTGGTCATACATTTTTCTTTTATTATCATCTGATAAAACAGAATATGCTTCTTGAGCTTCTTTAAATTTATCAGCTGCATTTGGGTCGTCTTTATTTAAATCAGGATGGAATTCTTTAGCTTTCTTACGAAAGGCACTTTTAATCTCGTCACTTGATGCATTTTTTCCAACTCCTAATACTTCATAATAATCTCGTTTTGTTGCCACTTACTACGCCTCCTTTTTAAGGGAATAAGTAGTCCTTTGGGACTACTTAAACTTATTCTTCCTCTACATCAGCTTCTTCAACATCAGCGTCTTTCTTTTTACCCTTTTTATCTTTATCTTCGTCATTATCTTGTTCTTCAGCTTGTCTTTCTTTAGCTAATTCTTCATAAACTTTAGCTCCTAAAGCCATAGCTTTTTCTTGTAATTTATCTTTCTTTTCTTTAATATCGTCGATATCGCCTTTATCTAAAGCTTTCTTTAAGTCTTTAATTAAATCTTCAGCTTCTTCTTTTTCCTTCTTATCAGCTTTATCTCCTAAGTCTTTTAAAGCTTTTTCTGTTTGGAATACCATTTGTTCAGCTTCGTTTTTAACTTCAGCTTCTTCTTTTCTCTTTTCGTCAGCCTCTTTATTTTCTTCAGCTTCTTTACGCATCTTTTCTATTTCTTCGTCAGTAAGGTTAGTACTTGAAGTAATAGTAATTGATTGCTCTTTATTAGTACCTAAATCTTTAGCTGTAACATTAACAATACCATTAGCATCGATATCAAATTTAACTTCGATTTGTGGAACACCACGTGGTGCAGGTGGAATATTAGTTAATTGGAATTTGCCAAGGGTTTTATTATCATTAGCCATTGGTCTTTCACCTTGTAGAACGTGAACTTCAACACCTGGTTGGTTATCAGCAGCAGTTGAGAAGATTTCTGATTTTGAAGTTGGAATTGTAGTATTACGTGGAATTAATGTTGTCATAACGCCACCTAATGTTTCAATACCAAGTGATAGAGGTGTTACATCTAGTAGAACGATATCATTAACATCACCAGTTAAGACACCACCTTGAATAGCAGCACCCATAGCAACTACTTCGTCTGGGTTAACTTCACGTGATGGTTCTTTTCCTAATTCTTTAGTGATTAAATCATATACCATTGGAACACGAGTGGAACCACCTACTAAGATAACTTTATCAATATCACTCTTATTCATTTTAGCATCTTTTAAAGCTTTTCTAACTGGTTCAACTGTAGACTGTACTAAATCAGAAATTAAATCTTCAAACTTAGCACGAGTTAATGTCATATCAACGTGAACTGGTTCACCATCTTCTCCTTTAGCAATAAATGGAGCAGAGATTTGTGTTGAAACCATACCTGATAAGTCTTTCTTAGCTTTTTCAGCAACTTCTTTAAGTCTTTGCATTGCCATAGCATCATCAGTTAAGTCAATGTCATTTTCTTTCTTAAATTCTTTAACGATATAATCGATAATTCTTTGATCAAAATCGTCTCCACCTAAGTGGTTATTACCATTTGTAGCTTTAACTTCGAAAACACCATCGCCAATTTCCAAAATAGAAACATCGAAAGTACCTCCACCTAAGTCATATACTAAAATAGTTTGACCATTTTCTTTATCAAGTCCATAAGATAAAGCAGCAGCAGTTGGCTCATTGATAATTCTTTCTACTTCTAAACCAGCAATTTTGCCTGCATTCTTAGTAGCTTGACGTTGAGCATCATTAAAGTATGCTGGAACAGTAATAACAGCTTTTTCTACTTTCTCACCTAAATAACTTTCAGCATAATCTTTAATATAAGAAAGTATCATAGCAGAAATCTCTTCTGGTGTATATTTCTTATCTTCTAATTTAACTTTTTTATCAGTACCCATTAATCTTTTAATAGAAGAAACAGTATTTGGATTAGTTAATGCTTGTCTTTTAGCAGCATCTCCAACTATTCTTTCTCCTTTCTTAAAAGCTACTACTGATGGAGTAGTTCTTCCTCCTTCAGGATTAGGAATTACTTTTGGTGCTCCTGCTTCCAATACAGCAGCGCATGAATTTGTTGTACCTAAATCAATACCTATTATTTTACTCATATTTTATCTCTCCTTTTATAATTGATTTATTTTAACTGAGGCAGGTCTTATAACTCTACCTTTATATTTATAACCTTTTAATAATACTTCAATAACTACTTCGTCTTCCATCTCTTTAACACTATCAGTCATTAAAGCTTGTTCTTCATTAGGATTAAATTTCTCTCCTACACGATTTATTTCTTCTACACCAAACTTTTTAAGTAGTTCAACTAAAGATGCATACATCATTTTAAAACCTGCTAAGAACTTAGATAATTCGTCAGTTAAGTCATTATCGTCTAATTTTATAGCTCTTTCAAAATTATCTACTATAGGGATTAATTCCATTATAATATCTTGATTAGCAAATTTTAAAGTATTAGAAACTTCTTCGTCTTTTCTTTTACGATAATTAATTAATTCAGCTTGAGCAAGTTTAACTTTTTCAATTAAATTATTATTATCTTCAGTAAGTTTTTTTATTTCTTCTTTTAATTTTTCTTCTTTTTTATTCTTCTTTTCTTTTACTTCCTTAGGCTTTTCTTCTTGTTTCTCTTCTTTTTGTAAAACTTCCTCTTCTTGTAACTGTTCTATCTCTTTATTTTCTTCTTCCATAATTACCTACCTTTCTATATTTGCTTTCATGTACTCTAGTAAGGAAACAACACGGTCATATTCCATTCTCTTAGGACCAATTATCGCAATAGTTCCCTCTTCATGACCATTTTTAAATTTAGTTTTAATGACCGTAACATCACTATCAATATTTGTTTCGTCTCCAATATAGACTTTAATATTATTATCGTCGTCTTCCTCAATACTTCTAAGAAGAGTTTTACTTTCTAATTTAGAAAATACTTTTTTAATTTTATCTATATTGGTACTAAACTCTGGTTGTTCAAGCATTTTATTACGACCAACTATATTTACTTCACCACTAGTAAAGTCATTAAAGACATGATAGAAAGCATTGTATAATTGTTCATGTTGTCTTACATAGTTGCCAATTATTGGTCTAATTTCACATTCTAGTTTATTACTTACTTCGTCTATTGGTGTACCTGAGATTAAATTGTTAATTAAGCCAACTGTTTTCTTAACTTCTTCTAAAGATACTTCATATAGTTTAATTTGTTTATGTTCAACATGTCCCTTATCAGTAACAATAATAACTATCATACTAATATCGTCTATTGGTATAACTTCTATTTGTTTAAGTAAATTTTGATGTGAGTTGCTACCAAGGATAACAGTTGTATAATTCATCATATCAGATATTACTTGAAGAGATTTTTCAATTACTTCTGATAAAGCAATTCCTTTGTCAAAGACTTTTTGTATTTTTAACATATCTTCATTATTCATTTTCTTATGTTCCATTAAGTTATTTACATAATAACGATAACCCTTACTAGATGGAACTCTTCCTGAAGAAGTATGTGTCTTTTCCAATAAGTCTTTTTCTTCCAGAACTCCCATTTCATTCCTAATAGTTGCAGAAGAACATTTCATTATCTTTGCTACTAACTTAGAACCAACAGGAATAGGATTTTTAATATACTTTTCAACTATTATCTTTAGAACCTTTTCTTGTCTCTCAGTTAACATATTAACCTCCTAGCACTACTAATTTATGAGTGCTAATGGTATTGTATGACAACTTTTAGCACTTGTCAAGAGTTTGTGCTAAAAAAGACAAAAAATTAGTAAATTTTTACAAAAATACTAATTTTATTGCTTTCTATTTAGTTTATTCAATTAGCCATCAAGGGGCGAGAGCGAGGCGGCAAGAGCTGATGCTGTAGGAAGAGCCATTGTAGGAGGTCGCGTGAAACACTCCCGCAGTCGAGCTATTACTGTAGTAGCCGCCGCGGTAGAACCAAGGGTTAGTACGGTGCACGAAGGACGCGTGATCACTATACCACTCAGCTGTTTCGGATAAGGCATGTCCGTAACATACTCCACCATTACAGGCTTTTTCAGAACTTACATCTGCCCATGTATAAGATGTTGGGTTGGCACTTTTATAAGTATTATAATACTTGGCATCAGGTAAATCTACTGTTCCTGTTTCACTACCACTACTATTTAATCCCTTGAAACCAGAAGAAGCTGTATCAAATCTTTCAGGATATGTGCTTTCAGTTTGACTATCATATTCAAGCACACCCATTACATATTCATAAGCACCACCTGACATATCATACACTCCATATATCGTTCCAGTAGTTGATGCACTAGGTCCAGCTTGACCTTGCCCTTCACCTAAACTTGTTAAGTTATTATAAGCATATGTTATTCCTGAAGCAGAACTACCCCATGGCTTTCCTCCACTATTTCCAGTTATATAATCACTACTATTATTTATGTATACTTCCTTATTTGCTCCAGTGTAATCTGAATTACCATATTTTCCATACATACTTTGTGATAAATAAGCAACTGCTCCCCACTCGTCATTCTTCAACATGTGTAAATTACCACTTGTAGAACTAAATCCATACGGATTATCTAATTTTTGCATACTTCTTGCCATGTAGAAGAAACTACTTACCCTCTGACTTCTAATTGAAGCAAGACTTGGTAACACCGTTACTGTACTTATATCACAAGTATCATTTGTACAAGCTGTACCTAATGTTCCGGTTGGTTCAAATTTTGAAACCCATATTCCTGCTTTATTTTCACCACCAAAGTTAAATGCTTCATTTGTTTTCCAATTAGTCGCAGATCCACTTGTATATTGAGCTGTTCCTTTATCTGTTGTCTCTGTAGTTACAAACTTAACATCTATTTCTCCTGGCTTTGAAATAGTAGGCTCATTTTCACATGAGGAACCTTTACCATATTTCTGCATTATCGTGTATGAGTATCTTGGTATCCATACCCACATTGTATTTATATCACTATCAAGCACTGGTGTTCCTTTCGCTGCTCCCTTATATGTATCTCTACTAGCTTGAGTTACTGTTACGGCATTGGCCCACATTTGATTAGTATAGTTATACCAGCTTCCATCAGCATTAGTACTATCTGCTACTTTCCATTGTCCTTCTGTATCACTCGTTTTTTCATAATATACTGGTATCATGTCTCCATTTAATACTGGAGCGTTTGGTGTAGTTACTGGAGTTGGTACTATATCGTAGTTGTCACATTCTGTTACACCATTATCTTCTCTAGTTAAATTATCAAATACAAACTCTCTATCTAGTCCACCAACTTCTACTTTTTCTTTTGGAATATCAGTTGCATCCGAACTAAACGCAATCTTTAATGTTACTTTCTTTTTATCTCCTGGCTTTAAAGTATTTATATTATCAAAATCAGTACTATCAGTTATCTCTGTATTTCCATACATAACAGTTAAAGATACATATTTCTTTAATAAAGCCTCGTCTTGTTCTTTATTAGAACCACTACCTGTAAATGTTAAATCTACACTAGTTTTAACTACATTAGTTAAACTAGCATCAAAGTCTCCCGTATTTTCTACTGGTACTGTAAAAGTACAAGTATCACCTGGAGCTTTTAGTTTAGCTGATAATCCTGTAATAGAAGTATCTTCTACTGTTCCAAAATCACAAGTAGCTAAACCTTTCTTTTCAATCTTTTTTTCATTTTTTACAAAATGAACGTCCCATTTGCCACCATCTACTTTAGCTGTACCACTTATCTTTAAACTAGCTGATATAGTGGCATAAGCAACTGATAAACATACAACAAATAGACATAAAGACCCAATTATAATTAGTTTTTGTTTTCTACTATTCATATTTTCTCCTATTCCTAAATCAGTACTATTTTGCTGCTAAAAAAGTAAAAAGTTAAGCTAGCTAGTGCTAGCAATGTCCACAATAGACTTCCTTATAATATAATCTTACTACCCCCCCCCCTACGGTGTCAAGAAAATCTCAAAATAAAAAGAAATAGTTTTTCTATCAACATTTCTTTTTCCTTTTCATACCAACAAATACTGTACACTGTCAATTTACACTAAAATTTCTTTAATTTTCTTTCTTTAAACTTATTTACTTCATGCATAGCTAAATATCTAAAATCAGCTTTAGGTACATCACTATGTAAATGATAATACATTAAAATAGCTATTTCATATAAATAAACACATTTTTCTAAACTTTTTTGATCTTTAATAGGAGGTAAGCATAATTTTATATCTTTTAATATATTACCATCTTCTATTAAATAGCACCCATAAAAGTCATTAGCATCACTTATAAATTTACTTCTAGGTACTAAGTAGTGCATAGCATCTTCTTTAGAAAAATATTTTAATAAATCATAAAAACTTATAGTAAGAGAAATAGCCTCTTCCTTTAAATCTTCTCTATCATTTATAGTACTAAAGTCTTTACTTGGACATTTAAAATCTCTTTGTAAAGGTATATTTTCTTCATAATCTCTTAATAATTTATCATAATAAGAAAAAGTTATTTCATTTAAATAATCCATTTTATATAATAAATTATCTAAAGCTTCAGTATTTCTAATTTTTGATAAATTATTAAGTAGATATTTATAATAAGAATTTTCTTCTTTAATTGTATTAATATATTCTTTTAATTTACTCATAAGAATTTTTCTATTATTAGAATTATTTTCTTTTAATAAGGAGTTTGTATAAACTAATAAATAATTTTTTATAACAGATAATAATTCTTGGTTGTTTAATTTTATTAATTCTTTTATTTCTTCTTGCATAATTATTCCTTCTTTATATCTTCAATTATTTTATCAATTTTGTTACCATACTCAATAGAAGTATCAAAGATAAACTTTAATTCTGGAGTATGTCTTACTTGTACTCTTTCAGCTAATTTGCTTCTTATAAAGGAAGAAGCTTTTTCTAAAGCTTTCATAGTAGTATCTTTTTTATTTTCGTCTAGAACAGTAAAGTAAACTTTAGCAAAGCTTAAGTCATTAGTAGTATCTACTCCTGTTATAGTTACGAATTTTATATCGTCATCTTTTATTTCTGTCATTAAAATCATACTAATTTCTTCTTGAAAAGCATGGTTTAATCTTTCTATTTTTATATTTGCCATAATTTACTTTACTCCTTTTATTTATCTTTCTATTTCTACTAGTTCATATATTTCAATAACATCGCCTTCTTTATAATCTTGGCAATTTTCTAGAGTAATACCACAGTCCATATCTTTTTTAACTTCTTTTACTTGGTCTTTTTCATGTTGAAGGGTATTTACTTTACCATTATAAATAACGACATCGTCTCTAATTAAATGAGCTTTAGCATCTTTTTTAACTGTACCACTAGTTACATGACATCCCGCTATTAAACCTACTTTAGAGAATTTAAATATTTGTCTTACATCTAAAGTAGCAATTACTTTTTCTTCAAATAGTGGATCAAGCATACCTTTCATGGCACTTTCCATATCTTCTACTACTTTATAGATAATATCATAAGTCTTAATAGTAATATTATATTCTTTAGCTGTATCCATAGTAGCAGCACTACCTCTTACATTAAAGCCAATTATTATAGCATTAGAAGCACTTGCTAGAACAACATCACTTTCCGTAATAGCACCAACACCAGCACGTACTACTTTTATTTTAACGCCTTCTACTTCTATTTTCTCTAAAGCATTTTTAACAGCTTCCAGGCTACCATTAACATCAGCTTTTAAAACGATATTTACTTCTTTAATACCTTCTTGAATTCTACCAAATAAATCTTCTAAAGACATACCACTAAAGTTAGTATCTTGTTCTTTAAAACGAAGTTGTCTAGATTGAGCTATTTCTTTAGCTTTCTTTTCATTTTCAAAAGCCATGAATTTATCTCCAGCACTTGGTACTTCAGAAATACCTGTTACTTCTACGGGAGTAGATGGTCCAGCCGAAATGATATTTTGTCCTTTATCGTCTTTTAAAGTACGAACCTTTCCAGCATAGTTACCTATAACAATAGGATCTCCTAAGCGAAGTGTACCATTTTGAATTAATAAAGTAGCAATAGAACCAACTTTACTATCTTTTCTAGCTTCAATAACAGCTCCGGTTGCATAACGAGATGGATTAGCTTTATATTCTTGCATTTCTGCAACTAATAAAATATTTTCTAGTAATTCATTAACTCCTGTACCAGCTTTAGCCGATATTTTATTAACGATAACATCTCCTCCCCATTCTTCTGGAGTAAGACCATTTTCTACTAAACCACTCATTACTTTATCAACATTAGCATCTTCTTTATCAATCTTATTAATAGCAACAATTATTGGTACACCAGCCGCTTTAGCATGATCAATTGCTTCTTTAGTTTGAGGCATAACTCCATCATCAGCCGCAACAATAATAATAACAATATCAGTAATAGAAGCTCCACGAGCACGCATTTCCGTAAAAGCTTCATGTCCTGGAGTATCTATAAAAGTAATATTTTTATCATTGTATTTTACTGAATATGCTCCAATAGCTTGCGTAATACCTCCAGCTTCACCTGATGCTACATGTGTTTTTCTAATAGTATCAAGTAAGGTTGTTTTACCATGATCAACATGTCCCATTATAGTAACAATAGGCGCTCTAGCAACTAAATCTTCTTCTTTTTCTTCTATTTCAAAATTCTCAAAATTAGAAATATCAGCTGTTTCTTCTTTCTTTAAAGTTTTATTATAATCAGCTGTTAATAATTCAGCTATATCATAACTAACTTTTTCATTAACATTAGCCATTACTCCTAAACTCATTAATTTCTTAACTATTTCAACGGCACTTACTTCAAGAAGTGAAGCTAAATCACTAACAGTCATACCTTCATGATATAATATAACATTATCGTCTTTAGGCATTTCATTACTTTGTAATTTATGACGATGTTTATATATATTTTTTCTTTCATTTAAAAATGATGTTTTATTTTCAACTGATTTTTTATTTTTAGGTTTAACTTTAGTAAATGATGTTTCATTATCTAAATCAATTTTAGTATTTAAAGCTAGTTCTTGAGCCTTATCTTCTACTTCTTCATTTAATCTTTTTTCTTCTAAGTCCTCAATAGAACCGCTTATATAATCTTCTTGGTCTTGTAGTTCATTATCAAGTAAAATAATACTTTCTTCGTCTAGTGTATCATTTTTATCATGACAATCAATACCAATTTTTTCACATAATGAAAGTATTTCTTCGGTTGTTTTTCCCATATCATTTGCATAATCTTCGATACTCATCATTAAAAATCACCTCTTTCATTTATTTATTATTTTTCTTATTTCTTCATAGATATCTTCTTTTATTTCACACTCTAACTTTCTTTCTAATATTTTACTTTTTATAGCTTTGTCTAAAACATCCATATCTTTCTTAATATATGCTCCTCGTCCATTTAATTTTCCCGTTTCGTCTACTTTTACTTCGCCTTCTTTATTTCTTACGATACGTAAAAGGTCTTTTTTAGGTAAATTTTCTTTAGTAACTACACACGTTCTTAGAGGTATTTTTCTTGTTTTCATTATCTAAAGTTAATACCTGCTTCTCTAGCTTGTTCAGTATTTTTTATATCTATTTTATAGTGTGTTAGTTTAGATGCTAAACGGGCATTTTGTCCTTTCTTACCTATTGCTAATGAGAAGTTATCACCATCAGCTATAACCATTGCTTCTTGTTTTTTAGGATCAGTTATAGCAACTGTTAAGTCTTTAGCAGGTGATAGAGCATTTTCAATAAAGATAGCTGGGTCTTTATCATAACGAACGACATCTAATTTTTCACCATGTAACTCTTCAATAATACGAGCAATTCTAGAACCTTTTTCTCCAATGCAAGCACCAATTGGATCAACATTAGGGTTTTCACTATAAACCGCAACTTTACTTCTATTACCAGGATCTCTCGCAACACTATAAAGCATTACCGTACCATCAGATAATTCTGGTATTTCTAATTCAAATAATCTTTTTACAAAACCATAATGACTTCTACTTAGTAAAACTAATAAGTTTTTACCACTATTATCTACTTTAGATACATAAACTTTTATTTGGGAACCCATTTCAATCTTTTCACCAGGAATAATATCTTTTTTAGGTAAGATACCATTAGTTCTACCTAAATCAATAAAGTAATTATCAGTATCTTCTAAAGCAACTGTTCCAATTAAAAGTTCGTCTTGTTTATCACCGAATTCTTCCATAATAGAATTTCTCTCAGCTTCTCTAATCTTTTGAATAACTACTTGTTTAGCTGTTGAAGTTGCTACTCTACCAAAGTCTTTAGGAGTAACTTCAGTATCAATAGTATCTCCTACTTCTAAAGTCTTATCAATCTTTTTAGCTTCACTTAGTTTAATTTCAACTTCTGGATTAAAGTAAGAAATAGCTTCTTTCTTAGGTTTTTCTACTTCTTCAGTATCCTCAGTTTCTTCTTTTTCTTCTTCCTTAGTATCTTTATCTTCGTCAAGGGCATAGCTTTCAAAGACATAATCGTCATATTCTTCTTTAGTCATTTTATCGTCTGGTACTACTGTTAAATATGAATATACTTTGATATCGCCTGTTTCTCTATCAAAGATAACTTTAACATTAGTCTTTGATTTAAAATTCTTCTTATATGCAGAAGTTAAGGCTAATTCCATAGCATTATATACTATTTCTGGGTCAATATCTTTTTCCTTTACAATATTATCAAGGGCTTTTTTAAATTCTTTACCATCCATTTTAAACATCTCCTTTTTCTTTTGAAAAAATATCTAACTCATCAATATCATTAGATAGGTAGTTTTCCTTATCAAGAATATCATTAATTATCCTTGATGCTTCAGTTACTTTGTTTAAGTCAATTACTTCTTCGCTATCTAAGACGATATTAAATATTTTTTTGTTTTCTTCTTCACTAGTATAGGCATCATCAATAAAGATATTTAAATCTTTTAAAGAAGCTCCTATTAGTTTTTCTACTTCTTCTTTCATAGTCCTCCCAAACAATAAGAAGTGGGTCTTCCCACTTCCTGTAGCTATAGTATAACACAATTTTCTTAATTTACCAAGAGTTTTTTTAGTCTTTATTTAGAAAATTGTTACTTACAAATAATAAGAGATGTAACTTATATAATTATTGAGGTGTTGCTTGTACTACAATTACATTATCTAATCTAATTTTAAGATTTTTTATTTTTTTTATGAATATTAATTGTACTATCAATGATTTGATAGTAAAAAGCGTTTTTATATAAATTTACATCTCTTTCTTTTATTATATCATTATTTTTTCTTTTAGCAATATTTTGTGTACATTTTTATTAAAAAATTTGCTTTTCTTTACTTTTTTTCTCCTCTAAGTCCTGTTTTGTAAGGAAGTTAGGTACATTCAAATAGTTGCTTAAAACAACATATATTCCCTTATCATTTATAATAGCGTCTTCATTTAAGACAATTAAATTATCAATAGTTGTATCATATTTATAAGCAAATTCTTCTAAGGAAATATTTTTGTCAAATTTTACTGGATAAGTGTAAAATTTTAAGTCTTGATAAGGTATTTTATAATGTAAGAGCAATTTTTCTCCTACATATAGAGTATCATTATACTTATTATTAACCTTTTTAATCATATAAGTATCAACATTAGTATCGGCTGCTAAGGCTTCTAAAGTATCATTTTCTTTAACGGTATATATTCTAGTTAAATCAACTTCACTAGGATGGTTTTCTACTACTTTTTCAGGAATAACTACTTCTTTTTTATTATTTGGTGTTATAAGAGAAATAGTACTAAAAGCAATGACAGTACCTATTAGATATCTATTTCTTAAGACATATTTAACTTTAGAACCATCATATTTTTTTAATTTAGATAATTGATATATAGCTTCACCACATATATGTAATAAGCCTTTTTCTAAGATAATGGCATCATGAAAGTTCTTATCAATTTTGCCTGCTAGTTTAGTATGTCTCTTAGTAAAAGAATTATTCCTTTCTTCTTCTTTTACTTCTTTATAGGCTTGAAGATAAGGATTAACTTTCTTAGTAGTTTTCTTTTTCCTTTTCATATAAGAAAAGTATTTTTTATCATACTCTACTCTTTTTAAGTCGTCTTTTAATGTATTATAAGCTTCAAAAATTAAATTTAGCTTTTTAGCGCACTCTTCTTTTTCCTTAGCGGAAACATCTTGATTTCCATCAGGATGGTAGAGTTTTGCTAGACGACGGAAGTTTTTCTTTATTTCTTCGGTAGTAGCATTATCTTCTAATTCTAGTATTTCATAATAGTTAATAAAATTATTCATTAAAATTAACCCCCTTTTTAAAACCGTGTTAAATTATACCACAAAATTGCGATTTTGTAAAGAAAAAAAGATTATTTGAGTTTCGGTTTTTTACAAAAAAATTTGAACAAATTTAATTTTGAATTAAATCGTAAAGATATTTTTAATAATT
>CANQST010000022.1 GCA_947626595.1 uncultured Bacilli bacterium | reverse complement strand
TTTTTATCAGAAATTAGGTACAATAGCGTTATAAAACTTTTAATTTACATTAAAACTTTCATAACTTGCTAAACATTATATCATATTTTTCTATCTTAGAAAATGGTAAAATAAAAGTAGTATATAATAAAAAATGCTAGGATAAAAATCCTAGCTTTAGGGGTAAATCAATTATGCATATCTAATTTAATTACAAATTAGCTGCATAAACAACAACTAGAGATTTACCTAAAATATTAGGTCACATCTCTTAATTAAGATTATATCACTTATTTTTATTTTTTTCAACCATATTTGTAACAAAAAAGACTATTTGACAAAAAATAAATTATTGTATATTATAAATAACTAGAGGTATAACCTTATAGTTAAATTAGGTGCCATCTCCAAAAATAATATAAGTATATATTGTTTAAGGAGGTGAGGCTTATGAACCAATATATATTAGTAAATTATTTATTAAATGGAATATTTAATAATATTTACCATCATTTTAATAGTTATACTATTACAAATGATGGTAGTTAAATACTAATATATAACAAGGGGGTTTAAGTAAAAAAAAGCATCTAATTTCAATTAGAAATTAGGTGCTAAACCAAACTTGGAGATGTACCTAAAATCTTAGGTTATATCTCTTTCATTTATAATTATACCATTTATTTCCCTTTTTACAACCATTTTTTCTAAAATAAATCAAAATTTACTAAGGTTGTCAATAAGAAAAAATTAGTTTATAATAATTAATGGAGGTCTTAGTATGTTTGACTATATAATTGGAAAAGTTACTGATATAAAAAATAATGCCATTGTTCTTGATAATAATGGAATAGGTTTTTTAATATATGTACCAAATCCATATTCATTTGAAATAGATAAGGAAACAAAAGTATACATATATCAACAAGTTAAAGAAGACGAAAACTCTCTATTTGGCTTTAAAACTAGTGAAGAGAAAAACTTATTTTTAAAACTAATTAGTGTCAAAGGCCTAGGCTGTAAAATGGCCCTACCTATTTTAGCAGTAGGTTCAATTGATGGTATAATGGATGCGATAGAAAGAGAAAATATTTTATATTTAAAAAAATTCCCTAAAATAGGTGAAAAATTAGCTAAACAAATAATATTAGATTTAAAAGGAAAGTTAGAATTTATTGGCGTTGGTATTTCTGATGATGAAGTAGATAGCGAAGAAGAACTAAAAGAAGTCTTACTAAATCTTGGTTATAAAGAAAAAGAAATTAAAAATATTTTACCAAAAGTAGATAATTCATTATCTATAGAAAATCAAGTTAAGGATGCTTTAAAACTACTTTTAAAATAAAATGAAAATAATTAATATAAATACTAAGAAAAAAGAACTTATCTTTGAAAGAATAGAAAGTATGCTTGAAGATTTAAAAGACTATGACATAATAATTTCTTTAAGTAAAGAACAGTTACAAGTACTATTAGAAGAGCTATTTAATCTTTATCAAAGAAAAAAAATAATATATGAATTTGAAGAGGATATTCTTAGATATTTCAATGAAATAATTGTTATGGCTTTAGAAGAAAAAGAAAAATATTTCTCTTATGATTATGTAAAAAAAGGAATAATTATATGTCAAAGTATTTTATCACCAGTAGAAATATCTAGTAAAGATATAAAAAAAGTATTAATTAAAAGTGCAAGGAGGCAAAATAATGGAACAGGAAAGTATTATTAAAAATTATGAGTTAGAAGAAGATAATATTATTGATAATACCATTAGACCAGAAACAATAGAAGAGTACATTGGTCAAAATGATGTTAAAGAAAATATTAGAGTTTTCGTTGAAGCCGCTAAAATGCGTAATGAACCCCTTGACCACGTTTTATTATATGGCCCTCCAGGACTTGGTAAAACAACACTAGCTTTTATCATTGCCCATGAATTAGGTACTAACATAAAAACAGCCAGTGGACCTAGTATTGAAAAAAGTGGTGATTTAGCAGCTATTTTATCAACCCTAGAACCAGGAGATGTTTTATTTATTGACGAAATCCATCGTATGCCTAGGTATATTGAAGAAATACTATATCCAGCTATGGAAGATTTTTCTTTAGATATTATTATTGGTAGTGATGGTAATAGCCGTAACATAAAAATAGATTTACCACCATTTACATTAGTAGGAGCTACTACAAGAGCCGGTGACTTATCTTCTCCATTAAGAGACCGTTTTGGTATTGTATCTAAATTACAGTACTACACAATAGAAGAATTAAGTGATATTATCAATAGAACTTCACGTGTTTTAAATATGCCTATTACCGAAGAAGCAAGTATTGAACTTGCTAAAAGAAGCAGAGGTACCCCAAGAATTGCGAATAGATTATTTAAACGAGTAAGAGATTTTGCTATGGTTAAAAAGTTAGAAGAAATAGATTTAAACACAACAGACGAAGCTTTAAATCGCCTAAAAATAGACAAAATGGGTCTAGATAATACTGACCATGAACTATTACTTGCTATTATTAATAAGTTTAATGGTGGTCCAGTTGGAATAGAAGCATTAAGTAGCTCTATTGGTGAAGAAGTAACAACTATTGAAGATGTATATGAGCCTTTCTTACTTCAAGCAGGACTTTTAAAAAGAACATCTCGTGGTCGAGTAGTAACCGATAAAGCCTATGAAGTTTTAGGTTTAGCGAAAAGAGGTAAAGAATAATTTATGAATAATTATCTTTTTACAGAAATAACTAGTAAAGATGCTTTCTTTTCTTTTATAAAAAATATCAGTAATACTGACAATGAAGATAATTCTTTCTACTTAGAAGCTATGAACTATTTTGAAGATAAAAATCTCCAAGAAGTTTTTAGTAAGTTAAAAAATGTTAATGAAGAAAGGCTTTTAGATGTCTTACATTGTATTGATAAAAAACTTAATATAGGTAATAAAAATATTAAAAATAAAGAACATAAATTAATGACTTTATTTTCAACATGTCTTTATTTAATAAGAGAAGAATATGATAGTTACTCTTCTTCAGAATTAGTCCTTCTAGGAGAAATATCTCCTTATGAAGATATTTCTTTTTATGATAATGCCCACTTAAAATATTCTAAAGACTTATTACAAACCATCCTAGCAAAAACTACTCATTACATGGAAGAAGAAAGTATACTAGTTCTAGTTGAAGAGCTATATAATGAGAAAAAAAGTACTCAAGATATAATAAATTATATAAAAGAAAAAGATACAAAAGAGCTTTTACAAGAAGCCTTTATTTATGAAAAGAAATTAGTAGGTGATATAGATGACGATAGAAGATTTCAACTATGATTTAGACGAGAGTTTAATTGCTCAAAAACCCTTAGAAAAAAGAGATACTTCGAGACTAATGGTATTAGATAGAAAAAGTGGCGAAATTGAGCATAAACATTTTCCTAATATATTAGATTATCTAGAAAAAGGAGATACTTTAGTACTAAATGACACCAAAGTTTTACCAGCTCGCCTTATTGGTGAAAAAGAAGAAACAAAAGCCGTTATAGAAGTTTTACTTTTACATAATATTATTGGTGATAAGTGGGAATGCTTAGTAAAACCAGCTAGAAGAATTAAAGTAGGAACCACCGTGTCTTTTGGTGATGGTAAATTAAAAGCTAAATGCCTAGAAGAAAAAGAAGAAGGTATTAGAATATTTGAATTTTTATATGAAGGAATATTTCTAGAAATATTAGAAGACCTTGGTACAATGCCATTACCACCTTATATTCATGAAAAATTAAAAGACCAAAGTAGATATCAAACTGTTTATGCTAAAGAAGTAGGTAGTGCCGCTGCTCCTACTGCTGGCTTACATTTTACTAAAGAATTATTACAAAAAGTTCAAGATAAAGGTATAAATATTGCTTATATAACATTACACGTCGGCTTAGGTACTTTTAGACCAGTAAGTGTCTCAAAGATAGAAGATCATAAAATGCATAGTGAATATTACCATATGTCTAAAGAAGTAGCTAATCTCTTAAATAATACTAAGAAACAACATAAAAAAATAATTGCAGTTGGCACAACTTCAACAAGAACTTTAGAAACCATTATGGCAAAGTATAATGAATTTAGAGAATGTAGTGGTAATACTGATATCTTTATTTACCCACCTTATGAGTTTAAAGCGATAGATGCTTTGATTACTAATTTTCATTTACCTAAATCAACTTTATTAATGTTAGTATCAGCTTTTAGTAGTAGAGAGATTATATTAAATGCCTATAATGAAGCCGTAAAAAATAAGTATCGCTTTTTCTCTTTCGGTGATGCTATGCTTATAAAATAGACAAGACTAAAACATTTTGCACTCAGTGAGTGCAAAATTCAAGATGGGTTAATTTATCATAGAACATATTTATGATTAAAAATCAAAAATAATTTTGTAATATCTTTATATATCAACGGTTTGCAAAGATTTTTAAAGATTTTGCACTCACTGAGTGCAAAATTCAAACAAAAAAAGAATTACATAAAAAAAGTGTCATTATGGCACTTTTATATTTTTCGAGAAATATTTTTGGTAGTGATTTCTTCTTTAGTGTTTTTATTCCTAAAGATAATTTCATAATCACATGCCTCAGCAATTTCTTCTATTATTTCATAAGTTGGATTACTGTACTTTGTTTCGTAGCCACTTAAAGTTGTTTGAGCTATGTTAAGTTTCTTAGCTAATTGTGTTTGATTAAGTTGTTTTTCAGTACGCATATACTTTAATACTTTATTTATCATTTTACATCCTCCATTAATAAATTATCGCATTTCTCGATTATTTATACTTGACATAACGAGTATCTCGTTATACAATTTTATTAATGATAACGAATTACTCGTTAAAATAGTATAGGTGATGTATAATGAAGTTACTAAATAAAGATAAAAAAATAATAATTGGAGTAATAATAGGTATAATTATTTCCATAATATCTTCTTTTTGTTTAGCAGAAACTTTAATAGAAAGTAAAAATGTTTCTTATATAGATAATTCTAAAGTAGGAGCGACTAATGTACAAAATGCCATAGATGGAACTTGCACAAAGTTTAGTAATGAATTAACTAATCTAAAGAAAGAAATAATAAATGAAATATATCCTATAGGAAGTATCTATATATCAACGACTTTAAAGACTGCAACAGAAGTTCAAGAAAAGTTTGGTGGAACATGGACATCATATGGAGTAGGAAAGACTTTATTAAGTAGCACAACAAGTGAACAAACAGGAGGTTCAAATACTGTAACTCTAACAACTGCTAATCTCCCAGCTCATACTCATAATTATGATAAACCCAATGCTAACACAGGTTCTCATACTTTAACCGTAGCTGAAATGCCAGCACATAGTCACACACAAAATCCTCATTCTCATATAAGCAGTGCATACTTTATGAGCTACAATGCTTGGAATGAAATAACAGTCACAGGTTCTTACATATATAATTGGAATGATACTATATTAGCTAACAAGGATAATACTAGTAGGAAAGGACATATTGCTCTTATGAGAATTGGTTCAACACTTGAAACAACAGCTACTAATCAAAATACCGGAGGTGGTGGAGGACATACACATCCAATTTCAACAACGTCAACCGCAACAAGTTCAGCCGGTTCAGCAAATCCTACCGCTATTAATGTTCAAAATCCCTATATCACCGTATACATGTACAAAAGAACAAAATAATTTCTTTACCATAAACCCTAATATATGTTAAGATATTCTTATGAAAAGATGTAGTTGGGTTAATGAAAAAAATTTAAATTATATAAAGTATCATGATAATGAATGGGGTATTCCTAGTTATAATGATACTTATCTTTTTGAAATGCTTATCTTAGAAAGCTTTCAAGCTGGTCTTTCATGGGAATGCATTCTAAATAAAAGAGAAAGTTTTAGAAAAGCTTTTGATAACTTTGACTATGAAAAAATTGCGCTATATAATGAAGAAAAAGAAAAACAACTTCTTAGTAATAAAGACATCATTAGAAATAAATTAAAAATAAAAGCTAGTATTAATAATGCTCAAATATTTATAAAAATAAAAAAAGAATACCAAACATTTTCTAATTATATTTGGCATTTTACTAATAATAAACAAATAATAGGAGATGCTTCTAAAACAACTTCTTCTTTATCAGATAAGATTTCTAAAGACTTACAAAAAAGAGGCATGAAGTTTGTTGGAAGTACCACTATCTATTCCTATCTTCAAGCCATTGGAATAATTAATGACCATGAGAAAACATGCTTTAAAAGAAATGATAATGTAACGCTAAAGCAAAAATAACACCACAGACTGCCCCAACTAAATGACCTAAATGCGATACATTATCTTTTTTTCTTTTCACTAAACTAATTACTTCACTAATTACATAGAAAAGGCATATAAATACAAAAGTTAGTGGAATTTTACCTTCTTCAATATTCACAAAAGAACTAATCACAATAAACATATATAAAATACCACTTGACCCATATACATACTTCTTACTAAAAATAAAATTAATTACTCCAATAACTACTGCACAAATAATAATCATTTTTAACAATAAAATACTTCCATACTTTTCTTCAAGTATTGGTCCAATTAATAAGATTAATGTAAAATTACCTACTAAATGTTCAAAACAAGAATGTCCAAATATATGCGTAACTAAAGTAATATAAGTTAATGGATTAATTAATGATCTTCTTCCACTAGAAAAAAACTTATCACTTTTCTTTTTAGTTAAAGAAGCTATAAATAAGACAACTAAACAAATAAGAAAATAACTTAAAATAACTGGTGAATTAAATGTAAAAATACTAAAAAACTTCTTCATATCACATACCTCTTCCTTATTATAACAAAACTTTTTCAAAAAAATTAAAATTTATGATAAAATAAGGAAAAAGCAACCTAAACTTTACAAAATTTCCAAGTAAACTTGCTTTTATGCAACTAAAAAATTTGATTAAATTTTACTTGAAGAGGTGATATTATGAAGTTTGGTGACAAACTAATCAAACTAAGAAAAGCAAAAGGCTTATCCCAAGAGGAGTTAGCCGAAAAACTAAATGTATCGAGACAAAGTGTTTCGAAATGGGAAAGTAATAATACTTATCCTGAAACAGACAAAATAGTTCAAATATCTAATATCTTTGATTGTTCAATGGATGATTTAATTAATGACAAAGTAGTAGATATTGAAAAAAGAGAGACAACTGAGAAAAAGAAATATCAAGTAGTAGTGGACTCTTTCTTAGATTTTATTGTTAAAACAGTTAATCTTTTTACATCCATGAAATTTGTAGATATTATTAAATGTCTCTTTGAATTAGGAATAATTGCTTTAATACTCCTATTAGGAGGAGTAGTCTTTATGGAAATACTAACAGAGATTATGGAAAACTTCCATATCTTTGGAGGTAATCTCTGGTATTATGTAAAAAACTTCTCCATAGGAATATTTTCTCTAATATGGTTTATTGTATCTTTAATTATAATTATTCATGTCTTTAAGATTAGATATTTAAATTACTATGAAGAATACTTAAATAAAAATGAAAAAGATAATAAGACTAACTCTTTAAAAGAACCTAAAGTATCTATAAAAAAAGAAAAAGTAATCATAAGAGATGGTAAAGATACTCCACTAGCGTTCCTAACTATTCTATCTAAAATAGTTCTTGGAATATGTAAAATCTTCTCTATTCTTTTACTAGTAGGAGTAATATTCGTTCTATTTGGCCTAGTTGTATCATTAACACTATCTCTTTCTCTTGCCATATATTCTGATTTATTTAAAGGCTTATCTCTAGGACTATTTGGTCTAATTGTCTTTGGAATAATCCTTTCATATCTCCTAGGAAGTTTTCTTTTAAAGAAAAAAATAGCCTTAAAAGTAACTATCATATCCTTTATATTAGCCTTTTTAATTATATCTTTCGCAACAGGAATATCTATTTTATCTATAAAAGATATTGAATTTAAAGATACATCAAGTTTTATTAATAAAAATAAATTTACTCAAACCTTAGTCTATAAAGATAAGATGTATATTAATAATAAAAATAATGATACTATAAAATATATTATTGATAATACTATGGGAGAAAATATTACTATATCAGCTTATCATGATAAAGCCTTTACAACTCTTCAACTACAAGAAGAAAATTACTTTGAAATGTTTTCTTACTCTTTACATAGTATTCAAAATACTAGACTAAAAGATATCTATCAAGTATTTGTAAGTGACTTAAAGAAAAATATTATTAGAGATTATGGCAATATAAAAATAGAAGATTTAACTATAACTGCTAGTAGTAATGTTATAAATAAATTGCTTGATAACTATGGAAAAGTTTATTTATATGAAAAAATACCTATTGATAATGGTTATTTAATTAAAACTAGAGATAAAAAAGTTATTCTTAATAATAATTACTGTTTAGTTGATTATGATATTTATAATGATAAATTTACCGTTATAGAAAATGACTGTATATGTGAGAAAAATGTTAAAGAAACTAGTATGGGAAGTATGACAGTTTATAGTTGTAAATGGGATGAATAAGTTGACTATTATTTAAAAGCACGTTAAAATGTTCTAGGGGATGTTATGCAAAATATCAATAGCAAGAAACTAAAATATTTTAGAAAAGTAATTACTTTTATAGATAATGACGAAATAGATAAAGCCAAAGCTTATCTTAATAATCTACCACAAGTTCCATATAAAAAGTTTTTCTATAATCGTATTGAAGAAAAAAAACTACCACTTGATATTAAAGAAAGATTTTTAGATACTGGTCGTTATGCTCTAGAACTACACGAATATGAAAGCGCCACTGACTACTTTGAAGCTGGTAAGTATGTCTCTAATAATCCTATTTTTGACTATTACTTAGGAAAAACTTATTATAAATGTAACTATCTAGAAACATCTTTATTCTATCTAAATAATTATCGTTTTACTGGTAGTCTTAAACTAAATAAATGTTACTTTTATATATTCTTAATTTCTAAGATGTTAGAATTTAAAAATACTAAAAGATATATTGATAAATGTCGTGATATTAATAAATTTTTAAGTATTGAATTTAAAAGTCGTAATCCTAATAAAAAGAAAAAGAAACCTACTAAGAAAAATATTCCTTATGAAGATTTAGCTTTTAAAGAACAATTAGAATATATTAAAAAACTACTTTTACAAAGAAAAGAAAAAGAAGCTAATAAACTTCTAAGAAATATTAAGACGACTAGTAAAAATGAAAGAGAAAAAGTTCTTCAACTAGAAAAAAATAAAAAGTTATATTTAAATAAAGCTAAGTAGGTGATTATCTTGGAACATATTTCCTATCAGGAATTAGTTATGAGTAGAAAAGTTTTATCTTTAATAAAATTAAATAGATTAAAAGAAGCAACTAAACTTCTAGAAGAAAGTTCTATTCATAATAAGAAGTATTTTTCTAATATGATAAAAGAAAAGAAGTTAAGAAAAGATGTCAAAGAAAGATTTTTAGATACTGGTCGTTATGCTTTAGAACTACACGAGTATGAAGAAGCCTTTTACTACTTTTTAGCAGGTAAGTATGTATCAAGTAATCCTATTTTTGATTATTACCTAGGAAAAACTACGTACAAGAAAGGTTATCCAAGAGGGGCCTTAAATTACTTCAATGAGTATCGTAAAAGAGGTAGTATCAAATTAAATAAATGTTACTTTTACTTATACTTAGTTACTAAATTTTTAAGATATCCAACTTGTGAGTACTACTACCAATGGATGCATGATATAAATGACTTCTTACAAATAGAATTTATTGTGAAAAGTAAAGAAGAAAAAGTAGTAGAAGAAGATATTATCTTTAAAGAAGACCCTGTATTATCAGAAAAACCATATGAAGAATATTCTCTAGAAGAAAAATTAGTTTACATTAAAAATCTCTTATTAAGTAAAAGAGAAAAAGAAGCAACTAAATTACTTAACAAACTACAAACTACATCTAAACAAGAAAGAAAAAAGATAAATCAATTAATTAATAATAAAAAATTATATTTAAATAAAGCTAAATAATTAAAGAAGAAAGATTACTATAAATATTACTATAATACCAATAAATAAACCACTTATAGTCATCTTTTTTTCTTTATATTCCAAAGAATTAGGTAATAATTCATATATAGATATATGTAACATAATACCGGCTGTTATAAGTAAAATTATACTTAAGACTAAATTACTTATATACTTTTCTATAAATAGATAAGCTCCTACTGCCCCTAAGAATTCTGAAAAGCCCGCTACTATAGTATAAAAAAGCGCTTTCTTCTTACTATTAGTTGAATAATATATTGGAACCGCTATAGAAATACCTTCCGGTATATTATGAAAAGCTATAGCTAAAGCCAGACTAATTCCTAAAGATAAATTCTTATTTGTAGAAATAAAAGTAGTAATACCTTCTGGTATATTATGTAACATTAAAACAATAACTGAAATTATTCCTAATTTATAAAGCTTATTTTTAGTAAGATATTTCTCTATGCTTTTATCAATTAAAGAAGAAAAAATAATTCCTATAATTACAAAGATAATTACCCCTAAAAATAACTTATTATTAAAATAACTTTTTAGTAAAATAGTAGCTTCTGGTATTAAAGAAATAAGTGAAATACTTATCATTACTCCTGAAGAAAAAGCTAAAGAAAAACTAATTATCTTTTCTTTATATTTCTCATTTAAATAACACGGAATAATTCCTATTACTGTAGAAATTCCCGCTAAAAAAGTAATTAAAAAGCTAAATAAAGTCTTATTCATATTATAAAGTATGTTAAATTTACTAAAAATATGTTACAATTCTAAAGAGGGGAAAAGTATGAATTATGAAATAGAAATGAATAAACAATTACAAAAAATTCCTTTAGGTACTAAGTTATTATTACATGCTTGTTGTGCTCCTTGCTCATCAGCTGTCTTAGAAAGACTTGGCAACATCTTCGAAATAACTATTTATTACTATAATCCTAATATTACTGATAAAGAAGAGTATCAAAAAAGAATTAATGAAATACAAAAATTTATTGAAAAGTTTCCTACTAAATATAAAATATCTTTAATAGAAGGATGCTACGAACCAGAAAAGTTTTTCTCTATTGCTAAAGGCTTAGAAGAAGAAAAAGAAAGAGGTAAAAGATGTTACTTATGTTATAAGCTTAGACTAGAAGAAACGGCTAAATTAGCTGAATATCTTCACTTTCCATACTTTGCTACTACCTTAACTTTATCTCCTTATAAGAATAGTAATTGGTTAAATGAAATAGGACAAAATCTAAAATATAATACTACTTATTTATATTCTGATTTTAAAAAGAATAATGGTTATAAAAAAAGTATTGAATTATCTAAAGAATATAATTTATATAGACAAAATTATTGTGGATGTATCTATTCAAAAAAATAATTGTATAAATTAAAAAGCTTTCTACCATAAATAAAGTAGGAGGCTTTTTTATGGCAAAATATAAAGTAGAAATAAGTGGTATTAATACTAATGATTTAAAAGTACTAAGTACTAAAGAAATGACTAAGTTATTTAAATTACTAAGAGCAGGAGATAAATCTGCTAGAGAAATACTAGCAAGTGGTAACTTGAAACTAGTTTTATCTATTTTAAAAAGGTTTAATAATAAGTATGATAATATGGACGATTTATTTCAAATAGGCTGTGTAGGCCTACTAAAGGCTATTGATAATTTTGATTTATCCTTTAATGTTAAATTCTCTACATATGCTGTACCCATGATTTTAGGAGAAATTAAAAGATATATTAGAGATAATAACACCATTAGAGTAAGTAGATCAGTAAAAGACATTGCTTATAAAACTTTAAAAATAAAAGAAGAATTTCTAAGTGAAAAAGGACGTGCTCCTACAACTGAGGAGTTAGCAGCTATCCTAGATTTAGAACCATATGATATAATTAACGCTATGGATGCCTTGAAAGAACCAGTTAGTATGTATGAAGCTATTTATAATGATGGAGGAGATACTATCTATTTATATGATCAAATAGAAGATAAAAAGTCTAAGTACAACGATTTTTCTAATCACCTAGCCCTAGAAGGTGCCATAGATAGTTTAAGTAATAGAGAAAAATTTATTTTAGACCAAAGATTTATTATTGGTAAAACGCAAACAGAAATAGCTCAAGAATTAGATATTAGTCAAGCTCAAGTATCAAGACTAGAAAAAGGCGCTATTAAAGAACTTAAAAAAATATTAAAATAGTTCTTTATAAGAAAATAATTCATATTATTTATAAAGAGGTGTATTCTTTTTGAGATTATCTGATTTACAAACTAAGAAAATAGTTGATATAAATGATGGTAAAGCTATGGGAAATATTATCGATGTAAACCTCCAAGATAATGGTAGTATTGAATCTCTAGTTATAGAACAAAGTAAAAACTTCTTTGCTTTAAATAAAGAAAGTGATGTGAAAGTCTATTGGTCCGATATCGAAAAAATAGGAGAAGATGTCATTTTAGTAAGAAAAGCCAATTAATATTACTTTTTACTATGCTCATTATAACATCTTTTTTTTTATTAAAATTTATCGATACTAAAATAAGTCCTATGCTTTATAAATATATAACAATGGAATCCGAAAGAATAGTAACTGCCATAGTAAACTCTTCAGTTAAATCTCTTACTAATGATATTTCTAACGATTTTTTAGAAATTACCAAGAGTGGGGAAGATGTTAAATACATAAGTTATAATACAAAAAAAGTTAATGAATTACTTAACTCTATTAATGAAGATATTTCTAAAAGATTAATCGAACTAGAAGAAGGCAAAACTACTAACTTACTTATTGCTAGTAATCTTAAAACCGGTAGTTTTAAAAAGATAAAACATGGTATTCTCTATGAAATACCTCTTGGTTCTTTACAAAATTCTACTATATTTGGTAATATTGGTCCAACTATTCCTATAAAGATGTCTTTTATTGGAGAAATTACTTCTAATTTTAGAACTAAAGTAAATAACTATGGTATAAATAATTTAGTAGTAGAATCCTTTATCGAAGTAGAAGTAATTTCTCAGTCAACTATGCCACTTTCTTCAAAAAGAAAACAAGTAAAAGTAGAAGTTCCCCTCACAACACAAATAGTAGAAGGAAATATTCCTCTATATTATGGCAATATTGATAATTTATCAAATAATAAAACTCATTCCTTGAAATAATGAAGAAATCTGCTATAATAACATTAAGAAGGTGTAGTATGAAAAATATTAAATTAAATAATATGGAATATGAAATAGTCTATAATGATAATAATTGTTTAAATGAAGAAGAATTAGTTAGTAAGTGTACCGACTACTTTGATAATTTTGATTATATTTTTGGTGATTATGCATATGATAAATTACGACTAAAAGGATTTTTTGATAGTACTAATAAAAAAGCTAGCAAAATAAACGATATAAAGTACTTAGACAACTATAAAAAGGACTATTGTAGTTACGGTGCTAAAACTTTTCTAATAAAAAAAGTAAAGTAAGTCTTGAAATAATTTCAAAATATGATAAAATTGTATTATATGAATAGTAAAGGGAGGATTTAGATATGGAAAATCAAGAAGTAGAAAAGAAAATGATGTCTATAGTGGCTGATGATGGTACAATAGAGGAAGTAGAAGTTATTTTAGCCTTTGAATTTAAAGACAATAAAAAAGAATATGTTGTATATACTAAAAATGAAAAAGACGAAAATGACAATGTTACAGTATATGTTTCAAATGTTGACCGTTCTTCAGGTGAACCAAAATTAATGGGTGTAGAAGACGAAGAAGAATGGAATAGAGTAAAAGACGTATTACGCGAATTATCAAAGGCAGAATAGACAAAAGGAGGTTTTTTGTATGCCATATGAAAATGGGGTAGATTTAGTTGATAGAGATTACGGAGTACTCGGAACACCTACTAATCTAAGAAGTATTAGATTTAAACAAGACTCTTTCTCTAAGGTAAGAGCTTTATGGAATAGAGTTAGAAGGACTTTAACAAATCCATTTACTAAAGAAGCCCAAATAGAAAGAGTAGAAAATAAATTAGAAAACAAAAAAGAAGAATTCCAAGAAATGGAGTTTAAACCAAATGAATTCAACAAGAGTGGTACTGGAGTATCAAAAGCTGAAGAAAAAATCTTAAAGAAGGCAACTGCTATTGCTCGTCTTGAAGAAAAACTTAATATCTTAAGAGATATTCCAACATCTCCATCTTTTGTAAATAGTAGAGCAATAAAATTAAAAGATAATATGATAAGAAATGCTAGATTTAATTCTAACAATGCTTATTCAGTACCAGAAGAAAGAAAATATGCTGTTTTCGAAGATGTTGATACTGATAGTATTATTAAAGAAGAAGCAAATAAAACTGCTCAAGATGTTAGACAAATGCTAAATGATAAAAATATCAGAGACGACATCATAGTAGCACCTGATAGAGGAGAAATAAAGAAGACTGTTGATCATGAATTTGAAAGACAAGAAAAAGAATACATTAGAAATATTTCTGCTGAAGAGGTTGCTGATATAACAGGAGGAGAAGTTGAAAGTAAAAGTGAGGAGGCTAGTAAAATGGCAGATTTTGATCCAGAAGAATTAAGAACAGCTGTTAGTGATGCACTTAATAAAGTTAATGTAGATAAAGGTAGTTCAGTAGAAACCAAGATAGAAAAATATGGTTTCAACGAAGATGGAACTTATCGTTACAAAAAAGAGCAACTTGACGAAGACTTTAGAAAAACACCTATTATCAAGGAACCTTCAAGAATTGAAACTTCTGAAATAAAAGTTCCAAGAGTAGACCCATCTCAAGTATTAAAGCCAGCAACACCAGAAGTAAAAGAAGAGCCTAAAGAAGAATTACCATTTGCCAAAGAAGAAAAAGAAGTTAGACTTGGCTTTGATAATGAAGAAATAGAAAACGTTACTAAAGCTGCTGATAAGACTCGTAATATGGACGATATTCAAGCTTTATTAGAGAGAGTAAAAGTTTTAAAAGAAAAACAAAATGAATCTAAGCAAAGAGCTGAAGAAGCTAAAGAAGAAGCTAGAAAATCTGAACAAATGAAGAAAGAAGCACAAGAACGTCTTCAAGCTTACGCTGATGCTTTAAATGAAGACTTAGGCTACAACGAAAGAAGTGCTGAAGAAGATATGAAAAAAGTTAAAAATAACGAAGACTTAATTGAAGCTATGCTAGGTATGATTCAACCTACCGATGCTGCTGAAGAAAACGTTAGAGCAAAATAAACAACCATTTGGTTGTTTTTTTCTTCTAAATACATATAATTTAGTATGAAAAATACTATTTTTTACTATTATAATTTAAATAATATTAATATTTCTTACTATAAAGGAAAAATATTAGTAAAGAGTAATAATAATTTCTATCTATTTGAAAAAGTTTTCAATCAAGAAGAAGTAGAAGAACAATATAATTTAACTAAAGAAATAGATAATTACTATGACTTTATCTTAAATAAAGAAAATTCTCTTTTTACTAAGTATCAAGATAATTACTATGTTTTACTTAAAACAAAGCAAAAAGCTATGTCTAAAGACTTAATTATTAATCCTTATCCAGTATCTATCAAAAAAGACATTTCATGGAGTAAGCTTTGGTTTAAAAGAAGCGACTTTTTAGAATATCAAATGAAACATATAATAAATAAATATAAAGTAATTGACGAAAGTATTGACTATTATATAGGATTAATTGAAGTTGCCGCTAACTATTTAAATTATAATAGCCAAGAAAAAAATGATAAGTACTATCTAACTCATAAAAGAATAAATGACGAAGACTTTTATAACCCTCTAAATATTAAAGTAGATGTCAAAGAAAGAGAAATAGCTGAGTACTTAAAATATTTGTTTCTAAGTAATAAATACTTAGAAGAAAACATTGAAGATTTTTTAAAGCGATTAAACTTATCTAAAGAGGGAAGAATAAAAATCTTAGCTCGCCTTATTTTTCCTAGTATATATCTAGATTTTTATGATAAACTCATAAATGAAGAAGCGCCTGAAGAAGAATTAGAAAAATTTATTTTAAGAAATGAAGAGTATGAGCTTTTTATAAAGAAAATATTTAAAATACTAAATAAAAAAAATGATATGCCGCACATTCATTTTTTCTAATCACTTACGTTAACTACTTCTATAACTTCTGGAATTTCAGATTTTATAAACTCTTCGATGCCATCTTTCAAAGTGACATCCATTAAACTGCAGTCTTTACAAGCTCCCATAAGCCTAACGTAGACGACATTATTTTCATACTTAACAAACTCTAAGTTACCACCATCATTTACTAAGAAAGGGCGTAACTTATCAATAATTGCTCTTATTTTTAACTCTATATCTTCCTTTTCCACTTATATCACCGCTATTATTGTATCACTTTGTAACTTGTTATTCAATAAAAAAAATGGTATAATTACTGCTAGAAGGTGTAATAATGGAATATAAAGTAGGCGACATAGTTTTTGCTTTTGTAACGGGAATTGAGAAGTATGGCATATTTGTTAGTACTGAAGATAGTTATAGTGGACTAATTCATATATCAGAAATATCTACTAATTATGTAAGAAATATAGCAGATTATGTTAAAGAAGGAGAGCTTATTAAAGCCCGTGTTTTAGACGTTGATAATATGCAAAGACAGTTAAAATTAAGTATTAAAGGTCTTGATTATCGACTAAATAAAAGAAACAAAAGTAAAATTATAGAAACTAGTACTGGTTTTGGTACTTTAAAAGAAAAATTACCACTTTGGATTAAGGAAAAAGAACAGGAATTGACAAAAGAAAGTTAAAAAATACTAAAAAAATAAAAAAAAAGCTATGTTTGTTCTTGACAAATAGAGTATAAATTGATATATTTAATACTGTCAACTGGTTTTATTTCGGGCGATTAGCTCAGTTGGTTAGAGCACCTGCCTTACAAGCAGGGGGTCATAGGTTCGAGTCCTATATCGCCCACCATGCCGAAATAGCTCAATTGGTAGAGCAACTGACTTGTAATCAGTAGGTTCCGGGTTCAAGTCCTGGTTTCGGCACCATTTTTTTGGAGAGGTAGCGAAGAGGCTAAACGCGACAGACTGTAAATCTGTTCTCATTGAGTTCGATGGTTCGAATCCATCTCTCTCCACCATTTATATATTGCCTCGTAGCCAAGTGGTAAGGCATCAGACTTTGACTCTGACATGCGTTAGTTCGAATCTAACCGAGGCAGCCATTTTTAATTAAGATGATCTGTTAGCTCAGTCGGTAGAGCATTTGACTTTTAATCAAAGGGTCATGAGTTCGAATCTCATACAGGTCACCATGTGCCTGAGTGGCGGAATTGGTAGACGCACAGGACTTAAAATCCTGCGAGAATCAACCCTCGTGCCGGTTCAAGTCCGGCCTTAGGCACCACGTGGAGGAATACCCAAGTCTGGTTGAAGGGACCGGTCTTGAAAACCGGGAGGTCGTGCAAGCGGCGCAGGGGTTCGAATCCCTTTTCCTCCGCCATATTATATCGCGGGATGGAGCAGTTTGGTAGCTCGTCGGGCTCATAACCCGAAGGTCAGAGGTTCAAATCCTCTTCCCGCAACCATTGGTTCCATGGTGCAGCTGGTTAACACGTCTGCCTGTCACGCAGAAGATCGCGGGTTCGAGTCCCGTTGGAACCGCCATTTGGCTTCATAGCTCAGTCGGTAGAGCAAGGGACTGAAAATCCCTGTGTCGCTGGTTCGATTCCCGCTGGAGCCACCATAAAAGATATCAAAAAAGCCTTATAAATAAAGGCTTTTTTCTTATGCTTTTTAGTGGAGAAAAATACAATTTTTAATTCAATTGTAGTGAGTTTATAAAAATAAAAAATCGTATAATTTTTCTTCTTGCTATGTATAAAATTTGTGTTATAATAAAATCACAGGTATATTTTTATAAACTGAAGAATAAATAATTAAAAAAATTATAATATAGGAGGTTATTATGGACAAAACACTAATGGTTGCAAAATGGTTTTGTAATAATAACAATACAGTTAAGACAAATTCATATGATGGAAATGTATTATTAAATAAATTGTGTTATTATTCAAAAGCAATGTTTTTATCGCTAAATAATGATATAATTCAAAAAGACGTTGAAGCATGGAAAAATGGACCGGTATTACCATACGTGTATAGACAGTATAGATATAATGATTTATTAAATTCTAATATAAAAATAGACTTATCTAAAGATGAAATAAAAGTTCTTCAAATAATTAATAGATTATATGGCTATTTCAAAGCCAATGATATTTCTAAACAAACACATGACGAAACCCCTTGGAATTCTCTAGAGGAACAAGTTAAAAATCAACTTAATCCAAAGATAACTAATGAAGCACTATTAAAGGAATACAAGGACATAATGCTAGATTTATATAATAGTTATAAAGATGAAAAATTTGACGAAAAATTAGAAATTATTAATGGAAGATATTTCTTTCTAACTCCTGATGTAACATTAACTGACGATGAATATAACGAATTATGTAATGCAAGATATGATGATGAAAATGTAACTTATTATGTATCAAGAGACAGTGAAGGGAATTTGATAGTATACTAATGCTTGCACAAGAAAAAGATATTATTAACATAAAAAATACTATATATAAAGATACTGGCAGAATAGATTTTTTCACTTACTGGACACCCAGTATTAATAATTCATATTACTGATACTCATTTTTATTATCTAACGATTTCAAGCTCAAGTAATAAAACATTACATAAAAATAATTACCAACATTTCTCACTAAGAAAAAATAAAGATAATAGGCTAAAAGCTCCAATTAATTATATAAATATAAAAAACATATATAAGCAAGAAATAAATAACTATACACCATATGGCTATATTGATGATAATCTATTCAAAAAAATAATAAAGCAATTAAAATATTACCAGGAAAACATAACAAAAGATGAATTTTATGATGAAATAAAAAACAGTTTATAATTAATAGATTGCTTTAGCTAGGATTAGTACTATTTACAAAAAAGAAAAGTATAATATAAAACTTATTAATTACAAATACACGTATATATGAAGTAGGGAGGTTTAGGAAAATTATGAAAAATTTGTGTTATGAAAGTACAAGCAATTGCTTATTGAAATGTCCATATTGTATTTCCAGTGATAATGGAGTTATGAAAAAAGATCATTACTTAGAAGTAATAGACTTTATTGACAGATTATTACCAGAAAGATTAGTTATTAGTGGCGGAGAACCCTTAATTGACCCGCTTTTAAAAGAAAAAATATCATTAATTATTAAAAAATATCATGAAGCTAATAAAGAGCCATACATATCTTTATCCACTAGTGCATCACAAGCCATAACTGAAGATATGTGGTCATTTTTAAAAGATACAATTCAGTGTTTAGATATAAGCCTTCCATCTTTAGACCATAATACTTATACTAAAATGCGCGGAGTAGACTTACTAGACCAAGTACTAATTAATATTAGAAAAGCTACTAATTATGGATTAAACGTTAGACTAAGTATTATTACAACTAAACAGAATTATAAGGAATTAGAAAACCTTCTAAAATTTGCTTCTTATACCAATGTTAACTCAGTACGTGTAGGTAGATATTTTCCTTTCAGAAATGCATACAATGTAAAAGATAATTATGAATTACCAGAAACAACGGTGACAACAATTATAGATGATATTAACAACGGAAAATATAAAAATATTTATAATGGGAAAATTATCCCTCCTATCAGAAGTCTTTCAATGATGGAAGGGTACCTAAACGTAGATTTTAATGGAATGTTATATGTACCGAATAAGGATGGAAAAGAAATCATTGGTAACGTTAATGACATTGATATAAATACTCTAGAATTATCTTTTAAAGATAGTCAACCCAAAATTTTTATAAAATACAAAGAAAAATAAATATCTTTTATTAAATTAACTCTATAGAGGTAAGTATATGGAAATTATTAAAGAAGAGAAAGAAAATAGCTATTTTTTAAAAATAAAAAATAATTTACAAGAAACATTTGAAATAGCTTATTATGCTGGAGACTTATATTGGACTATGCTAGATTACCATAAAGAAAATAGCTTCTTAATAGAAAAAAGTACTAGATTATACAATGAAATGAAAAAGATATTTAAAGATAGAACAAAATGATTTATAAATAAATCATGCACAAACCTCACGGTTTGTCTTTTCTCTTTCATAAGATATTTCTATCCT
>CANQST010000021.1 GCA_947626595.1 uncultured Bacilli bacterium | reverse complement strand
ACATAAAAATAAGGGTTTTGCCCTTATTTTATAATGCTTTTAAAGAAATTAGCTCCCCACTAGATTATCTAGAGCCACTATATTTTGTCTCCTAATAGCGTTTTAACGAGGTATAAAAAATATTACTTTATGTTATTGACAAAATAAAAACATTTGTTTTATAATATAGTTGTAGAGGTAAATTACTTAATTAATTGATAATAAATAATGGAGGTAAAGGGTAAATTTGTAGCTAAAAAATTTCAAAAAACACTTGCATTTCCTTTATATATCATGTTATAATTAAATACGTGTGGCTGCTTAGATATGCGAGGTTGCCGATACGCCAGGTTAAGTTGTTAATTTGCTATCGGGTTATTTGCATGGAGCAAGTCTATACTAGATATAGGCGAAGGGAGGATAAAAATGTCAACAGAAAAAATTCGCATTAGATTAAAGGCATATGATCACAGAATATTAGATAATGCCGCAACAAAAATAGTTGAGACTATTAAAAGATCTGGTGGAGTTATATCAGGTCCAGTACCACTTCCAACAGAGGTAGAGAAAATCACTATTTTAAGAGCTGTACATAAGTACAAAGATTCTCGTGAACAATTCGAAATGCGTACACACAAGAGACTTATTGATGTTAAAAATCCAAGTAAGGAAACTATGGATGCACTTATGCACTTAGATTTACCAAGTGGTGTATATGTTGAAATTAAAACAAAATAATTAGGAGGAAAAAATAATGAAAGGAATCTTAGGTAAAAAAATAGGAATGACTCAAGTATTTACTAAGACTGGTAAATTAATTCCTGTTACTGTAATTGAAGTAGAACCAAATGTTGTTACTCAAATCAAGACAGTAGAAAAAGATGGTTATGATGCTATCCAACTAGGAACTGATACTATAAGAGAAAAAGTTAGTAATAAACCAAAGATGGGTCATACTGCTAAAGCTAACACAACACCTAAGCGCTTCTTAAGAGAAATTAGAGGAGTGAACGTTAATGACTACACTTTAGGCCAAACTATTAGCGCAGACATTTTCGAAGCAGGAGAAATTGTTGATGTTACAGGAACTTCTAAAGGTAAGGGGTTCCAAGGCGTTATTAAACGTCACAATCAATCAACTGGTCCTATGGGACATGGTTCACAATATCATAGGGGAGTTGGTTCACTAGGTACAATGTTACCAATGCACGTATTAAAAGGTAAGAAGATGCCTGGTCAAATGGGTAATGTTCAAAGAACAGTTCAAAATCTAGAAATTATTTCAGTAGATACTGAAAATAATTGCATCTTAGTTAAAGGTAATGTTCCAGGAGCAAAGAAATCACTAGTTATCATTAAAACAGCAGTTAAAAATAAAGATGCTAAGAATGAGCCGGCTGATTTAATTACTTATGTAGAGGAAGTAGTTGAAGATACTCCTGAAGTAGCAGAGGTAACTGAAGATACTCCAGTAGAGGAAGTATCTACTACAGAAGAACCTACTCAAGAACAAACAACTGAAGAAGTACAAGAAGAAACAGCTAAAGAGGAGGAATAAAAGATGAAAAAAGTAGAACTTTTAAACCTTAAAGGAGAAAAAGTAAAGGACATTAACTTAAACGAAGAAATTTTTGATATTACCCCAAATAAAACTGTTTTAAAAGATGCTATTGTTTTAGCAATGGCTTCATTAAGACAAGGAACACATAGCACAAAAAATCGTTCTGAAGTAAGTGGTGGTGGAAGAAAGCCATGGAGACAAAAAGGAACTGGTCGTGCTCGTCAAGGTTCAATTAGAGCTGTTCAATGGGTAGGTGGAGGAAGATATGGAACTCCAGTACCAAGAGATTACAGTAAAAAACAAAATCGTAAAGAAAGAAGACTTGCTTTAAAATCAGCTTTATCTGAAAAAGCTATGGAAAAAGCAATTATTGTTTTAGATAATCTTAAGGTTGCAACACCTAAGACTAAAGAAATGATTGGTATCTTAGATAGTCTAAAAGTAAAAGATAAAAAAGTTTTATTAGTAGTGAATGAATTAGACGATAATATGATACTTGCTAGTAGAAACTTACAAAATGTCATTTTAATTTTAGCAGACGAATTAAGTGTATTAGATGTAGTTGCAACTGATGTAATGATTATTACTGAAGAGGCATTAAAATATGTTGAGGAGGTGCTTAAGTAATGAAAGATACTAAATATTTAGAAATATTAAAAGCACCAGTTATTACTGAAAAATCACAAAATGCTAAGGCTTTTGGTCAATATACTTTTAAAGTTGACCCAAAGGCTAAGAAGCCAGAAATTAAAGAGGCAATAGAAAAAATCTTTAATGTTAAAGTTAAAGAAATTAGAACAATTAATGTAAAACCTAAGAAAAGACGTGTTGGTCGTTATACAGGGTTAACTAATCGTTCAAAAAAAGCAATTGTTACTCTTCAAGAAGGACAAACAATTGAACTTGGTTAAGGAGGAAATAAATTATGGCAATCAGAAATTATAAGCCTACTACACCAGGACGTAGAAAAATGAGTACTTTAATTAATGAAGATATAACTAAAAGTACTCCAGAAAAAACATTAACCGTTACTATTAAGAAAAATGGTGGACGTAATAATCAAGGTAAGATAACTGTTCGTCACCATGGTGGTGGAGAAAAGAGAAAATATCGTATCATTGACTTTAAAAGAAATAAATTAAACGTACCTGGTACAGTAGCAAGCATTGAATATGATCCAAATAGAACAGCAAATATTGCATTAATTAATTATGCTGATGGTGAGAAAAGATATATTTTAGCACCAAAAACTCTTACTGTAGGAGCAACTATTGAGTCAGGAGAAAATGCTGATATTAAAGTAGGAAATGCCCTACCAATAATGAATATTCCAGTAGGTACAATGATACATAACATTGAACTTCGTCCAGGTAAAGGTGGCGAGTTAGCAAGAAGTGCTGGTACATCTGCTCAAATACTAGGACGTGAAGATAACTATGTTATGATACGTTTATCAAGTGGAGAACAAAGAAAAGTTTTAGGAACATGCATGGCAACAGTTGGTGAAGTTGGAAATGAGGACTCTTCATTAGTTAAAGCTGGTAAAGCAGGACGCAGTCGTCATATGGGAATTAGACCTACTGTTCGTGGTTCTGTTATGAATCCAAATGACCATCCACATGGTGGTGGTGAAGGTCGTGCTCCAGTTGGACGTAAGGCTCCAATGACACCATGGGGTAAACCTGCTCTTGGATTAAAGACACGTAAGAAAAAACAGTCTGACAAGTTCATAGTACGTCGTCGCAATACTAAATAGGAAAGGATGATTAATATATGGCAAGAAGTTTAAAAAAAGGACCTTATGTTTTCGATAGATTACTTACAAAGGTTCAAGAAATGAATAAATCTGGAAAAAAAGAAGTCATTAAAACATGGTCACGCCGTTCCACTATCTTTCCTGATTTTATTGGACATACTTTTGCAGTACACAATGGAAAAGAATTTATTCCAGTATATGTTACTGAAGATATGGTAGGTCATAAGTTAGGAGAATTTGCATTAACACGTAAATTTGGTGGACATGGTTCAGACAAAAAGAAATAAAAAATGACTAGGAGGGTAAATTATGGAAGCAAAAGCAATTGCTAAAGGACTAAGAGTATCACCTATTAGAGCAAGATTAGTTGCTGATATGATACGTGGTAAGAGTGTCCAAGAAGCTTTAAATATATTAACAAATGTTAATAATAAATCAGCTAGGCTTACTAAAAAAGTTTTAGATTCTGCTACTAGTAACGCTGTTAATAACTTAAATGCTGATCTTAATTCGCTTTATGTTAAAGAAGCTAGAGTAGATGCAGGTCCTACAATGAAACGTCACTTTTTTGATTCACGTTCACATATAGGACATAGAGATCATAGAACTAGTCACATTATTATAGTAGTGGCTGAAAAAAACTAATAAGGAGGTTACAAAATGGGACAAAAGGTTAATCCTAATGGACTAAGACTTGGCATTAATAAAGACTGGGAAGCAAAATGGTATAGTAATAAAAATGATTTTTCTAAGTATTTAGCTAAGGATGTTAAGATTCGTGAATATTTAGAAAAGAATTTAACTACTGCTGGTATTGCTAAGGTTGAAATTGAAAGAACTGCTAAGAAATGCGAAGTTGTTATTCATACTTCAAAACCTGGTGTCATGATAGGACATGGCGGAGAAGAAATTGAAAAATTAAAGAAACAACTATCAAAGATTGCAGATGAAAATGTACAAATATCAATAGTTGATATTAAAAAAGCAGATTTAAATGCCCAATTAGTAGCTGATTCTATTGCTAATCAAATTACTAATAGAGCATCATTCCGTATGGCTCAAAAGCGTGCTATTAGAAATGCTATGAAAGCTGGAGCTTTAGGAATTAAAACATCAGTATCTGGACGTTTAGGTGGAGCAGAAATGGCTCGTAAAGAAGGTTATACTGAGGGAACTATTCCTCTACATACTTTAAGAGCCGATGTTGATTATGCAACAAGTGAAGCTAATACTACATTTGGAAAAATTGGTGTAAAGGTTTGGATATATAAAGGAGAAATCCTAAACAAAAAGGCAAAAGGAGGTAATTAATATGTTAATACCGTCAAGAACAAAATATCGTCGTGTTCATAGATTACCTTACGAAGGATGCTCACGTGGAAATAGAGAATTACATTTTGGTGATTATGGACTTCAAGCTAAAGAGGGTGCTTGGATTACAGCAAATCAAATTGAAGCTGCTCGTATTGCCATGACTCGTTACATGAAACGTGGCGGTAAAGTTTGGATAAATATCTTTCCACATATGCCATTAACTAAGAAACCTATTGGTACAAGACAAGGTAAAGGTAAAGGTAATGTTGAAGGATGGGTTGCTGTTGTAAAAGAAGGAAAAATTATGTTTGAAATAGCTGGAGTAGACGAAGCAACGGCTCGTGAAGCTCTAAGACTAGCATCACATAAATTACCTGTTGCAACCAAATTTGTAATGAAAGAAAATGGTGGTGATTCAAATGAAGGTTAAAGAAATAAGAGAATTGTCAACTGAAGAAATTAATAAAAAACTTGTTGAGGCTAAAGAAGAATTATTTAATTTACGTTTCCAACAAGCTAATGGTACTTTAGAAAAACCTTCTAGAATTAGAGATTTAAGACACACCGTAGCAAGAATGAAAACCGTTCTAAGAGAACGTGAAATGAGTAAGTAGGAGGGTATAAAGTGGAGAAAAAGATTAGAAAAGAGTTTGTTGGTAAAGTAGTTAATGCCACAAATGATAAGACAATAAGCGTTTTAGTTGAAACTTATAAAAACCATCCGTTATATCACAAAAGAGTTAAAAGCTCTAAAAAGTATAGTGTACATGATGAAAAAAATATCGCAAAAGTTGGAGATACTGTTCGTATAGTTGAAACTAGACCATTATCTAAAACTAAGCACTTCTATTTAAAAGAAGTAGTAAAAGAAGCAGTTATTATTTAACGCTAATGATGAAGAAGGAGGAATAATTTATGTTACAACAAGAAAGTCGTATGAAAGTTGCTGACAACTCAGGTGCACGTGAATTATTAGTTATTCGTGTTCTAGGTGGTAGCAAGGTTAAGACTGGTAACATTGGTGATGTTGTTGTAGGAACTGTTAAAAGTGCTATTCCTAATTCGCCAGTACCAAAAGGAAAAGTTGTAAAAGCAGTTATCGTTCGTAGTCGTCAAGGCGTTCGTCGTGAAGATGGAAGTTACATTAAGTTCGATGACAATGCTTGCGTTATCATTCGTGATGACAAGAGTCCAGTAGGAACTCGTATTTTTGGACCAGTAGCAAGAGAACTTCGTGATAAAGATTACATGAAAATTGTTTCTTTAGCTAAAGAAGTACTATAAGAGGAGGATATTATGAACTTTAAAGTAGGAGATGAAGTTGTAGTTATTGCTGGTTCTGATAAAGGTAAAAAAGGAAAAATTATTAAGACATACAAAAATGAAGGAAAAGTTGTAGTTGAAGGTGTTCGTATGGTTAAAAAACACCAAAAACCAAATGGTCAAACAGAAGGTGGAATTATTGAAGTAGAAGCTGCAATTGATGCATCAAATGTTATGATAATTGACCCAAAAACTAAAAAAAGAACTAGAATAGGACATACAACTGATGAAAAAACAGGTAAAAAAGTAAGAATAACAAAAAAATCAAATGAGAAAATTGATTAATTGGAAGGAGGGTATATATGAACCGCCTAAAAGAGAAATACTTAAAAGAAGTAGTTCCAAGTTTAAAAGAAAAATATAACTATAAGTCAGTTATGGAAGTTCCAAAATTAGAGAAAATTGTAATTAATATGGGAGTAGGAGACGCAACAGGAAACTCTAAATTAATAGAAGCAGCTGTTAATGATTTAACTAAGATAGCTGGTCAAAAACCAGTTGTTACTAAGGCAAAGAAATCAATAGCTGGTTTCAAAGTTAGAGAGGGTCAATCAATTGGTTGCAAAGTTACTCTAAGAGGAGAAAATATGTATAACTTCTTAGATAAACTAATTTCTATTGGTCTACCACGTGTAAGAGATTTTCGTGGTGTTAGTCCAAAAGCCTTTGATGGTAGAGGAAATTATACAATGGGAATTAAAGAACAATTGATATTCTCAGAAATTGATTATGACGATGTAGTAAAAGTACGTGGAATGGATATTGTTTTTGTAACAACAGCTAAAACAAATGAAGAAGCATTTGACTTATTAGATGGACTTGGAGTACCTTTTAGAAAGTAGTGGGAGGATATTATGGCAAAGAAAAGTATGATAGTAAAAGCTAATAGACCACAAAAGTTTAAAGTACGTGAATATACAAGATGTTCTCGTTGTGGCCGTCCACATGGAGTTTTAAGTAAATTCGGAATCTGCCGTATTTGCTTCCGTGAATTAGCTTATAAAGGACAAATACCAGGAATTAAAAAATCAAGTTGGTAATTGGAAAGGAGGATATTTTTATGGCAGTAGTAACTGATACAATTGCAGATATGCTTACACGTATTCGTAATGCTAATTCTATGCGTTATGAAGAAGTAAGAGTTCCATCTTCTAAAATAAAAAAAGAAATTGCAAGAATTCTTAAAGAAGAAGGATTTATAAACGATTATAAAATCGAAAAAGATAATACACAAGGAACAATTGTTATTAATTTAAAATATACAGATAAGAAAGAAAGAGTTATCACAGGGCTAAAGAGAATTTCCAAACCAGGACTTCGTGTTTATGCTAAGAATGGAGAAATTCCTAAAGTACTTAATGGTCTAGGAATTGCTATTATTTCAACATCTAAAGGAATTATGACTGATAAAGAAGCTCGCAACCAAAATATAGGTGGAGAAGTTCTAGCTTATATTTGGTAAAAAAATAAATATAAGGAGGTGCCATTATGAGCCGTATTGGAAATCGTATTATTACAGTTCCTGAGGGTGTTACTGTTGATGTTAATGATAATGTTGTAACAGTAAAAGGACCAAAGGGAACTTTAGAACAAAAAATGTTAAAAGATATAACCATGAAACAAGAAGAGGGCAAAATTACTTTAGAACGTGCTAATGAAAATGCTAAGGCAATGCATGGTACAATGAATGCTTTAATTAATAATATGATTATTGGTGTTACTAAAGGATATGAAAAAGCTCTAGAAATAATCGGTGTTGGATATCGTTTCAATGTTCAAGGTAAGAAGCTTGTTATTAGTGCTGGTTTTTCACATCCAGTAGAAATGCAAATACCTGAAGGACTTACAGTTGAAGCTGGCAGTAATACAGAAATTACTGTTAAGGGAATTGACAAAGTTTTAGTAGGAGAGTTTGCTGCTAATATAAGGAAAGTAAGACCACCTGAACCATATAAGGGTAAAGGTATTCGTTACAAAGACGAACATGTTCGTCGTAAAGAAGGAAAGAAAGCTGCTTAATAAGTAGGAAGGAGAAAGTATATGATTAAAAAAGAATCTCGTAATAGTATGCGCGTTACTCGTCATGAGAGAATTCGTAAAAATATGATGGGTACAAGCCAAATCCCAAGATTATGTGTTTTCCGTTCTAATAAAGAAATTTATGCACAAATCATTGATGATGAGGCTAGAACTACTCTTGTATCTGCTTCCTCATTAGATAAAGATTTAAAATTAAAAAATGGAAGTAATGTTGAAGCAGCTAAAGTTGTGGGAGAAGCAATTGCTAAGGCCGCAACAAAAGCAAAAATAACAAAAGTAGTATTTGATAGAGGAGGATACCTTTATCATGGACGTGTTAAAGCTTTAGCTGAAGCAGCACGTGAAAATGGACTAGAATTCTAATAGGAGGGTAATATGCAAAGAAAATCGCAAGAAACCAAAGACAAACTTTTAGAAGAATTAGTAATTGATGTTAAGAGCGTTGTTAAAGTTAACAAAGGTGGACGTCAAAGAAGATATTCAGCTATGGTTGTTGTTGGTGACCGTAAAGGAAAAGTTGGCTTAGGTATTGGTAAAGCAGCCGAAGTACCTGATGCTATCAAAAAAGCAATTCAAGATGCTAATAAAAATCTTATCACTATTCCTTTAATTGATGGTAGAACTGTTGCTCATGAAGCAATCGGAACTGCTGGTGCTGCTAGAGTAATAATTAAACCTGCTCAAGCTGGTACTGGTGTTATTGCTGGTGGTTCAGTTCGTGCTATCTTAGAATTAGCCGGAATTCGTGATGTTGTCTCTAAATCACTAGGAGCAAGAACTAAATTAAATATGGCAACTGCTGCTTTAAATGCACTTAAGTCTATTAAGACACCAGAGCAAGTTGCAGCACTTCGCGGAAAAACAGTAGAGGAGATATTAGGATAATGAAATTACATGAATTAGAAAAGAATATCGGTGCTACTCATGCTAAAAAGCGTGTAGGTCGCGGTCCAGGTAGTGGTCTTGGTAAAACAAGTGGACGTGGTCAAAAAGGACAAAAAGCACGTAGTGGTGGTAGTATCAATCCAGTATTTGAAGGAGGACAATTACCATTATATAGAAGACTTCCTAAAAGAGGTTTTTCAAATCATTTATTTAAAACAAGATATGCAGTTATTAATTTAGATGTTTTAAATAGATTTGAAGATGGAACTGTTGTAACTCCTGCATTATTAAAGGATGCTGGAATTATTAAAAAACAGGAAGATGGTGTTAAAGTATTAGGTAATGGAAAATTAGAAAAGAAACTAACTATTCAAGCATCTAAATTTTCAACTAGTGCTTTAGAAAAAATAAAAGAGGCTGGAAGTAAAGCCGAGGTGATCTAAAATGTTTAAAAGTATGAAGGAGCTTTTTACTTCAACTAATAAAGATTTACGTCATAGAATTTACTTTACTTTTGGAGCTTTAATGATATTCATATTAGGTATATCAATAAGAGTTCCAGGAACTAATGATTTGACTAGTAATTTAGGCTTTCTAGAATTGATAAATACTTTAGGTGGAGGAGCTTTAAAGAATTTCTCTATATTTGCTTTAGGAGTTATGCCTTATATTACTGCATCAATTATTGTTCAATTATTACAAATGGATATAATACCTTATTTTACTGAGTTAAAAAATCAAGGCGCAATTGGTCGTCAAAAGATAAGTCAGATAACAAGATATATAGGAATTGCCTTTGCTTTTATTGAAGGATATGCTTTATCATTTGCTTTTATTGAAAAAGGTAGCGCATCTCCTATGCAATATATGTATATTGCAACTGTTTTAACGGCTGGTACAGCATTCTTATTATGGTTAGGAGATCAAATAACTCAGAAAGGTATTGGCAATGGTGTAAGCTTAATTATTATGGCTGGTATTATTGCGACCCTTCCACAAATGTTTATTGATGCTTTTAAGTCTTTGATAACATTTGATGCATCAGCTCAAGTAATAACATTTGGAATAATTAAATTTTTACTATTTGTAATAATATATTTTGCTATTGTAATTGGCGTAATATTTGTTCAGGAGTCTGAGCGAAGGATACCAATACAATATGCTAACAAATCAACTACTGCTTATGGAAATGCTGCTCAAAGCTTTATGCCTATAAAAGTTAACTCTGCAGGAGTTATACCAGTAATTTTTGCATCAAGTTTATTATCACTTCCAAGTATAATTGCTCAAGTGATAAAGAAAGATGGCTTTACATTAGTAGTACAAAAATATCTAACATATACAACACCTGTTGGTTTTGTTATCTATGTAATATTAATTTTCTTCTTTGCATATTTCTATACATTTATTCAGTTAAAGCCTGAAGAGTTTGCAAAGAACTTACAAGAAAATGGTGGATATATACCAGGAATTAGACCAGGTGAAGAAACAAAGCAATATGTTAGCAAAATACTATCAAGACTTACTGTTCTAGGAGCTGTATTTTTAGTAATAATCGCGGGTCTTCCAATATTATTCTCTAAATTTACAAGTTTGCCAACTTCTGTTACTATAGGTGGAACGGGATTACTAATTGTTGTTGGAGTAGCTCTTGAAACTTATAAGCAACTAGAAGGAAGCTTATTAACTAGAAGCTATCAGAGAGGATATAGTAGAAGGTAATTTATGAAGAATATTATGTTTATTGCGCCACCGGCTGCTGGTAAGGGAACGCAAGCTGAGCTTGTTGTTCAAAAGTATAATATACCTCATATATCAACTGGTGATATTTTAAGAGAAATATCTAAGGAAGATAATGAAATAGGTAATTATGTTGCTGAAACATTAGCTAGTGGTAGATTAGTTAAGGATGAAATCACTTATCAATTGATTGAGGAAAGATTGAAGAAAGAAGATTGCCAAAATGGATTTATAATTGATGGATTTCCTAGAAACTTAGATCAAGCTATTAAGTATGACGAAATACTTAATAACTTACATCTTGATATTGGTAATGTTATTTTGATTGATATTGACGAAAAGACGTTGGAAAAGCGTATCGTTGGTCGTAGAATTTGCGAAAATTGCGGTTCTATATATAATATAAATGACGAGAAGAGTGCTCCACAAATTGAGTCTGTGTGTGATAATTGTGGAGGAGCTTTATATCAAAGAACTGACGATAATTTGGAATCTTTTCAAACGAGATATCAAATGTATAAAGAAAAGACAGAACCAATAATTAATTATTACAAAGAAAAAAATGTTTTACAAACAGTAGATGGAAATGATACTGTTGAAAACGTTTTTAAAAAAGTAGACGAAATTATTAGTAAATAATGGGGATGAAAGAATGATTACAATTAAAAGTCCGAGAGAAATAGAACTCTTGAAAGTTGCTGGTAAAATCGTTTATGAAACACATAAGTATCTAAAACCATATATAAAAGAAGGTATTAAAACTAAAGAATTAGATAAGTTAGCTGAAGACTTCATACGAAGTAAAGGAGCAACGCCTTCTTTTAAGGGTTACAATGGTTTCCCAACAGCTCTATGTATTAGTATAAACTCTGAAGTAGTGCATGGTTTTCCAAGTGATAGAGTTTTAAAAAATGGTGACATAGTATCTATTGATATTGGAGCTTGTTACAAAGGTTATCACGGTGATTCTGGCTGGACATATAAAGTTGGAGAAGTATCAGAAGAAGTAAGTTTATTACTAGAGAACACAGAAAAAGCTTTATATGAAGGCTTAAAACAAGTAAAACCAGGTAACAGAATTGGTGATATAAGCTACGCTATTGAGTCATACGCTAAGAAAAGTGGCTTGGGTGTAGTTAAAGAATTGTGTGGACATGGTGTTGGAACTAGTGTTCACGAAGACCCTGAGGTTCCTAATTTTGGAACTAAAAATACTGGACCAAGGCTTAAAGAAGGAATGGTTATTGCGGTAGAACCAATGCTTACCTTAGGTAGAAGTGAAGTATTTGTTCATGATAATAACTGGACAGTAGATACATTAGATGGTAGCCCATCAGCTCATTTTGAACATACAGTTGCTGTTACTAAAGAGGGTTATCTAATATTGACAGGAGAGTGAAAAGATGGCTAAAGAAGATACAATTGAGATAGAGGGCAAAGTTCTTGAAATTATTCCGGGAGGAAAATTTAAAGTTCAACTAGAAAATGGACACATTGTGGAAGCCCACGTTTCTGGTAAAATACGAATGAATTATATTCGCATTCTAGCAGGAGATACCGTAATGATAGAACTATCGCCTTATGATTTAACACGTGGGCGTATTACCTATCGTAAATGAAAGGAAGAGATAAAATGAAAGTAAAAGCGTCAGTTAAAAAGATTTGTGAAAAGTGCAAAATCGTAAAACGTAAAGGAAAAATTAGAGTTATTTGTGAAAATCCAAAACACAAACAAGTACAAGGTTAATAGGAGGTGTATTTGATGGCACGTATTAAAGGTGTAGATATTCCAAATGATAAACATATTTGTATATCATTAACTTATATCTATGGAATTGGAAGAAGTCTTGCTAAACAAATTCTAAAAGAGGTAGGAATTAATCCTGAAACTAAGACAAGAGATTTATCTCAAGAAGATTTAGTAAAAATTCGTGACGAGATTAATAAGCATCTAACTGAAGGTGATTTACGTCGTGAAGTTAGTATGAACATCAAGACTAAGATGGAGATTAACTCATATCAGGGAAGTCGTCATAAGAAGGGTTTACCTGTTAGAGGTCAAAGAACTAATCGTAATGCTCGTACTCGTAAGGGTAGAGGAAAAGTTGTTGCTAACAAGAAGAAAGTTTAGTTAAAAAATAAATTATAAAGGAGGTAAGACTTATGGCTTATAAGACAAGAAAGAAGAAAGTTAAAAAGAATGTACCTGAAGGTATTGCTCACATTCACTCAACTTTTAACAATACTATCACAACAATTACTGATAAAGATGGTAATGTAATAAGCTGGGCATCTTCAGGTGCAATAGGTTTTAAAGGAAGTAAAAAATCAACTCCATTTGCTGCTGGAATGGCTGCTGAAGCTGCAGGAAAAACTGCTTATGATATGGGAATGCGTAAAGTAGAAGTTCGCGTTAAAGGGTTAGGACCAGGACGTGAAACTGCAATTCGTTCATTACAAACTGCAGGATTAGATGTAACTGCTATCGCAGATGTTACACCAATACCACACAATGGATGTCGTCCACCAAAACGTCCACGTGGATAAAATAAAGGTTTGTGAAAAAAAGTAAAGGGAGGTTAGTTTCATGTTACAATTTGAAAAACCAATTTATAAAATAACTGATTCTATAGAAAGTAATTTTTATGGAAGATTTGAATTAGAACCATTAGAAAGAGGGTTCGGAACTACTATTGGAAATGCTTTAAGAAGAGTAATGTTATCTTCTTTACCAGGAAGTGCTATTAGTAGTATTAAGATTGATGGCGTTTTACATGAATTCCAAACAATTGATGGAGTTTATGAAGACGTTACGACAATTATATTAAATTTAAAGGGAATAGTATTTAAAAATTATTCTCAAGAAGAAAAAGTTGTACGTATTAGTGCATCAAAAGAGGGAGAAGTTACAGCAGGAGACATTGAGTGCGACTCTGATATTGAAGTAATTAATAAAGATAAGGTTATTTGTACTTTATCTAAGGGTGCTAAGTTCAATATGGAAATGGTAGTTTCTAATGGACGTGGCTATGTTAGAAGTGAGGATAACAAGAAAATTCATGATATTAAGAAAGTAGGAGAAATTGCTATTGACTCACTTTATTCACCAATAGAAAGAGTTTCTTATGAAGTTGAAAGTGCTCGTGTTGGACAAGATGAAAGTTATGATAAGTTAATACTAGATGTTTGGACAAATGGTTCAATTAAACCAGAAGAGGCTATTGCTTTAGCTTCACGCATCTTAATTGAGCATTTAAATATTCTAACTGATTTATCAACTATTGCTGATGTAAGTGGTATGATGATTGAGAAAACAGAAGATCCTAAGGTTAAGGCTTTAGAAACTTCTATTGAAGATTTAGATTTCTCAGTAAGAGCTTATAATTGTTTGAAGAGAGCCGGAATTCATACTCTACAAGACTTAGTAAATAAGAGTGAATCTGATATGATGAAAATACGTAACTTAGGTAAGAAGTCATTGAAAGAAGTATTAGACAAGATTAGAGATATGGGCTTACTTCTACGTGAAGAGGACTAATAATAAGGAGGAAGAATTATGGCATATAGAAAATTAGGAGTAGATAATAAGCATCGTAGAAGCATGCTTGCAACTCAAACAAAGCAATTAATTGAAAATGAAACAATTACTACTACTGAAACTAGAGCCAAAGAAGTACGTAAGTTTGTTGATAAAATGATTACTTATGGAAAAAAAGGTGATTTAGTTTCTCGTCGTAAGGCTTTAGCTTTCTTACATAATGATACAAAAGTAGTTGATAAAGTATTTAGTGATTTAGCAACTCGTTATGCAAACCGTAATGGTGGCTATACTCAAATTTTAAAATTATCTGAAAGACGTGGAGATGGCGTTTTAATGGTAATCTTAAAACTTGTAGAAGAAACTCCTGCAAAGGAAGAAAAGAAAGAGAAAAAGTCAACTAAGAAAGAAAGTAAATAAATAGTTAAGGAAAATATGAGTTATTTCATATTTTTTTCTTTTGACTTAGTACATAAAAAAGTTGACAAGCATGTATTAATTTTAGTATAATATTAGTTGCTTATAATATTGTGCTATTTAATTGTTAATGTTTAGGAGGTTAGTTATGAAGAAAAAAACAAGTAAAACTCTATTTCCATCAGGATTTTTTAGAAGAGATATACCTGAAGCAGTTCCTACTAATAATATTGATGATAAGATTATTCCAATTAAGTGGTCTAAAGATGTGCAAGATGGCAAAAGGAAAGCATCAGTAAATAAACTATCTGCATAAAAATATTGAAAATTCTAAAAGTGAAGAGGTATTTCTATAGCCTCTTTACTTTTTTCATTAATAAATTTCTAAGCACAGTCCATACTAATATTGGTGATAGCATGGATACATTGTGGAGTAGCACTAGTTTTGATAAGAAATATAAAGAGCTAGATAAAGATTTAGATATAGATATTTTAATTATTGGTGGAGGAATTACTGGTTTAAATATTGCTTATAATCTTCTTAATGAAAGAGAAAAAATAGTTTTAGTAGAAGCTAATAGAGTGGGTAGTGGAGTAACTTCTAGAATGACAGGTAAAATTAGCTATTTACAAGGATGTTACTATGATATTTATAAGAAATATGGCAGAACTATTACAAAAAAGTATTTTTTAAGTCAACTTGAAGCTATAGAAATTATTAAAAGAATTATTGCAGATAATAAAATAAAATGTAATTTTGAAAAGACTATATCTTATCTTTATACTGATAATTATAAATACTTAAATAGATTGAAGCAGGAAGAGAATATTTTAAGAGATATAGGTTGTATTCTAGAAAAAGGAACTAAAAAAGACTTCTTATACTCTATAAAAGTGTTTGATACTTACACTTTCCATCCCCTAAAGTATTTATATTCTTTAAAAAAAATTATAAGTAAAAAAATACCTATTTATGAAAATACTAGAGTATTAGGTATTGAAAAGTATAATGAATATTATTTAGTTAAGACAGATAAAGGAATAATTAAGACTAAAAGAGTAGTGCTTGCTAACTTTTATCCTAATTTTATAAAGCCTTTTTTTATGCCTCTTAAGGTTACTCTTCAGAAATCATATATAGGAGTTTCTTCAAGTGAAATGCATAATTATACTACTTTGAGTGTTGATAATAAACAGTCTTCTATGAGATTTTATAAAGATAAAAATATTAATTATAAAATATATTCTTATGGAAATGTTAATATAAGTAATGAAAATAATATGAGTAAAAGATTTTTAAAATTAAAAAGAGATAATTATAATTATTTGTGGTCTAATATGGATATAATGACTGGGGATTTTATGCCTTTTATAGGTAGACTTGATAAGAATTTATATATCGCAACTGGTTATAATACTTGGGGTATTACTAATAGTATATTATCTGGTAAAATAATAGGTGATTTAATTAGAGGAGATAGTAATAAGTATGAAGGATTATTTAATCCTAAAAGAAAAATATATAAAAATACTTTTTTGGCAGTAACTAGTAGTTTTAAAGCATACTTAAAAGAATTAATTTATCATAATAAAAGTTGGTATCACGGTAGGATTACTTTTCAAGATAATAAGGCAATTTTAAGTGATGGTGTTGATAAGCATGTTGTTTTGAGTAAATGTCCACATATGGGTTGTAATTTGGTTTATAATGAAGTAGAAAAAACATGGGATTGTCCTTGCCATGGTTCGAGGTTCAGTGCTTTAGGTAATGTGATATGTGGTCCAAGTAATAAAAATATTAAGGTGGAAAATGATAAGAAAAATTGATATAATTTAATTATGGAAAAATATAAGTATACATTTAAAGGTTTTATTGGACATTTTTCTTTAATAAATCGTCATAGATTTAAGGTGTTTTTGTTGTGTTGTAAGGTGGGTATTCCTATTAGGGGTTTACTTCATGATTTATCTAAGTATAGTCCAACGGAGTTTTTAGAAGGTGTAAAATATTTTGATGGTGGAAGAAGTCCTATTACGAGGTGTAAAGAGGATATAGGTTATTCTAAAGCTTGGCTTCACCATAAAGGAAGAAATAAACATCATTTAGAGTATTGGTATGACTATAGTACTAGAGTAGAAGTTCCTAATATTCCTTATAAGTATTTTTTAGAATTAGTTTGTGATACTTTTGCGGCAGGAATGATTTATCAAGGTAAGAAATGGACTAAGGAGTATCAACTTACTTATTGGAATAGGACTAAAGATACTGTAATATGTTCAAATGATATGAAAAAGTTATTAACTAGAATTTATACTGATGTTAGTATTTATGGACTTGACGAAGTTTTAAATAAGAAAAATTTACATAAATTATATAACAAATACATTAAGGAGTAATAAATAAACTAAAGGTGAACAGCTTGACAGTGCTTTTTATGTATGGTAGTATTTAGGTGTAATGCTAGAGAGTTTATTTTGTAAAGGAGGTGTATTTGATGGGAGTATATAAGAAGGTATTTTTATTAGTTGCATTGGCATTTCTGTTAGATGGTATTCTTGCATTTGCTTTGACCAATGAAACAAGAACTGTAATGCTTAATATACCAGCTCGTGGTAGTGCATCAACTAGTTATAGGGAAAAAACAACTTCTACTATTCAAACATATAGAAGCACAAAAATAAATACTGATTTAACTGATCCATGTACAGATTGTACTCTTTTGGTAAAGTTTGAAACAATATATGGTGACTATTGTCAAGAAAGAGTTAAAATGGGTGGTACTATACACCCACCTATTACTGGTTTTGACACTCCTGGAACGTATAGACTGGTTTTAACCCGTGATGATTTTACTCTTGTAACAACTTATACATTTGGCGAGTGGGATTATTAAAAAATAAGATTAATTAATTTATTGAAAAACTCTCTAGCTTACTAATTTGTGAGGTTATATGAAGAAAATAATAAAAAAATATTATCTTTTAATACTTATTTTTGTTTTTTTACTTTCTATATTTGGTGTTAATTCATATAAGTATTTAAGAAACGAAAGTCACTTGGAAAAGATGCATAATGATAATTTAGAACGTTGTACTAATGAAGTAGTGACAGAAGATATGATAGAATTTTGTGAGGCTGTAAAAAAGGAACCTGCATCTCAAAAGAATTTTTATAATATGCTCTATGATACACATTCTGCTGGATATTATAGTTTAGGTTTTTTTCTATTTTTATTCGTAATAGTTCAATCTAATAAAATAGTATGCCATTTTTTTAAAAATAATTGTTTAAAAAATTATTTGACACGGCAAAGTTACAAAAAAACAATTAAAGAATTATTTTTAGATGCTTATAAACCAGCACTTCTTTTTCCATTAATTACAATAATAGCTTATATTGTTTGTTATTTTACAACTGGAACGTTTAATTATGGTAATATGTGGGAAGAAAGTACAATGAGTAATCCAGCATTATTTATGGTCGTTTATTTGTTGAAAATTACAATTATGTCATTTTTTTATGTTAATATTGGTTTAATAGTATGTAAGAAAAATCATGACTTTATAATTTCTGTAATAAAATCTTATTTATTATTTATAGGTATTGATTTGTTTTTAGAAGTAATTGTTGGTACATTGATACTACATATAATTTTTAGAAGTGAATTTGGATTACTTTTAAATATATTAAGTATTTTTACTTTATATGATAATTTTAATAATGGTCTATTTTATTCAGTTATTATTCCATTAATATTTTTGATTATTTCTACAATTATTCTTTATAGGACTTATAGAAATAAAGAAAATTTAATTATAGAATGTGAGAAAAATGATTAAGAGGTGATGTGGTATGAAAATAGTTGTAAAAAACATAACAAAGAGTTTTAATAAAAATACTATTATTAATGATGTTTCATTAGATTTTACTGATAATAACATATATGGTCTTTATGGTAGGAATGGCACTGGAAAAAGTGTCTTCTTAAAATTACTATGTGGATTTTACTATCCTGATAGTGGAGAAGTTTTAATTGATGGTGTAAATTATAATAATAGTAGTAGTTTTCCAGAAGATTTGCGAGCATTGATAGAAAAACCTAATTTTTTTCCGGATTTAACAGGTTTTGAAAATTTAAAAATGTTAGCAAATATACAAAATAAAATATCAGATAAGGAAATATTAGAAGCTTTAGATACAGTCAATTTATTATCTGAAAAAGATAAAAAATATCGTGATTATTCTTTAGGTATGAAACAAAAATTGGGAATTGCTCAAGTAATAATGGAAAATCCTACAATAATGATTTTGGATGAGCCTTTTAATGGAGTAGAGCAAGAAACAGTTGAAAAATTAATTAAATATTTTAAAAGTATTAAAAAGAAAAAAATTATTATAGTTTCTTCTCATATTATGGAAGATTTAAAAAGTATTTGTGATAAGATATATTTTTTTGATATGGGGAAAATAGTTAATGAAAAATAATTTTTTAAAAGTAAAATATTTAATTAATTTTGATAATTATATTTCTAAGAAAAATACTAATCTTTTATTATTAATAAGTTTTCTTGCAATTTTACCATTTATTTTTTCTAGTTATCAAAGCACAAACCTTTGGGAAAGATTTGTAGTAATATTACAAGACTCTTTTGCTAATTTTCTTTTTTTTATAGAGATATTTATAATAATACTAAATATAAAAAGATATATCTGTTATAATGAACTATTCTATATGAGATTTTCTAGTTCTAAAGATTTAGTTCTGTGTGGCTTAAAAGTTGTATTTATAGCAGTATTGTTATTTTATTTAATTTTCTCTTTGTTTGCATTAGCTGGATCTTCGTTTTTTTCTTTAGAAAATTATAGTTTTGGAATGTATGAAAAATATAATATAAACATATCTTTTTATATATTGTTTTTATTAGTTAAAAATACTATTATATATATTTTAGTTGCTTCTTCAATTTATTTAATGTCTTTTATAATAAAGAAAAATATTATTAAATATATTTTATCTTTTATAGGATGCGCATTATATTTTGTGCCTTATGAAGAATTTGCAATTAAGCATTTATATAAGGTGCCTATTTTATTTCAAGACTATTTGTTAGGAATTGACTGCTCGTCTTTCTTAATTGAAACAATAATTACATTAATTTATATATTTGTTATAGTAGTTATTGGCTTTATTTTATATAAAATTTCTATAAAAAGAAGGTATTGTAAAGAATGAGAATGCAATTATCAGTAGCTAAAATAGTATTTAAGAAGTGTTTTAAATTTATTTTATTGTTTTTGATGTTTTCTTTTTCTTATTTACTTGTAATGAAATTATCAAAAGGTTTAGACTTTAATGATTTTAAAACACTTTTAGGATATATTGATTTAAATAACGCAGATTTTTTAGGGATTTTATTGGGTGTATATCAATATGCTTTAATAGTTTATTTTACTTATTTGTTTTATAGTTTTGAAATAAGAGAAAATATGTATAATATTTTTTTGCGAATAAATATTAAAAAATTATTTGCTGAAAAACTATTTTTTCAATTATTAATAGTGTTTGTTTTTCGTATAATGTTTTCTTTCCTTTTGATTTTGCTTTTTTCAAATAATTTAGAACATTATCAAACTTTTCTTTTAAGTAATATAATTATGTTTTTAGCAATATCAATATTGTCTTCTGTTTTTTACAATCATGTTCATAATAAATTTCTTTTCTTATTTGTGATAGTATTGATGTGTTTTATTGAGACTGTTTTTTATAATTATATGTTTATTTTTAATATTTTAATATGTATTGTTGTAGTATTATATGATTTATTTATTTTTAACTTTAAAAAGGCTTTAATTAGATAAATTAGATTGTTTCAAAAGCTTGAATAGGTTTTTATTTTTCTTTTTTAGCATTCTTACTTGACAAGTGCTAAAAGTTGAGTATAATTTAATATGGATAGTGTGAAAAGTTTTATGGAAAACTAGTCATACTGGATGAAAAAGATATTAAAATGAAAATTTTAATATAAAT
>CANQST010000020.1 GCA_947626595.1 uncultured Bacilli bacterium | reverse complement strand
TATAATAAATTCAAGTGCTTATTTTGTAAATAAATTTTTGTAAATTAAAGACTTTTCGTCAGAAAATTGGTACAATAAGGTAATTACTGGGGGTTATTTTAATATAGTAGAGGTGAAATGAGTGGAAAGATTACAAAAGGTAATTGCGGAAGCAGGTTATGCTTCAAGAAGAAAAGCGGAAGAATTAATTGTAATGGGGAAAGTTAAAGTAAATGGAGAAGTAGTTAGTGAGTTAGGATTTAAAGTTGGTCCCAAAGATATGGTAGAAATAGGGGGTAAAGTTCTTGTGAAAGAAGAGAAGGAATATTATCTTTTGAATAAGCCAAGAGGTGTTGTGACAACGACTAGTGATGACAAGAATAGAAAGACGGTAGTTGATTTAATTCCTACGGATAAGAGAATTTATCCAGTGGGAAGACTTGATTATGATACGACAGGGGCTTTACTTTTGACTAATGATGGCGATTTTGCTAATATATTGATGCATCCTAGTAGTGAGGTAGAGAAGGTCTACATGGCTAAAATAAAGGGAATTATTACAGGAGAAGTTATTAATAAAATAAAAAGCGGTGTTATGATTGATGGAGTAAAGGTAATTCCTACTAGAGTAAAGCTAAAAAAGGTTGATAAGAAGAGTAATACTTCTATGGTTCAAATAAGTATTTTAGAAGGTAAAAATCATGAGGTAAAGAGAATATTTGATAATTTTAATTATGAAGTATTAAAATTAAAAAGGGAGAAAGTGGCATTCTTTGACTTAAAGAATTTGGAAAGTGGAGAATATCGAAAGCTAACTCCTAAAGAAGTGGCGAAAGTATTTGCTTTAAAGAAATAGTAAAAGTTTTATAAATTGATGCAAGTTTTGATGGCTTGTTTTTTTGACCTCAAATTCATTATAAAACAAATGTTTTTAATTGTCAACCTAATAAAGTAATATTTTTTATACCTTATTAAAATCATACCTTAAGAGATAAAGTTATTTTACCGAGTAAAATCCTTATAAATAAAAAAAGTCCTTAGGGACTTTATGCAGCTTCAGCTACTGGTTCTTCTTCTTTACTATCTTCAGCTAAGACGATAGCACCTGTTGGACATGAGTTCATAGCATCAGTAACAGCATCTTCTAACTCATTAGGAATTTCTTCTTTTATTTTGCAGCTAGATAAGCCATTAGCAGCTATTTCAAAGGCATCTTCACATATCGCAACACAAGCACCACAACCGATACATGCATCTTGGTTTACTACAACTTTCATTTATAATCATCCTCCTTAATTACAATTATATAAGAAAAAAGTTATCTCGTAAAGAAAATTTTTTTCTAGTAAATGGTTCTTTCATATTTACCTTTATTTTCAGCAGCTCTAGTTATTTGAGCTAAAATATTTAAAGCAATTTGTTCTGTTTTTCTATTAACATCTCGTAGGGGGTTAAACTCGACTAGGTCAAATGATAGAACTTCTTTCATGTGTTTAATGATAAATTCATTTATTTTCATAGCGTCGTCTTCACTAATACCATCAAACTCAGGACTAGATACACCAGGGGCAATATCAGGGTCAATTACGTCTAAGTCATAACTAATATGAATACCTTTAGTTTTATATCCAGCTATTTTAAAGGCTTCTTCCATGATGGCATCGACACCTTTTTCTTCGATATCTTCAGTTGAGAAAACGGTTACACCAGAATATTTTAGATTTTCTTTTTCGGCGGGTTCAATGTTTCTGGCACCAACGATAACAGTTCTTGATGTTTGAATATTTTTGCCATCATGATAAATGGTCATTTCTTGATTATTTCCATTAATGGCGGCAAGTGGCAAGTCTTGAAGATTACCAGTTACAGTAGTTGCGAAAGTATTATAACCAGCGTGTGAGTCAATCCAAATAATACCAACATCTAGATTTACTTTAGCGCATGCTAGGGCACTAGCTACACTAACAGAGTGGTCACCACCAATTAAAATAGGAAAATAACCATCTTTAATTTTTTCAACCATAGCTTTGTAAAGATTAGTATTAAATTTTTCTACTTCATACTCATTTTTTCTACGGTCAGATAGGTTTCTACTTTTGATAATGTTAGCGTCTCTTATAAATTGTATGCTTTCTCCTTTGTAAAAGCTTGCTAAATCGTTCATTAATTGAGTAGGGCCAAGATGGCTTCCATCAATATGAACACCTAAATCACTACCTGCTCCAAATATCATTGTTTTCATACTATCACCTTAAATAATTTTAACGTAAAAGCTAAATTATATCAAGAAAAACGCTTTAACTTTTATTTATTTTACTGTATAATTTAAAATAGGTGGTGCATTGTGAAAACCTTAGAAGAATTATATTCTGGAATAAATAGAGATTTTCTTATAAAAAATATTTGTACTGATAGTAAAAATGTAGAAGATGGCAGCTTATTTGTTTATCTTGGGGATAAAATAGATAAAAATATTATAAATGAGGTCATTAAAAGGGGCGCAAAGGCCATTGTAGTAAATAGTGATGTAGAAGCAAGTATTCCTGTTATAAAGGTTCCTGATACTTTTAGAGAATTACCTTATCTTTGTCAAAAGTTTTATGATTATCCAGATAAAAATCTTAAAATTATAGGAGTTACGGGTACTGATGGTAAAAGTATTACGAGTAGTATTATTCAAACTTTAATGGGAAAAGAATGTGGTCTTATTGAAGAAAAGGAAAGAAAGTGTGCTAAGTTTAGTAGTGAAAATGCTGATACATTAGATAGTTATAGTTTATATAGTTATTTAGAAGAATTTGTTAGATTTGGTTGTAAATACACAGTAATGGAAGCTAGTAGCAGGAACTTTCTTAGAGGCGTTTTTCAAGCTATGGAGGTAGATGTTAGTCTTTATACTAATATTACGCCTAATCATTTAAATATCCATGGTACTTTAGAAAATTATATTAGTTCTAAGTTAAAGCTTTTTAGACAAACAAAGGAAAATGGTTTTTGCATTTTAAATAGAAATGATTTATATTTTGAATTAGTTAGGAGTTTTTGTAGGGGACAAGTTTTAACATATGGAAAGGGAGAAGACTGTGATTTAGAGATAGTTAATTTTAAAACTTCTTCTAATTTTACAGATATTGTTTTTAGATATAAAGATAATACTTATAACATTACAAGTCCAATGCTTGGAGAAGTTAATGTTTATAATTTGGCTGGTGCTATGCTTGCATGTTTAACGTTGGGTGTTAGTATTGATGATATAATAAGCAGAATTAAGGATATAAAAATAAAGGGAGAAGAAGAATTTTTAAGTATTGATGCATCGTACTCTATTATGGTCGATAGTGCTAATACTCCTAATAGTATAGAAAAGTTACTTGATTTTGTTCATAGTCTAGATGTAAATAGAATTATTGTTGTTGTGGGACAAGAGGGTAATGGAGATATTTTAAATAGGAGTAAGGTTGGGAGTATTTTAGCTAAAAAGGCAACTTATAGTATTTTTACTTATCAAGATCCTAGAGGTGAAGATGTTAGCAGTATATGTGAAGATATAATTAGGGATATAAAAGATTATAATAATTATGAAGTAGTACTTGATAGAAGAAGCGCTATTACTAAGGCAATTGATATGGCTTTAGAAAATGATATAGTTTTAATACTAGGTAAGGGAAATGATACTTATCAAGAAATAGGAAATGAAAAGGTTTACTTTAATGATATAGAAGAAGCTTATAATGCAGTTGCGATGCGAAACATAAAAGAAGATAAGTAATTTTACAAGTAGTTTGTTCTATTGACACTTTATTAATAAAGTGTTATTTTTTATTTATAAGGAATTTGCAAGGTGAATGAATGAGCCACTCTCATAATCGAAGTGTACGTGATTTATAAATAATTTTGTTCTGTAGAGGTGATGTCATGAAAAATTTAACTATCTTACCAGCTGATACTTATGTTGTTTTAAATAAGACTGTTTTAAGTGATAAAGATAGAAAAATTATTTCTATGTTATATCAACCTATTATTGGTTATACGGCAACATCACTTTATTTTACCTTGTTAGACGATTTAGATAAGTTGGAGTTAATGAGTGAAGACTTAACCCATCACCATTTGATGGCAACGATGCAACTTAAATTAGAAGATATAGTTATTGCGAGAGAAAAATTAGAGGGAGTAGGATTAATTAAAACATACTTAAAAAAAGGCAATATAAATCATTATGTTTATTTACTTTACTCTCCTTTATCTCCTAATGAGTTTTTTAATCACCCAATACTAAATATTGTTTTATATAATAATCTTGGTAAGAAAGAGTATGAGCATATTCTTAATTATTATAAATTACCTAAAATAAATTTAAAAGATTATGTAGATATAACATCTAATTTTGATGATGTATTTTCTTCAGTAAGAGGTTCTATTTTAGAAATAGAAGAAGATGTTACGAAAAGAGATAGTAATAATATATTAATTAATAAAGGAATAGATTTTAATTTACTTATATCTAGTATTCCATCTTCACAAATAAGTGATAAATGTTTTAATAAGGAAACAAGAGAATTAATTAATGCTTTAAGTTTTACTTATAATTTAACTACTTTAGATATGCAAGGTCTAGTTAGAAATGCGATTAATGAAAGAGGCTTAATAGATAAGGTTTTATTAAGAAAGAGTTGTAGAGAATATTATCAATTTGAAAATAGTGGTAATTTACCGACTTTAATTTATAATAAGCAACCTGAGTATTTAAAGAAACCTAAAGGAGATAGTTCTAAGTGGGCTAAGATGGTTTATGCTTTTGAAAATTTAAATCCTTATCAATTTTTAAAAGCTAAGTATAAAGGAGCAGAACCTACTGATAGAGATAAAAGATTAATAGAAAATCTTTTAGTAGACCAAAAATTAAATCCAGGAGTTGTGAATGTTTTAATTGCTTATGTTTTAAAGATAAATAATGAGCAATTAACAAAAAACTTTGTAGAAACAATAGCGGGTCAATGGAAAAGACTTAATATTGAAACAGTAGAAGAAGCTATGCGAATTACGGAAAAAGAACATAAAAAGATTAAGAAAATAGTTAAACCTGCTAAAGAGAAAAAGATAAAAGAAGAAAGTTTACCAGTATGGTTTGATAATGATAATGAAGTAAAAGAAGTTACTAAAGAAGAAGAGCAGGAAATGGAAGATATTTTAAAAGAATTAGTTTAAATTAGATTAGTTCTTTTCTTTTGACATAATTGTCAAGTAAAATTGCTAGTATGTTAAGTGCTTTTATTATATAATGATACATAGAGGAGGGCTTATGATAAGATTAAAAAATGTTTCGAAGTTCTATTATAGTAAAGGTCTTATTACAACGGGCTTTGTTAAGGTTAATTTAGATTTTGCTTTAGGAGAATTTATTGCTATAACTGGTGAAAGTGGTAGTGGTAAATCAACTCTTTTGAATGTTATTGGTGGACTAGATACTTATGAAGAAGGAGAAATGTATATCAATAATTTAGAAACTAGTCATTTTGTTTCTAAGGATTGGGAAAATTATCGTAGAGAATATATTGGTAACATTTATCAGAATTTTAATTTGATAAATAGTTACACGGTATATCAAAATATTGAATTAGTTCTTACTCTTAATGGAGTAAGTAAGAAGGAAAGAAGAAAAAAGGTTTTAGAATTACTTAAAAAAGTTGATTTACTTAAATTTAGGAAAACTAAAGTATCTAAATTGTCTGGTGGACAAAAGCAAAGAGTTGCGATTGCGAGAGCTTTGGCAAAAGATACACCTATTATCTTGGCAGATGAGCCAACTGGTAATCTTGATAAAAAGTCAGCTTTAGGAATTATTAAATTATTAAGTGAAATTGCGAAAGAAAAATTAGTTATTGTTGTTACGCATAACTATGAACAAGTAGAAGAGTATGTTACTAGGAAAATTACTATGCATGATGGTAAGATTTTAGAGGATAAAAAAATTAAGGATTATGAAGAAGTGGAAAATCCTAAAAAAGCTTCTTTAAAAAATATTAGGTTTATTGATAAAATACAACTAGGTTTTAGAAATACGTTTAATGTTTTACCTAAATTTGTTTTACTTCTATTGGTATATTCTTTTATAGTAGTTAGCTTAATGAGCGAATATTCAGCTTTTAAAAAGGAAGAGTATGAGGCTTCTAAAGATGGAGATAATTATATCTTTAGTAATACTGACGATAAAAGAATTATTGTTAAGAAGAAAGATAAAACTTCTTTTAGTGAAGAAGAACTTTCGAAGCTAAAAAATTATGAACATACTGATTATTTAATAGAGAATGACTTTTTGGTAGATAAGTATGTTAATTTAGTTAATGATAATAATCGTTTTTGGGTAAGCGGTGATGCTTCTAGTTTAGATTTATTTAAGGGAAGTGTGGATGTAGGAAGGAACCCTAATAATTCTAATGAAATAGTTATTAAAGGAATGAGGGATGATTATTATTTAGGTACTAAGTATCAAGAGTTATTTGATAATACTTTTTATTTAAGCGATGACCAAGGTAATTATGATAAAAGTTTTCCAATAAAAATAGTTGGTATTAAGTATATAGAAGATGATAGTTATCAGGATTATACATTGTATCTATCTAAAGAAATATTAGATAAAATGTTACTAGAAGAACATGAAATAAATAGTGATATAACAATTGATTTTATGGCACATTATTATAAATCAACGAGGTATGATACTAATTTTCAGTTGGTAGGTAATGATAATGTTCCTAGAGGAGAAGTTTATATTTCTGATAGTTTAAAATATTCCTGTCCAAATGATTATTGCTTAAATGCTAGTTTGAATGTAAATGTTAAAAATATTTATTTTGATACTAGTAAAGATTTAATTATTAGTAAAATGTATACTAAAGACAATATAGATAAATTATTAAATATAGGTGATTATAGTAAAGATAATTTTTCTAATTATGATGGGGCTTTATATATGAATAGGGAAGATTATCAAGAGTTATTTAGTAAAGGAATATATCAGATTAGTATATTTGTTGATGATTATAAAAATGTAAGTGAAGTAGTTAGTTACTTAAATAAAAATAATTATAAGGCGATTAGTATTAGAGACACTTTAGTTTCTTCGGGTATTCTTCAAATAGTTAAAATAATTAAAACAGTAATTACGCTTCTTTTAATAATAGTTATGTTTTTTATTACTTATTTTGTTATTAAAATAATATTAAAGTCTAGAAATATTTATTTTTCTATTATTAGGATGCTTGGTGGAGCAAAGAAAACAACTAGAGATTTATTGATAATTGAATTGTTCTTTGTTAGTAATATTGCTTATTTTATCTTTGCTGTTGCAACTTATTTACAAAGAATAAAAATATTAAATATTGGTTTTATTGAGACAGTAAATAGATATTTCTTATTTAAAGATTATACACTTTTATATGTAATAATAATTCTTATGTCTTATTTAATTAGTTTAAGATATGCTAGAAAGTTATTTAAAAATAGTGTTATGAATACTTATAGGGAGGAATTATAATGATTAAAATAGAAAATTTAAATAAATATTTTAATAGACATAGAAGTAATCAGGTACATGTAATTAATAATACCTCTCTTACTTTTGAAGATAAAGGAATGGTTGCTTTACTTGGACCATCTGGTTCTGGTAAGACAACATTACTTAACGTAATAGGAGGACTTGATAAAGTAAAAAGTGGTAGTATTTATATTAATAATCAAAAAATGACTAGTAGGTTTACTTATAAAAAAGATAAAATCCGTAATCTGAATATTGGTTATATCTTTCAAGATTATAAATTGGTAGAGAATTTATCTGTTTATGATAATGTGGCCTTAGTTTTAAAAATGTTAGGTGTTAAGGATAAGAAAATACAAGAAGATAAGATTAAATATGTTTTAGAAAGCGTTGGAATGTGGCGTTATAGAAAAAGACCGGCGAGTATGTTATCTGGTGGTCAAAGACAAAGAGTTGGTATTGCTAGAGCTATTGTTAAAAACCCTAATATAATAATAGCGGATGAGCCTACAGGTAATCTTGATAGTAGGAATACTATTGAAATTATGAATATTATTAAGGCTATTTCAAAAGAGAGGTTAGTTATTTTAGTTACTCATGAAGTCAATTTGGCTAAGTTTTATGCTACTAGAATAATAGAAATAGCTGATGGTAGTATTACTAATGATTATTTAAATACTGATAATGATAAACTTGAGATAATGATGGATAATTGTTTTTATCTAAAAGATTTTAAGAATAATAAGCAATTAAAAAAAGATAATTTGGAAGTAAATGTTTATAGTGATAAGAATGAAGAATTAAAATTAAATATTGTCATTAAGAATAATAATATTTATATTGAAAATGCTAATAGTGAAAAAATAGAAGTAGTAGATAATGAGTCTAGTATTAACTTTTATAATGAACATCATAAGAAAATAGATAAGTCTACTTTCGATAAGTATAAATTTAATTTGAAAGAAGATAATTTAAAATTAAAATACTGTTCTATTTTTAATCCTTTTACTTTTATAAGTAATGGTTTTAAGCAACTATTTAATTATCCTTTTATGAAAAAAATACTATTAATAGGGTTCTTTTTATCAGGTATGTTTATTATGTTAGGTACTTCTAGGATTGCGGCAAATATTAATGTAAGAGATAGTGATTTTATAAAGAGTAATAAAAATTATTTAATTATAAATACAAAGAAAATTAGTATAGATGATTATTATAAATATAAGAGTAGTGATTTAATTAATTATCTTTTTCCAGGCGATGGAGAGGTTAGATTTACTTTTTTAAAGGATGATATCTATCAGAGTCTTAATTATAATATAAAATTACAAGGTTCTTTGTCTAGTACTAATATGTTAGAAAGTAGTGATATTATTAGTGGAAAAATACCTCAAGAAAAGAATGAAGTTGTTGTTGATAAAATGGTAGTTGATAAGTTTTTGAAAGAAGACTTAGTTAAAATGATGGGAATAAAAAGAAAGGATGTTCTTAATTCTAGTATAAAAATTCCTTTAATGGATGAATTTAAAATAGTTGGAGTAGTTGATATGATGAGCCCATCTATCTATGTTAATGAAGATAATTTTATTAATATTTTGTATAATATGAATAATGACGAAAGTAAAAATATAATGGATGAAGTGGATGCTGATAAAAGAATACAGGATTATAATTTATATAATAAGTATGTAACGTTAAAAGAGGGAAACTTTCCAGTTAATGATTATGAAGTTATCGTAAATATTACTCATAAGAATGATTTTAAGTTGAACAAAGAAATAGAAGAAAAAATAAATGATAAAAAGTTAAAAGTAGTTGGTTACTATACTTCAAAGTATGATATAGATAATTACTTAGTAAATAATAATATGGTTTTACAGAAATTAATTGTTAGTTCTAAAGATATAACAATTTATCCAAAAGATAAAGAAGAAACAATTAATGGATTTAGAGAAGATTATGACGTTAATATAGTAGATAGCTATCAAAATGATAAAGATAAATATCTAGAAGATAGAAAAGATGCGACTAAAATAGCAATTATTTCTTCAATAATAATTATAGGTATATCATTAGTTGAAATATTTTTAATGTTACGAGCATCCTTCTTATCGAGGGTCAAGGAGGTTGGAATATATAGAGCTATTGGGGTTAAGAAAAGAGATATTTATATAATGTTTAGTGGTGAAATTATCGCTATTACGACGATTGCTAATGTATCGGGAATAATTCTTTCTTATTATATACTTAGTAATTTATGTAAGATAGAGGTATTAAAATCACAGTTAATGATAAATCCTTTACTATTTATGATTGCTGTTGGAAGTATATATTTATTTAACTTATTAGTTGGATTAGTTCCAGTATTTAATACTCTAAGGAAAACACCAGCTCAAATACTAGCAAGAACTGATGTATCGTAAAAAGTTTAAGTTTTTTGAGATATTTTACATTTTCTTTTAAGTATGTTTTAATATTTTGTGGGAAGGCCTAAATTTTTAGTGAAAACTTATAAAAAATGATATACTTGTTATGGGAGGACTTATGAAGAAAATAGTTTTAGTTTTATGTATTTGTTTATTATTACTTGGATGTAGTAGAAAAGAAGTTACTGAAAAAGAAAATAGTAAGAATAAGGAGAAAGTTGTGGATAAAGTAGATAAGAATAATTTTGTTAGTTATAATGGTGATTTAAAAGTAAATGGAGTTAGGTTGGTTAATCAATATAATGAGGATATTCAATTAAAGGGAATTAGTTCTCATGGACTACAGTGGTTTGGTAGTTTTGTAAATGAGGAAAATATTAAGACTTTAAAGAATGAATTTAATAGTAATGTCTTTAGATTAGCTATGTATACTATAGATGGTGGTTATATTGATAATAAAGATATTTTAGATGAGGTAATTAAAGATATTGATTTAATTATTTCTAATGATTTATATGTTATAGTAGACTGGCATATTTTAAATGATGGTAATCCTAATACTTATAAAAATGAGGCAATAGAGTTTTTTGATATTATTTCTAGTAGGTATAAGAATAGTCCTAATATAATATATGAGATATGTAATGAACCTAATAATACTTCTTGGAAAGAAATAAAAAGTTATGCTGAAGAAGTAATTAGAGTAATTAGAAAGAATTGTAATAATGTTATTATAGTGGGGACTAATACTTATTCACAAGATGTTTTAGACCCGGCTTCTGATATGATAAATGAAGAAAATATTATGTATAGTTTACATTTTTATGCAGGAACACATACAGAGTATTTAAGGCAAAGAGCGCGAGAGGCCCTTGATAAAGGAGTGGCGTTATTTGTTAGTGAATGGGGTGTTAGTGATGCATCAGGCAATGGTGGTGTTTTCTTCGATGAAGCTACTAAATGGGTTAAGTTTATGAATGAAAATAATTTAAGTTATGTTAGTTGGTCTTTATCTAATAAGGATGAGACATCAGCTTTATTAAAACCTAGTTCTAGTAATGTATTTAGTGATAATGACTTAAGTGAAGCAGGAGGGTTTGTAAAGAATGTGTTACTTAACAATATAGATTAACACTTTATTATGTCTTTTTGTGTCAAATATTTTTATATTTACAGTGTTTAGGATTGCTATTTGACATAGTATTTGATATTATCATAATAGAGGTTGATAATATGAAGAAGAAAATATTTTTACTTTTACTTTTAGTAGGATTAGCTTTTACAGGTAGTAAGGCTTATGCAGAGGATCAGGTTTTTGAATATGAAGATTTTAAATTCACTGTTACGGGAGCTCATTTGGATGTATATAAGTCAAAGTTAAGTGAAGATGGTGAGTTTCTTGGATATGAGGGCGATGTCTTAAAGACAATTAAAATTGAAGATAAAAAGCTAGATGTTGTCCTTGAGAAATCAGATAGTTTTAAGTCAACAATTGATTATGTAGATGGTATTGGAATGACGGCAACTATTAGTATTCAAGATATGACTAAAGAAGAAATGAAGAGCCTTTTAAATGATAATCAAATTACGGCTGATAAGGATAATCATTATTTTGTAAAGTTAGTAGTTGATTATAAGATTAATAAGATTGGGTCTAAGTATTCATACTATTATAATATGAATTATACTGATAGAGATAATGGTCTTACTATAACGATTGGTGATGATGAGGAAGAGTCCACTTTAAACTATGTACCTATAAAGAAAGATTTATCAGAAAGTCTTATGACAACATTTGGGGCTTTTGAATATAAATTAGTTGGTGAACAAGAGGAGATTAATTATACAAAATCTTATATAAAAGGTATGCCTAATTACTTAGATTATTTATTTAATGGTTTATACTTTTCTTCATATGATATATTATCTCCTAAGGTAATAGATGGAGAAACACAAGAGTATAGTCAGATAATTATGTTTACTGGTTATGATAATTTAGAAGAGTATGGACAAAGCTTTGCGGAAGGATTAGAGGAATTAATTAATAAGTGGAAAGAAGAATTAAATCCTGTAAAACCAGAAGTAATAGAAGCACCTGATACAGGTAAGTTTGGAAGTAAAATTATCTATATTATTGGTGGAATTGTACTACTAAGTGGTCTTGTAGTTACTACTTTAGCTCTAAAGACGAAAAAAAATTAAAAAAATTTAATTTTTACTAATTTGTAAAATTCGTAGTAAAAAGTAACTTGAAAATAAGATTTTCCCCTAGGGGAATTTCTTTTTTTCGGGCTAATTTTGCCGTGAATTTGTTAAATTGGCGATTTTACTTTCTTTTATTTTTGTGGTTTAATAAGTGCATTTCTTGCAGGAAATAAACCATATTATTAAATAGGAGGGTAAAAAAATGTTGGAATTTGTAATAATTAGTCTAATCTTGTTCATAACATTATTCTTGTATTGTTCTCTTAGAGTAAGTAGTGAATGCGAAAAAAATGAAGAAAATATTAAATAATTTCCTCATCTTTTTTAGATTTTTCTTTTTCTTCTTCATCTAGAGTAGATAGTTGTTTTTTCAGAATGTTTTGAACTAAAGAAGTATTTAGAAATTTTGATGCTACTTTGAGGTCCATTCTATCTTTCTTTAGTTTTAGTTTGATTAAAGCATCATTGCCATAATCAACTATTAGAGGTAGGCCAGTAATAAAGCCAGCCATACTACTATTTAGAAAGACTAATGGTAAAGCCATTTCTTCAGGGGTCGCTAAACGGTGGGCTAGACCAGTTTCACTAATAAGGGCTTCATTACCACCGGCTTCAACTTCAAATTCTTTAGTCATGCCTGTATCAGTACTTCCTGGTAATAGGGCATTTACTCTAATACCGGCTTTTCCTAGTTCAATAGCGGTTTTAGCCATATAGTAATTCATAGCTCTTTTAGATAATGGGTAAGTCATAACCCCAATAGTATCAGCTTTAGCCTGTTTATGTAAAACTTCTATCATATCTTCCCAGGTAGAAGAGAGAATAAAGTCTTCAAATTCCTTTGCGTACTTGTCCCAATAAAGTCCAGCCGTTGATGTTACATAACAAATGGCTCCGCTTTGCATCATACCACCTTTTAGGTAAAAATCGGTTATATACTTGTTGGCAATAAAATTAACCGTAAATGTTTTATAGTAATTACTTCTAGCACCTGATAAGCCAGCTACACCAAAGAAAGCATCAATTCTATTTGGCAATTTAGAAAAGGCCTTGTCAATACTTTCTTTTGAATTTAAATCAACTTCTAAATAAGTAACCTCTTTTAGAGGTGTAGGCTTGATATCTAAGGCATACACTTTAGCGCCTAAATCAACTAGTATTTCAGTAGTTGCGAGACCTATACCAGAAGAAGCCCCTGTTACAACACATATTTTGTCTTTGTAATTTAAATAATCTTTCATAATATACCTACCTTTATATTATTCTATCATGATTATGAGATTTTTTAAATATAAAATTGTTTGACAGTATGAGTAAAATATGGTATAATATAAGCCGTTTTCGAGGTGAGTAGGGCTTATGAATTTATATATAGTAAAGGGAAAAGCTCTTATTATGTTATCTTTTTCTTTTCTACTTCTAGCTTTTGGTTTAGAAATATTTACATCTTTAGGTAATGTAACTTTTAATGATTTAGAAAAGGGAGTAAAAAAAGCTTCTACTTCAACTGTAGAAGTTGCTAAAGCTAATAATACTATTTTGAATAATGTTTTTAAAAAAGATATTTATAATTCATTAGTAAGAACTACTTCTATAGAGGAAGTAAAAAATATTAAAGCATCTAAAATATTAACAAATGAAGATATATGGCATTTACCAGTTAGAAATGGTGAAGTTACAACTAATCCAAATTATTATCATGTAGCATATGATATTACTTCTCCTAATGGCTCTAATGAGGATATTTATCCTGTTAGTGATGGCGTTGTTTCAGATATGTTTCAAGATTATGCGGGAGCTTTAATTATAACGATTTTGCACAATATTGATGGAAAGTTCTATACTTCAGAATATGTTCATTTGTCAAGATATGCTGATGGGTTATATATTGGGAAAAAGGTTAGTATTAATGATACAATAGGTAAAATGGGTCAAACAGGAATGGCTTATGGAGTACATTTGCATTTTGCTTTAGTTGATTGTAATTTATATAATGATAGTAATTGTTCTAATATAGGTAGTTTTTATAATTATGCAAGTAGACGTTTTAATGAAGGATTTATAGGATTAGGCTCTTTAATTAATGTTCCTGCTAGATGGTAATTACTTTGTAAAATTATGTTAATTTACTTGTCAAAATAATTTATCAATGATATATTTAACTTAGTAAATATAGTTCTTGATAAATTATTTTTTTGGGGGTAAATATATGGAGTTAGAAGCAAAGATAAGTAAATTTTTCTTTTTGTCTAAAAAGATGTTTACACTACATCAATTAGAGAGAATTTTTGATATTACTGATAGTGAAAAAGAAAAGTTTTCTAATGCTTTAGATACTTTAGTAACCAAAGAAATAATTATGCAGAAAAATGAAAGATACTTTTCTGATTTTGAAAAGGATGATTTAACTAAGAGAATAGAGGAATTTTTTCAAACTCATAATAAAGTATATTCGCCTAGTACTTTAGAAAAGATATTTAATATTACATCTAGTAATAGAGTTAAATTTTATAATTGTTTAAATGAATTAGAAATAAAGGGCAAAATAATTTATTTAGATAATGCTTTTATGCATGTACCAAGTGAATTTTATTTAAAAAGTGGTTGTTTAATGAAGTCTAATCAAGATAAATATTATATTAAAGTAAATGACCAAATTATTACTATTGAGGATACTTTAAATGCGAAAGAGTATGATATTGTTTTTGTTGAAGAAGATTTATCTAGAAAGAAACATCCTAAACATGGTTATGGTAAGATAGTACGTGTTGTTAGACCTATTAATTCTTCTAAGAATGAAGAGTATATAACGAAAGGTATTGTTAGTCGCGATATAAAGAATAATAGCTATTACTTTGAACAAGATTTTACTAAGATAGCTATTTCCAAGAAGAATTTAAATGGAGCTTATCCTGGTGATTTAGTTAGTCTTTTAGTAACTTTTGATAATAACAATAAACCTATTAGTAAAGTTGTAGATATTATTAGGAGAAATAATAATAAACATGTATTTGTATTTAAAAATGATACTTTTATTCCTATTGGATGTGAAGAGTTTAAGACTAGTATTGATGGTATAGAAAATTATAAAGAAAATGACCAGATAATTGCTAGTGTTTCTACTAAAAAGATAAATGGTACATATAAATTAGAAGTAATTGAAAAGATAAGTGAAAATAATAATACACCGAGAGATAGAATAAAGCTTTTTGCGATAGATAGGGGTCTTTCTTTTGATTTTGATGAAAAGGTATTGGAAGAAGCTAATAATATAAGTAGAGAAATATCTAAAGAAGAAATAGATAAACGGCTTGATTTACGTAGCTTAGAGACTTTTACAATTGACTCAACTTTTGCGAAGGATTTAGATGATGCGGTTTCTTTAGAAAAAACGAAGAATGGTTATAGACTTTATGTTCATATTGCGGATGTTAGCTATTATATAAGACCAGGTATGGCTTTATTTGATGAGTCTATTAAAAGAGGAACTAGTGTTTATTTTGGAGATATGGTTATTCCTGAGTTACCACCAGCTATTTCTAATGGAGTTTGTTCCCTTAATCCCAATGAAGATAAGCTGACTAAGACTTTAATAATGGAGTTTGATAATAATGGCAAGATGCTTGATTTTTCTTTACATAATTCTATTATTAATAGTAATTTAAAAATGTCCTATGATAAAGTAAATGATTTATTAGAAGGAAGTAATATAGATGGAGAATATTTGCCTTTTTATAAAACACTTTGTAATATGCATTATTTAGCTAATATGTTAGAAGAAGAAAGAGTTAAAAGAGGAAGTACCTCCTTTACTTCATTAGAATATATTTATGAATTAGACGAAAATGGTAAACCTATTTCTGTAAGGGAACGTAATGATGGACCGGCTCAAAAGATAATTGAAAATTTTATGATAATTACTAATCAAACTTTAGCTGATTATGCTTATTTCTTAGAGTTGCCATATATTTATCGTAATCATGAATGTCCAGAGTTTAGTAAAATAAATATTTTAAATTCTAAAATCAAACAGATAAATCATAAATTTAGTCAGATTAAGAATATTGAAAATCCTAGATTATTACAAAAGTATTATGAAAAGATATGTCGTAATAAAACTAATAGTGAAATAAAATACTTATCAAATATTTTTCTTCAAGTTATGCCTAGAGCTTACTATGAAGATGTTAATAAAGGACATTATGGATTAGCTTTACCAAGATACGCTACTTTTACATCACCTATTAGAAGAGGACCTGATTTATTAAATCATTTATTTCTAGGAGAAGTTTTAGAAAAAGGAATAGATACACCTTTATTAAATAGTATGAAAGATAAACTAAAAGATATAGCTAGTAATCTTTCTTTAAGACAACAAGAAGCTGATAATTTTGAAATAGAAGTGGATTATTTATTATTAAAAGAGTTTGCTCATAGTTTTGAGGGAAAGAATTTACTCGCAACTATTGACTTTCTAATGAGTGATAAAATGTATTTAAAAACATTTAATAATTTAAGTGGAGTAGTAGAATTAGGAAAGAATTATATTTTTGAAAAGAATGAATTGATTGATACAACTACAGGCAATCATTATCATGTAGGAGATGAGATAGAAGTAAAAATAGCTTCTTTTGACTCTAAAAAACATAGTATTATATTTAACTTAGTTCCTAAAGAAAAAGCAATTCAAAAGAAAAAAACTTGTCTAAAGTAAAAAATAGTGATATTATATCTATAGAAAAACAGTGATGAAGGACACGATAGATTAATGATTTTTAATAGAGAGTTCGTGATGGTGGAAAACGAATAAATAGTTGATTTATTACTACCTTTTTAGTTGATTTATAAAAAGTATTTCCGGGTAATTCCGTTATAAAAATTAAGTTAAACAAAGGATGGTACCGTGTTTTTCACTCCTATTATTAGGAGTTTTTCTTTTTGGGGGGAATTTTTATGAAAGTGTATCCTATTAAGTATAAGGATATGAAACTAGGCTATTTAATGGCCCTTGTTGATAATAAGAATATTGATAGAGAAGAACTAACAGCTATATTGTTAAGTAAGTTAGAGGCTTTACGATTACCTGAATTAGTAAAGAAATGGCAAAAAGCTAAGAATAATACTTTAAAAGAATTATTAGAAATAGCTCTTGCTCAGAAGATTGCCAAGTATAGTGTTATTTGTAAGTATTCGTCTTTTTCTAATTTAATTAATAAGTTCTTAGAAAAAGTAACTTCATTTGATGCGATTATTATTCTTATGAATTCTTATGATCAAGATATTAAGGAATATGCTTATTCTAAATACCATGAATTATTGGATTTATACTTAGATGCTTTAGAAGAAGAGGATTATGACTTATACTTAAATGAAGGCGATGATACTACTAAGTGTTGCAAATTAGTGAATTTTAGGAGGTAGAAATGATAAAAGTATTTAGACAAAGTTCTATTAGAATAGATGATGGTAATATGGTTTTATATTTTGATCCTTATAAAATAGAAGAAGAATATAGGGATGCTGATTATATATTTATAACACATGAACACTATGATCATTATGATACTACATCTATTAAAAAGTTATTGAAAGATAATACTAAATTAATAGTACCAGAATGTTTGAAAGATATTGATTTTCCTAAAATAGTAGTTAAACCTAATTCTACTTATAATTTAGGTAATTTATCTTTTGATACAATATGTTCATATAATACTAATAAAAATTATCACCCTAAAGAAAAAGGTTATGTTGGGTACTTAGTTAATCTAAATAATAAAACTTACTATATAATGGGAGATACTGATGTTACTTTAGAAAGTTTAAAAGTAAAAAGTGATTATTTATTCATTCCTATAGGTGGTACTTTTACTATGAATATAGATGAGGCAGTTGATTATGTTAAGAAAGTTAAGCCATTAAAAATAATTCCTATTCATTATGGAAGTATAGTAGGAGATATTACTTTAGGAGAAGAATTTAAGAATAAATTAAGTGATTATGATGTTGAAGTTTTAATTAAGGAGGAAAAAGAAAATGATAAATATTAAAGAAGATGAAAAGTTAAGTATTAAAAATCACTCTTGTGCTCATTTACTTGCTCAAGCAGTAAAACATTTATACCCTAATGCTAAGTTTTGGGTAGGACCAGTAATAGAAGAAGGCTTTTACTATGATATTGACTTAGGGGAAGATGTTATTAAAGAAGAAGATTTAGAAAAAATAGAAAAAGAAATGAAGAGGCTTGCGAAAGATGGCAAAAGAATAGTTAGAGAAGAGTTAAGTAAGGAAGAAGCTTTAGAGATGTTTAAGGATGATCCTTATAAGGTGGATTTAATTAATAGAATGAATGAAGATGATGAGGTTATTTCGTGTTATAGACAGGGAGACTTTACAGATCTTTGTCGTGGACCTCATGTTGATACTACTAAGGAATTAAAGTATTTTAAACTTTTAAAAGTAAGTGGAGCTTACTGGAAAGGGGACGCTAAAAATAAGATGCTTCAGAGAGTTTATGGAATTTGCTTTGATACTCAAGAAGATTTAGATGAGCATCTTAGACTTTTGGCAGAGGCTGCAGAAAGAGATCATAGAAAAATTGGCAAAGAGTTAGAACTATTTATGATAGATGATTTAGTAGGTAGAGGTTTACCAATGTTTTTACCAAATGGCTATATTCTTTGGCAAGAGTTAGAAAATTATATTAAGGAAAAAGAAAGAAAATTAGGATATTTACATGTTATGACACCATGTCTTGGTAATGTTGAGTTATATAAAACATCTGGTCATTGGGATCATTATAAAGAAAATATGTTTCCAGCTATGGAAGTAGAGGGAGAGGCATTTGTTTTAAGACCAATGAATTGTCCTCATCATATGATGATTTACGCTAATCAGTTACACTCTTATAAAGACTTACCTATTAGAATAGGAGAAATTGCTCATGACTTTAGATATGAAGCAAGTGGCGCTGTCAAAGGAATAGAAAGAGCTAGACATTTTTGTCAGAATGATGCTCATTTATTTGTAAGGCCTGATCAGATAAAAGACGAATTTAAAAGAGTAGTAGATTTAATATTTGATGTTTATAAAGATTTTGGTATTACTGATTATCGATGTGTCTTATCTTTAAGAGATAAGAATGATAAAGAAAAGTATCATCCAGATGATGCAATGTGGGATAAAGCTGAGAATGAATTAAGAGAAGTTTTAAATGACTTAGGAATTGATTATGTTGAAGAAATAGGAGAAGCAGCTTTCTATGGACCAAAATTAGATGTAAATGTAAAGCCAGCTATTGGTAATGAGATTACTCTATCTACTTGTCAGTTAGATTTCTGTTTACCTAGTAAGTTTGATTTAAAGTATGTAGATAAAGATGGGGAAAAGAAAACACCAGTAGTTTTACATCGCGCTATACTAGGCTCACTTGATCGTTTTATGGCGTATATTATTGAAGAGACTAAGGGAGCTTTTCCTACTTGGCTTGCACCAGTACAAGTAAAAGTTATTCCAGTAAATCCAGAATTCCAAGGAGATTATGCTAAAGAGATAGATGAGTTCTTGAATAAAGAAGGTATTCGTAGTAGTTTAGATAATCGTAATGAAAAGCTTGGTTATAGATTAAGAGAGGCTCAGACGAAGAAAGTTCCTTATACTTTAATACTTGGTGATAATGAAAAAGAAAATAATACTATAAGTTATCGTTTATTTGGAGAAAAGGATACTACTACAGTAGGAAAAGATGAGTTCTTAAAATTAATTAGAGAAGATATAGATAGTAAAAAGATAAGAAAATAGTAGGAAATGGTACTTTTAATATAAAGGGAAGTTTAAGTACTTCTTTTTATTTGTTTTAGATATTAGCTGTAAAGTATGAGAAAACTAGTTATTAATGTAATATTAAATATTAAAATAAGTTACTACTGGTTATACAGCTAGTAGGTATTAATTGAAAGTTACAATACGAAAAAGCACCCAATTAAATGGATGCTTACCATAAACTTGCAGAGATACTTGCGAGAGTGCAACTTCTTAATTTTGCTATGAGTAAAAAAGATTTCTTAATACTTTTTCAAATAGTAATAATCATATTACTTGTAGTTTCCTTATTATTAATGATTATTTGATTTTTTTCATTATAAAATAAATGAGTACTCAATCAAATGAATTGAGTGCTTTAACCAATATTGGAGGAAGTACTCACTACCAAACAAGTATCTTTCTTTTTTATTTTATGCAAATTTATTTGGTATATTAAATATAACATATTTTAAATAAAAACGCAACAAATTTTTTACAAAAAGCGTTGCATAAAATATACATCTATTATATAATGTAAATGGAAGATATTTGTGAGAGTGCGACCTCCTAATAAAGGAGGTGGTTACTATGAGTAAAAAAGATTTATTAATTTCATTCTTGATACTAATAATAATTTTACTTATAGTACTATTATTATTAGATACTATATAATATAGTTAAATATAAATAATAGCACTCAATCAAGTAGATTGGGTGCTTTAACCAATACTGGAGGAAGTACTCACTACGAACAAGTATCTTCCTTTTTTTATTTTATGCAAATTTCTTTGACATATTAAATATAACATATTTTTAATAAAAACGCAACAAATTTCTCACTTGATTTATACTGGCTCTCTAGCCAGTAGTTGAGCATACTTGAGTAGTTGTATAATTTAACTAGAGTGATGCTAGCAGTTAGCTAGCTTACATTTCTCCTCTTAGTAGCAACACTTTAATGCTATCTTAGTATTAAATTGAATTATATGTAGATAATAATTGTAGGTGATGTTCTTCATGAATAAGTTAAAAAATAGGCGCAATATATATATATATATATAGCTGTTGGAATAGTAATAGGGTTTGGTAGTTTAGTCTACGCAGTAGGTTCAGTAATAGAA
>CANQST010000019.1 GCA_947626595.1 uncultured Bacilli bacterium | reverse complement strand
TTCAACGAGCATTTAGTTCCTTATTATCGATTTTTTCTTCTTACGAGAATTAAATTTTTAATTCAACGTTTTTTACACTATTATCTATATAATTATATAGGTATTTATAAACACAATTTAAAAATTTAAGAATAATTTATATTAGAAATAACAAAGAGGTGGAGATTATGAGTACTAATAGTTGTATTAGAAATTTGCTTAAATTTATATCTTTACTACAGAAAAATTCTCTAGGTACTAATAAATTATACTCTAATTGTACTAAACCCTTTTTAGGTCCAAGTATTAATAATTGCTACAACACAAGAGTAATTACTTTATATAAGAAAAATGGTAAATTACTTGAAGTTCCATATCAAGATAATAATACTTCCAATACTAGTTCTTTATTTAGAATAAATGATGTTAAAGATAATTGCTGTAATCTTTTAATCTTAACAAAACAAAAAGATAAATATATATCAACAGGCAATTGTATTACCTTAAATATCAACTGTATATGTGCAATTAAATGCCTAGAGGATGTAGTTATTGATAATTTATGTGAGAGGAGGTATACCTTTGAATAATTGTTGTGAAAAAGATAAAGACTGTGGTTGCATCTATGATGTCTTAAAGAAAATCCTTCAGTTGCAACAACAAGATTATGATAATGACTGTCCTACTGGTTGTGATAAACCATATCTAGGACCAGTATGTACTAGTGTGTGCTACAACACAAGACCAATAGAACTTTTCAATTGTTCTACTGGAGAAGCTTGGAGTTTTCCTTATAATATCAATGGTACAACTGGTGAAACTAGCGTTTTTAGAATAGAAGCTCTTGATAAATGTTGTTGTACATGTAGACTTCTAAGTCTAGATCCAACTTCCAACCAATACACTAACACCAATGAATTCGCAACTATTGACTTAAACTGTGTTGGCGCTATTAGATGTCTTCCTGATACATCAATCGATTTATGCTAAATGTAAAAACTGGTAAATAGAACTAAATCTAATTACCAGTTTTCTTTTCTATAGAAATAATATCTTCTATCATAATAACTTCATTATCTATAGTAACAACATTTTTACTACCCCTACTAACCAAAGTAGTATCATAACTGTTATCTTTCGTTCTAATAATAACACCTATATTATACGGATACCCTATACCATTAAATATTTCCTTAAGTACCTCTTCTATATCAGGACTTTTATTTTCATTCTTAAACCGACAAACCTTCTTATTATTATCAATATTCTTAGTAATATCCCCTTTATAAATCTTAGGCAATTCTTTCATATCTACCCTCCTACTACATTTTATGAAAATGTTAAATAAAAATTGCCATAGTTTGATATAATAATAAATAGAGGGATAACTATGAGCAAATATAAAATAAATTTAAAAATATTAATACCTATCATTCTTTTAGCGCTTATAAGTATTATAACTATTTATAGTGCTTCTATTTACACTTCTAAATCTTTAGGTAATTTAACTATAAAGCAAAGCGTTTGGTATATATTTGGCTTTTTACTTGTTGCCTTATTAGTAAAATTAAAAAATGAATACTTATACCGTCACACCTGGTTTTTATATATTCTAGGAAATATCTTATTACTAGGCCTACTATTCTTCGCAACCCCTATTAATAATAGTAGATGTTGGTTCACAATACCAGGGATTGGTAGTATTCAACCTAGCGAATTTATGAAAATATTTATTATGCTAACGCTCGCTACTATGATACATAATTTTAGAAGTGATTATAAAAATCCAACTATAAAAGAAGAATTTTTCTTTTTAATAAAAAGCTTTTTAATTGTCTTATTACCATCTATTTTAACCTTTCTTCAACCAGATACTGGAGCTGTCTTAATATATTTCTTAATTTATATTTGTATGATGTTTACATCAGGTATTAGAATTAGATGGTTCATTGGCGCTTTAATTATTTCCAGTATCCTTTTAGGAAGTATCCTCTGGCTATACTTCTTCAAAGAAAATATCTTTATTAAAATATTTGGTAGTTCTATTTTCTATCGCCTAGACCGTATCTTTGCTTGGCAAAATGGCTCTGGGTTGCAACTAGAAAACTCTATCGCATCCATTGGCTCAGCCGGCCTATTTGGCCACGGTTTTAATAAAACGCCTATTTATTTTCCCGAAGCATCAACCGACTTTATTTTTGCCGTTTATGCTTCCAACTTTGGTCTAATAGGCGTCATAATCCTCCTTGGCATCATCATCTTCTTAGATATAAATATTATTATATTAGCCAAAAGAAAAATACTAGATACTGATAAATATATACTCGCAGGTATTCTAGGCATGTTAATCTTCCAACAAATCCAAAACATTGGAATGACCGTAGGTCTATTTCCTATAACTGGTATTACTCTTCCCTTTATTTCCTATGGAGGATCTTCTCTTCTTTCATATATGCTTCTAGTTGGAATACTTCTTAACATTTCCATGGAAAAAGTTCATACCTATAAATACAAGTAAAAAGTCTATCACTTGATAGGCTTCATTTTTTTATCTCTAATCAACTCTTTACTTATTGTATTTAACTTACTAAGTGAAAAGGCATATAAAACTCCAATAAACATGAAGAAAACAAATATTAAAGCAGGTATACTTGAAAATAAACAAAAATCATATATACCATGAAGTATTGTTGGTACTAAAAGACTAAGTAAAACATTTCTTTTACTCATTTTTATATTTCTATTCTTATAAATTCTCGCAATACTAAGATAATAACCCATAAATATCGCATCACAAGCATGTCCTGGTACTGCTAAAAGAGCTCTTATAATTCCAATCTTTAAAGTCCCTTGTGGTATCACATATAAAATATTTTCTAAAAAAGCAAATCCTAAAGATACAAACACCGCATAAACAACTATATCATATAATTGGTCAAAATATTTACTCTTATATCCAAAATTGTAAACCATAATCCACTTAAAAAATTCTTCCACAAAAGCTACATTTATAAAAGAATAAATTAACACTTCTATTAAATTCATTTGTGACGTATCTTTATTAAGACCAGGAATAAAATATTCAAGTACCGATAAGCCTAAAACTAAAACACAAGCAAGTATCCCTAAAAAGAACAACTTTACAAGTAATTTTAAAGGCTCCTTATCTCTATCTTTACTATAAACATATAAACATATCAATATAATTGGTAAAATTGCTACCGCAACTAAAATACTTAATGGTACCATATACTCTCTCCTTTTTCATGATTTTTATTATTAACTCTAAGCCTCGCCATTTCTTCTAATTCTTTTTTCCTATCATAAGGAAAACTATTATAACTAAGACTTTCCTCTTCACCTACTAATTTATGAGTTTTTTCTATTTCTCCTTTAGATAAAAGAAAATATTTTCTATCTAAACCTAGATGTACTCTATTACTATCACTAGTAACATCACTATAATAAACATTCTTATTAAGACTTACCTTTATAATTGAATGATCAGCATAACTAGGTAATTTCTTTCCATCTAGAGAATAACCTCTTTTATTTTTAAAATCATTATCCATAATACAACTAACATCTAAAGATTTTATTCCTACTAAACTAAGTAAAAATTGTAATGACTTAGTATATCCTTGACAAACGCCTTCTTTACTAAGAAGTGTTTTAACTACTCCATTATCTAAAGAATTAGCTCTAAAATTATAATTTATATTTTGACATAAAAACTGATAAATAATAGAAAATTTTTCCTCATCACTATCACTACTTTTAATATATCTTTTTATAATATCTAAAGCTACTTTATAAACTTCTAACATCTCTTTAGTATCATAAGTTAAGACTTCACAATTACCATCTTCTTTTAAAAATTCACTCCATTTAATATCTTTAGGTAAATCTAAACATAAATCTTTAAAATACAAAGTATCTATATTATATGATTTATCTTTATTATTTCTTATATATTTAACTAAATTAGAAATAGCTAAATCACTATACAAAGGATTATTATAAAAAGTTATTTTCTTTAATTTATCTAAATTATCTAAACCATTTATCTTAAATAATTTTCTATTAGAAGTAACACTTAATTCTTCTAAAGAAGATAAGTTAGTCAAATTTATTACTTGTAAATTATCTTGATCTTTTATTGTTAATTTTTTTAACTTAGGAAAACTTTGTAAAATATAAGTTATCTCTTGCGTAGTAAATTCTTCTGTTCTATCTATTGTTAAAACTTCTACATTAGGAAATTTATCTATTATATCTAATATTTCTCTATTCATAGTTAAAGTACTTACTAAATATAACTCTTCTTCCAAAAAAGTATCTTGTTTATTATAAAGTTTTTTTACTAAAGGAAGTTCTTCGATATTATTTTTAACTTGATTTTCTCTTATCGATTTTCTAATAACTTCCCCTACATTTAAAGATAGCTTAATCATATCAACACCTATTTCTATCTTTATTATACTATTTCTTTCTATTAGTAGACAGTTTTATTTACAAAAAATGTAAACCTATGTGTAAAATTTCCCAAAAAAAAGTCAGGTGAGAGCGTCCTGACAACGATAAAACCTGTCTCTTTGTACAGGTGGGTGTCCTTACGCTACCTTTAGGATCCTTAAACTAATAAGTATTCAACACCAGTAGCTGATCAAAACTCCCGTATCGTCATTTTAGTCGGTTTTAAATTGGTCAGTTCTCGCTTCTCTCTGACACCTTAAGTATAACATACTTTCTTCCTCTTTAACAAGTCTTTTCACGAATATTTACATTAGACATAAATTACTATAGGTGATAAGTATGTTTTTTAATAGTGATAACATAACTATTTACTATGAAAAATATGGTAATAGTGATAAAACTATTCTAATTCTTCCTGGTTGGGGTAATACTAGAATGACTTTTAGAAATATCATTAATTATTTTAAAGACGAATACACCATCTATGTAATAGACTACCCTGGTTTTGGTAACAGTCCCATTCCGAGTAGAACCCTAGATATATACGACTACGCTAATATTTTAAAAGACTTTATTACTAAAGAACAAATTAATCCTATCATAATTGCTCACTCTTTTGGTGGAAGAATTATTTCTCTATTATCAGGCTATTATAAGATAAAATTTCCTAAACTAATTTTAATTGATATAGCCGGTATTAAACCTAAAAAAAATATTTTTACTCTCTTTAAAGAAAAAATATATAAATTACTAAAATCTATAATTAAATTACTCCCTAAAATAAAAAGAGAATATTACTATCAAAAACTAATTAAATTATTTGGCTCAAATGATTATAATAATCTTTCTATAAGTATGAGAGAAACATTCAAAAACATTGTTAATAAAGATTTAAAAATATATTTTAAAAATATAGAAGAAGATACGCTACTTATTTGGGGTAAAAAAGATAAAACTACTCCTTTAAAAGATGCCTATACATTAAAAAAACTACTAAAGAATTCCTCTTTAATAGTCTATGAAGTATGTGGTCATTTTTCCTACTTAGATGCTCCCACTACCACTAATGAAATTATTAAAAACTTTATAAGCAATTAGTATTCTTCTAATACTAACATTCCATGAAAATGCTTTTTAGTTTTATCTTTTACTACTAAATTATCTATCCATATATTAAGATTATACTCTAATGTTGATAAAGCTGCTATACTACCTTCCATTATTACATACTCTTCATTTTGATAATTATCTTTTAAACTAACTACGTCCCTACCATTAAGACTATATTTCAAACTATCAATAGGAACATTAATTTCTTCACAATTATCTTTCTTAATCATATCCACATCTTTTACCAAAATAATTCTATAAAAAGCATTACTCTTTTTCTTATTAACAATTTTAAAAGTATTAGAATAACTGTTTATTCCATCACTGCTTTTTAAAATATTTTTTTCATTTAAACTAATAGGTGTTGCGATTAAATTAACTGTATTTTCATGAGGAGTATATAAGTATTTTTCAAAGATATTATTTTTTCCTACCGCAAAAACAGTAATATAACTTACTAAAATAATTACTACTAACATTAATAAAACATTAAAGAAGAGAAGTCTTGCCTCGTTAGACTTTTCTTTCTTTATTTTATTTGAAATATTAATAAAAGAATTTTTACTTATTTTAGGGGGATTTTTCTTTTTCATAAGACACCTACTCTATTTCAAGTATAACATATTTTTTCTAAAAGAAAGAAAAAAAGTTAATCGAATTTTCGACAACTTTTATGGTGTTAATCTATTTGGTCCACGGAATAAGAATTGAGCTTCTTTTACACTAGGAATTCCTAATAGTAGCATTGTTAGACGATCTATTCCTATCGCAAAACCACCATGTGGTGGACAACCATGCTTAAAGAAATCTAAATAGAATTCTACATCTTCTCCTAAACCTTTTTCTTTAGCATTCTTAACTATTTCTTCATAACGATGCTCTCTTTGTGCCCCTGTTGTAATTTCTACCCCACGCCAAATTAAATCATAACCTTGTAAAATACCCTCTTCATTTCGCATATGATAAAAAGCTCTCTTTTCAGCTGGGAAATCTGTAACAAATAAGAATTCTGAAGAAAACTTATCCTTTGCTAACTTAAAACAAAGTCTTTCAGCTTCCGTTGTTAAATCATTCTTTTCACTATCAGGAACACTATAATTATATTCTTTTTCTAAAATATCATAAATATCTTTTAAAGCCATCTTAGGAAAAGGTGTCTTTGGTACTACTATTTCCATATTAAAGACTTCTTTAATTTTTTCTCCATATAAATCCTTTACTTTTTCTAAAGCAAAAGCAAGCATAGATGCCTCTAAATCCATAACATCATTAAAATCATTAATGTAAGCAAATTCAACATCGAAAGATGTAAATTCAGTAGCATGCCTTGATGTATTAGAATTTTCTGCCCTAAAACATGGTGCCACTTCAAAAACACGACCAAAACCACCTGCCAAAGCCATTTGCTTATAAAATTGTGGACTTTGAGCTAAATAAGCATCCCTATCAAAATATTTTACTTGAAATACTTCAGATCCAGACTCACTAGCGGCCGCAATAAACTTAGGAGTATGTATCTCTGTAAAATGATTATCATAAAGATACTCTCTCATATATCTAACAATTGCGCTTTGTACTTGAAATAACAAAATATTTTTATCACTACGTAAATCAATGTATCTATTATCAAGTCTAGTATCAATATTTACTGTTGAAATATCCTTATAATTAAAAGGCAACTCACCAGTATTAACACTTGTAACTTCTATTTTAGATGGAATTACTTCCATACCATTTAATTTTACTTTAGGAGATTGTATTAATTTACCAGTAACCTTTATAGTAGATTCCACTGTCAAATTATTAACAATATCAACTAATTCTTTATTTTTTTCTTCACTTTTTTCAATAGTTATTTGAACACGTCCCGTCTCATCCTTTAAAACAATAAACTGTACCCATTGTAAATTTCTAATACTATCAACAAAACCACTTAACGTAACTTCTTCATCAAAGTGCTCATTTAACTCATTTAAAAATAGTCTTTTCATAAGTCCTCCTCTTCATGATTATGACACTTACAGCCATCATGATTGCCACAACATTCATGACTGCACTCACCGTAATCTTCTTCAATATTAGTATTTATCTTCTCGTCTAAATAGTAAATTATTGCATCTAAACTAATAATATCTTCCTCTTTAGTCTTATTATTTTTAATTTTTATTTCATTATTATTAATATCTTCACTATTTAAAACTGCAATATACTTAGCATTTAGTCTATCAGCTTGCTTAAACTGCGCTTTTAGACTACGATTATTATATTCCGTATCCACAATAAATCCCGCTAAACGTAACTCCTGTGAAAGATATGCTGCATAATTCTTTTCCTCTTCATTTACATAAAGTAAGAACAAATCAACGTCCTCAACTATTGGTAAAGAAACTTTTTCAAGTTCCAAAGCTGTAACTAATCGTCCAATTCCACAAGCAAAACCAATACATGGCGTATCAGGTCCTCCAAGTTCTTTACACAAACCATTATATCTTCCACCACCGCCTAAAACATTATTAGCGCCAAACCCATCAACTTTAGCTTCTATTTCAAAAACAGTATGGTTATAATAATCTAATCCTCTAACAATATTAGGATTTATCTCATACTTAACTTCTAAAACGTCTAAATATTCTTGAACTTTTTCAAAGCGGTCTCTACTTTCTTCATTTAAAAAGTTTAATGTCTTAGGAGCATTCTTAATAATATCACTATCACAATCCACTTTGCAATCCAATATACGAAGAGGATTTTTTTCTAATCTTTCCTTACAATCACTACATAATTCATCCATATGTGGCTTAAAATATTTAACCAATTCTTCACGATATTTTAAACGTGATGCATTATCTCCTAAAGAATTAATATTTACCTTAATCTCTTTTAAACCAAGCATCTTATAAATATTAACAGCTAAAGAAATAATTTCAGCATCACATAAAGGATCATCACTACCTAATATTTCCATACCAAACTGTGTAAGTTCCCTATCTCTTCCTGACTGAGGTCTCTCATAACGATACATTGTTCCATTATAATATACTTTAACTGGCAAGTTATCACCATACATCTTGTTTTCAATAAAACTTCTAACTACTCCTGCTGTTCCCTCTGGCCTTAAAGTAATATTTCTACCACCTCTATCAACAAAGTCATACGTCTCTTTAGTAACAATATCAGTACTCTCTCCTATTCCCCTATGAAATAATTCTGTTGCTTCTATTAACGGTGTTCTAATATAAGTATAATTATACTTTTCCATTACAGCATCAATTACACTATCAATATATTTCCATATCTTAGCTTCTCTACCATAAATATCATTACAACCTTTTTGTCTTTGTATCATTACAATTCCTCCTCCATAATCATTTATATTTTAATACAAATATTGCAATTTGCCAATAGAAAAGTGATAATTTTTATCCATTATAAATACTTTTCTAAATGCTTAGTTAAAACATGAGCATCTTTTCCTATATCAAAGCCAGCTTCTTTTAAATCTAAAACACTAGGATATTTATCTTTTAATTGTAAAAACTTATCTAAATTATTCTTTTGAAAAAGGCATTTACTAAGCAAACAGCCATAAGCATATTGCATAGTTTCGGTAATATCTACATGCTCCATCAAAATATCTTTAGGTAAATCTTCATTAACTAAAAACTCTGGATTATTTTTCTTAAGTAAATCAATAATATCTTTTTCTCTTGGACTAAATAAAGATAACTTCAAATAATCTTCGTCTGACAAAGCACATATTAAAGAAGCTGTATCTAAAGAAATAGTATAAGCCAAAAGCGTATTGGCAAGACCAATAACAGCATCGTCAACTAATATACCATTTTCTAACATATAGTCATATATCTTTAATGAATAAACAGTTGAAGTAACTTCGCTTAATAAACTATTAGATGCATATAATGCTGTTTCAAATTCATTAGAATTTTTAAGAACGCTATTATAATCAAGTACATGAGCAACTTCATGAACATAAGCCTCTAAAAACCTAATATTAACTAAATTTCTTCTAACTAAAATACTAGATTTCTTATCTAAAGGATTAAATATTGATAAAGCATTAGAAAGCAAATCTTCACTACTAGTCAAACGATAAAACCTTTTACTTTCCCTTAACTCCTCAAAAATATCTAACATTTCCTTATTTTCTTCTTTAAAAAAATTTATCAAAATATCATAAAGTTCATTAGACTTAAATCGCTTATTATATAACTTTTCCTTATCTTTATAAAACTTTGTCTTAGAAAAGTCTTCTAAAATATCTTCCAAGTAAAACGAATCCCTAAGACAAATTTTTTCTAGTTTTCCCTTATCATTTAAAAACATAGTATCTGTCTTATGAAAATCCTTTTTACACCCTCTATCCAAAACGTCTTTATAAAAATCATTACTATCAATTTCCTCAATAAAAACACTATCTACAGAATTAAGTTCATATAAGTAACAAAATGTATTATATGTTTTTAAATAAACATAAAGTTTCTCTTCGTCATTACAACTACAAATAGCATCTCCTAGTTGTTCTATTTTTTCAATAAAATCTTCTAAGTTATTTTTAATTGGTATCATAATTATCCCCCTGAAATACCAGTTATTTTTCTAACATAATAGTAGTTGGTCCAATATTAGAAAGTGTTATTTCCATATCAGCACCAAAGACACCCTCTTCTACCTTAATATACTTTTTTAATTCATTATTAAATTCGTTATATAAGTTAACAGCTTTATCATTACTTAAAGCATTCATATAACTAGGTCTATTACCTTTCTTAGTATCAGCATACAAAGTAAACTGTGAAATAGATAAAATACTTCCTCCATATTCCAAAATACTTTTATTCATAACGTTATCACTATCAGGAAAAATTCTCAAATTAACAACCTTTTTAGCAAGATACTTAATCTTATCCAAATCATCTTTCTCACAAAAACCAACTAGTAAAACCAAACCACTATCTATTTTACCAGTAATTTTATTAGATACCTTGCAAAAAGCTTCACCACTTCTTTGAACTAAAACTCTCATCTAATCACTCTTTCTACGCTTTCAACATAAGGATATTTACTTAAAGATAAAACTATTTTTTGATACTGTTCAATCCCTGTTACATAACAAGTAACTTCATATGAAGTATAATTGTTTCTATCAATTGTTCTAATACCATCAACATTAATATTTTGCATTGATATTGTCTGCATCAAATCTAACATATGATTATCCTTAGTTGTCGTATTTATTAAAAAGCACGTTAAATATCTCTTATTAGTATTAGAATTCCAATTAACTTCAAGAGTTCTTTCTTCAAGCATTTCTAGGTTATGACAATTAAGTCTATGAACCGTAATACCATTACCTTTAGTAATATAACCAACTATTTCATCCCCATATATTGGATTACAACAATTAGCTAAGTTAACTTTTACTTTATCAATACCACTAACAATAATATCCGCATCAACATCTACTTTTTTAGCTACTGCCTTAACTGGATGCTCTTCTTCTTTATTAATTATATGTAAAACATTAAGTGGACTAGTTTTACCATTTCCAATAACATGATAGACTTCCTCTAAGCCATCTACTTTTAAAGCCTCACATATCTTATTAATATTTTCTTCTGTTAAAAAGTCACTATAAGCAATCTTTTTCTTTCTAAGCTCTTTTTCTAATAAATATTTACCTCTTTCAATATATATTTCTTTATCATTTTTAGAAAAGAAACTCTTAATCTTACTCTTAGTTTGAGTAAGTTTAACCATATTAAGCCATTCTTTTTTAGGAGTTGAATTTTTATTTGTATTTATTTTAACAATATCATTATCTTTTAATTCATGATTTAATGGAACAATATTGTTATTAACAATAGCACCTACTGTTGACTCACCTACTTTAGTATGAATTTTATAAGCAAAGTCAAGAGCCGTTGCCCCTTTAGGTAATTCAATAACATCACCTTTAGGTGTAAAAACATAAATATTATTATTTAAAACTTCGTCTTTAACACTATTAACAAATTCTTCACTACTTAACCCATTGTTACTTAAATCAATAATTGACTTAAAAAACTGTAATTTCTGTTCAGTTGAATTCATTAAATTAGCCGTTACTTTAGAACCATTATTTTCTTTATATGCCCAATGTGAAGCAATACCATTTTCTGCGACTTCATCCATTTCATAAGTTCTAATCTGAATTTCAAACAAATATCCATCTGTACCAAAAACTGTCGTATGCAAAGACTGATACATATTAGGTTTAGGCATCGCAATATAATCTTTAAATCTCTTAGGAAGAGGACGATATTTAGAATGAATTAAACCCAAAGCTAAATAACATTCTTGCTCAGTATTTACTAAAATTCTAAGTGCTAATAAATCATAGATATCACTAAACTTTTTACCCTTATCTAGTTTATTATAAATACTGTAAATACTCTTAGCTCTTCCCTTTATCTCATGTTTAATATGATGTTCATTAAGTAAATAAACAACCTCTTGCTGCATATCATAAACTGTTTTATCACGTTCCAACTTAGTCTTATTAAGCTTCTCAGCAATATCATAAAAAACATCTGGTTTTAAATAACGAAGAGATAAATCTTCTAATTCACTCTTTATCTTATGAATTCCTAAATGGTGAGCAATAGGAGCAAGTATCTCTAAAGCCTCATGTGCCTTTACCTTTTGCCTATCTTCAGGTAAAGCCCAAAGTGTTCTCATATTGTGCAAGCGGTCAGCTAGTTTAATGATAATTACTCTAACATCTTCACTCATACCAACAATTATTTTTTTATAATAATCAATTAAATAATCATTTTCTGTTGAAAAATTTATTTTGCTTAACTTAGTTACACCCTTTACTAATTTAGTAATATTACTACCAAATTCTTCTTCCATTTCCTCTGCCGTTACATCACAGTCTTCTAAAACATCATGTAAAAAACCAGCACTAATTGTTTCATAATCAGCATAAATAGTTGTTAATATGAAAGCTACATTCATAGGATGCTTAATATAAGGCTCTCCCGATTTACGAAACTGTCCTTCATGCTTACTCTTAGCAAACAAATAAGCCTTCTTTATAGTCTCCAATTCATGAGCATCACTAATATACTTTTCAACTTTAGCCATTATGTCTTCAAATGTAATATCTTCTACTTTAGACAAAGGAAACATCTCCCCTCTTTTTAGCAATTAATCCCTTTAATTTTCTTTTCTTCAAACTCATCAGTATAAACTTTCTTTCTCTTTTTCTCTTTACCTAAATTATGCTTTTCTAATAGTAAAAAGATAATCGTTGCGATATAAATAGAAGAATATGTTCCACAAATTAAACCAAATAACATAGCCATATTAAATGGGAATATTTCTTTTGAACCTAAGAAGATCAAGAATAATACTGGTAATATTGTTGTAATAGATGTATAAATTGTTCGAGAGAAAGTCTCTCTTATACTTATATTACAAATTTCCTCTAACTTATGAAAATCCAACTTTTTCTTATCAACATCTCGTAAATTCTCTCTAATTCTATCAAAAGATACAATCGTATCATTAATAGAATATCCAATAATTGCAAGTATTGCTGCAATAAACATTGAAGAAACTTCTAAACGGAATATAGCAAATAAGCTAAATACAATAATAACATCATGAATTAGTGCTACAACACCAGCAACAGCATAACTTAACTTAAAGCGAATTGAAACATAAACAATTATACCAAGTAAAGCAATTAATACTGCTAAAATAGCATTTTTAATTAATTCTCTTTTTACAATATTAGATACAACTCCAATATTTACTTTAGCATCATATTTATCCTCAAAATAACGATTAATCTCTTTTACTTTATCTCCATCTAAAGCCTTATCAATACGAATAGTTATCTCATCTTCACTAGTAGTAATATTTTCTTCTTCTAACTTTAATTCTTCTAAATCACTACGTAACTTTTTCTTACTTATTTTCTCTTCTGATGCAATAGTTATATCAGTACCAGATTTATAATCAATACCAAGATTAAAGCCCTTTGTTAATAAGAAGCAACTACCAATCAAAGCAATTATAACTGATATCATTACACACAATACTTTATGCTTTAAGAAGTTTGTATTTCTAAAAGGAATTACTTTTACTTCTTCGTTTTTACTTACATCAGGAATATCTTTTTGCTTTACTTTTATAAATAAATAAGTTTTATCCTCAAAATAATCATTTTTTAAGAAAAGCTTTAATAAAAGCCTTGTCAAGAAAACCATTGTAAACATTGTAACAACAATAGTTATAATTAACATAGTTGCAAAACCTTTAATACTAGATTCTCCAAAAATAAACATAATAATTGCAACAATTAAAGTTGTAACATTAGCATCAATTATTGAAGAAATACTTTGTTTAGAACCATCTCTAAAAGCTAACTTTAAGCTTTTTCCTTTCCACAATTCCTCTCTTATACGAGCAAAAGTTATGACATTTGAATCTACTGCCATACCAATACCTAAAACTAAAGCAGCAATTCCTGGAAGAGTAAGTACTCCTCCAACAACCCAAAAGATACTAAATACCAAAATTGTATAAATCATCATTGAAACAGCTGAAACAAATCCTGCAAAATGATAAACTGCTACAAGAACAATGATAATAGCAACAATACCAATGATACCAGCAATTAAAGTCTTTTGTAATGTTTGATCACCAAAACTTGCTCCTACTGTTGTTGAAGATATCTCTTTTAATTTACTAGGAAGAGAACCACTATTTATTAAATCAACTAGATTACTAACTTCTTCACTAGTAAAATTTCCTTGAATAATAACATCACTAGCAAAACCTTGTGATACTGTCGCAGCGCTTAAACACCTAGAACCACTACTACCACATTCATTTTTCTCTTTAGCAAAACTATCAGTTAATTCATTATAGTCTAGCCAAATAACTATCATATTATTTTCATAGTCTTTAACTTTATTTGTTACTTCATAAAATTTATCCTTATCTTTAACACTTAAAGCAACAGCCGGATTACCTGCAGAATCTTGTCCAATCTTTGCGCCACCCGCTTTTAAAACATCACTACTCATAAGCAAATTATCGTCTGTATCACGGAAAGATAATGTCGCAACTGTAGATAACTGAGTTCGAGCTTCCTCAGGATTACTTACGCCAGCAAGTTTTACTCTTATTTTATCATTACCCTCTAAAATAATTTCAGGCTCACTAACACCCAAACTATCTATTCTTTTACTTAAAGTTTTATATGTTGCGGTCAATTTCTCACTAGTCATTTTAGAGCCATCAACAGACTCAGCCTTATATAAAACTTCAAAACCTCCTTGTAAATCTAACCCAAATTTCAAATTTTTAAATAATGGAATAAATAAAAAACATATTAAAACAACTAATAAAATTAAAATACTACTAGTAATAACAACACGTTTTTTTCCTGTCTTTTTCTTTTTCACTTTACCTCACCTTTCCTAATTAAAATATTTATTTCTTCCACTTCTTGTCATTTTATTTTTTAAATATTCATCAATTTTCTTCTCATTTAAATGCATAATATCATTAACAATATCTGAAAGCATTAAGTTTTTAGAACTCTTCCACTTAAGTTCAATCAAGTAATTCCATATATCAATATCCTTGATATAAGTATAACCCAGTCTATGTAATTCTACCTCTTTAGCTTTTAAAGCCGGACGAACTCTCGTAAAAAGTTCTTCTTTAGTTGAGAATTCAAAATCCATAAATATCACAACCTTTTCACAAGAACTAATCTTATTATAGCACAATTTTTAAATAATTTAATCTTTTTTAGCTCTAGGAAAATTATTATAGTAAACTTCTTTTAATCTATCAGTTGTTACATGAGTATAAATTTGCGTAGCTTTAATACTTTCATGACCAAGTAATTTTTGTACACTAGTTAAATCACATCCCCCATTTAAAAGATGTGTTGCGAACGAATGCCTTATCATATGAGGTGATATTTTCTTGTTGACACTACTTTTCTTAATAATCTTATCTAAAATATAACGAACGCCTCTTTCCGTTAATTGCTCCCCATTATTATTTAAAAACAAATAAGGACTATTTTTAATATTAAGCCTATTGTATCCATCACCTAGATAGCTATTCAAAGCTTCGCTACAATACTCTCCATAATTTACAAAACGTTCTTTATTACCTTTACCGAGTATTAAAATATTATTATTTGTGATATTAATATCACTAATCTTTATATTAATAAGTTCTCCAACTCTACATCCAGTTGCATAAAGCATCTCCAAAAGAAGTAAATCTCTTTGACCTAAAGGATTTCTCACATCAGGTACCTTAAACAGTTCTTCCAACTCATTATATTCAAAATATCTAGGTAACTTCTTTTGCTTTTTAGGGCCACTAACCAAAGAAAAAACATTACTTTTAACTATCTTTTCATTAGCCAAAAATTTATAAAAACTTCTAAGTGAACTTAATTTTCTATCAATAGTTGAATTAATATCTTTCTTCTCTTCTTTCAAATACATCAAAAAAAGTCTTATATCACCATACTCTACATCGTCATATTCCAATCCTTCTCTATTTAAGTAAAGAAAGAATTCCACTATATCTTCCCTATAACTACCTATCGTATAATCTGAATAGTTTCTCTGATATTTCAAATAATCTAAATACTTATCAATTACTTTTTCCAATGATAATCCCCCTCTTCTTCAGAAATATTTTCTAAAGAACTACGATATTCTTTATAAATTAAAGTCCAAAGAAAAATCCTATCAATATTTTTACACTTTTTCAAAAACTTTCTAAAACCATCCTCATCTTGTCTAATCTCTTGTTCCAAAAGATAAGTATTTCCTCCATAAGATAAATTCTTATCATATTCATTTTTATGAACAGTATAAGTACTTAACGCTAAAAACAATTTATCAGGCAGCATATTTTCTAATTGCTCTTTATAAAACAAATCATTTGTATTAACGCTTTGTCTATTACCATTATAGTTTAAAAAACCAAAAGGTATCTTCTTAAAAGTACTAAGTATTTCCCTTTCCTTTTCTTCTTTAGAAATATCAGGAATTTCTATAGTATTACTCTTCACATCTTTAGTAACTTCTCCTGACTCTTCCTTTAAGTAATCAAATAAATTATACTGCCCTTCCATATAATCTTTATCTAATATTTCTAAAAGCTCTTTTTCTATTTCTTTTCTTTTAGAGCCATTTTCATTCAACCAATGAACATTATTATTAAAAGCATTACCTGATAATGTCTCTAAAAAATCATAACGATTTAATATCTCAATAATACTTCTAATAGTTGTATAATTTTTTAAAGAATCTAAATTTTGGTACTTTAAACTATAATTTTGCTTACCTTTCCAAAAATTATCTGTTATTCTCTTAGGAACATTACTCATTTCACAAGTCAAAATACCTCTAAAATCTTCATTACTATTAGCCTTAGATATTAATTTATTAAAAACTTTATCTATCAAGTCTCTTTGTTCTTCTTTAGCGCCGTCTAAGAAAGAATAAGCTATTTTACGTAAATCGTCTATTCTCCCTTTATTTAAAGGATTATAGATTAATTCATGAAATTTAATATACTCTTTCTCACCCTTTTTAATCTTTTTAGCCGCAAATAAATCAACATCTACTGTATCTAAATAACCATTTTCATACATTCTCTGTATCATTTCACTACTACTTTTAAATCTCGTCGTAACAAGGTCAATAGCTTCTAAAGAATTTCTCCTTTTAAAAGTAGGCATACCTTCTTTTAAGTACCAAGTTTCTTTAATAGAAATAACCGATACTTTATTAGTTTCTTTAGATCTTGCGATTAAATAATATTCTTCCATCATTTCACATCCAAACAACTTACTTAGATTTTTTATTCATATCTTCAGCACTTTTTGCTTTCATAATTTCTTCTTTTATTAAGCGTGCCAAGAAATAGCCTTCTTCACTTTCTAATCTTTCTTCTAAAAATTTATCTATTACTTTATTACATAAATCTTTATTTTGATAAGCAACTCCATAAGTAAAATAAAGATTTTCCTCACTAGTTAAAGAATCTTTTATTACCTCATAAAACTTTTTTACAACCTCAAAATCACTTAATAAAGCATAAATATCTCTTTTCATATCAATTAAGTAAGGTCTAGTATTATAATCTACTGAAAGATATTTCTCTTCTTCAATCTCTTCACCTAAAAAATTATAAAGATAAAGAGTATCCAAAGAAAAATTACTTGGATCATACGTAATTAGGAATTTACCATCTATGCCATCTAAATTATACTTGCTTCTTAATTTATCTTCACTTCTTAAAGAAAAAGTTTCATAATCTAAATCCTTTATATTGCCTTTTTTTAAATGAAGATTTTCTAAATTTGTTTTATATGTTAAATTTACTTCCATATAGCCTCCTATTTTTGATAATCACATGAAGAGCATTTTACTTTACCATTTTTTTCAACTAAATAACTACCACATTGTGGGCATTTTTCTTCTAAAGGTTTATCCCAAGATGCAAACTTACATTTAGGATAATTACTACAGCCATAGAAAATTTTTCCCTTTCTAGTCTTCCTTTCTATTATTTTACCATCACAATCTGGACATGGCATTATTTCGACCACTTTTTTCTCTTCTTTTTTTATATATTTACACTCTGGATAATTAGAACAAGCTGTAAACTCACCATACCTACCTTTTCTTATAACTAAAGGATTTCCACATTCAGGGCACACTTCACCAGTCTCTTTAGGGGCTTTCTTTTCCATATCTGTAAAAGCATCCTTTACACGTGGCTCAAATAATTTGTAAAACTTATCTAAAACACTATTCCAAACAAGTTTACCATCAGCAATCAAATCAAGTTCACTTTCCATTTCACTAGTATATTCAACATTTATTAAATCACTAAAGAATTCTTGTAATTTATCAGTAGTTTCAATTCCCATCTCTGTTGGTTTAAACTTTTTATCCTCAATCTCAACGTAATTTCTCTCTTTAATAGTATCAATTGTTTTTGCATAAGTAGATGGTCTACCAATACCCAACTCTTCCATTTCCTTAATAAGTTTAGCTTCTGTATACCTACTTGGTGGTTTAGTAAAATGTTGTGAAACATCAACATTATTAGTAATAGCTTTTTCTTCCTTATTTATCTCTGGCAATATCTTATCTTCGCTAGTCTCATAGTCTTTATAAACTTTTAAATAACCTTCAAATAATAAGACTTGACCAGTAGTTTTAAACTTATAATCATTATTATCAAATATAATAGTCGTTTGATTTACAGTAGCATCACTCATTAAAGATGCTAAAGTCCTTTTATAAATTAAACTATAAAGTTTAAATTCATCATTAGTTAAGAACTTTTTAATTTTCAAAGGATCACGCATAATACTTGTTGGTCTAATTGCTTCGTGGGCATCCTGAACATTTTCTGTATTTTTAGCTTTTTTAATATAACCTTTATATTCCTTACCATAATTTTCTTCAATATAAGCAAAAGCACCCTTTACAAAATCATCAGATAAACGAATAGAATCAGTTCTCATGTAAGTAATTAAACCAACTGTTTCATTTTCTAAATCAATTCCCTCATAAAGTTTTTGTGCAATACTCATTGTCTTTTTAGCCGAAAAGCCTAACTTAGTAGATGCTTCTTGTTGCATAGTAGATGTTATAAAAGGAAATTTACTTTTACGACTTTTCTCTTTAGTATCAACACTTTCAACTGTATAAGTATCACTTAATTTTTCTAAAACAGCATTAGCATCGCTTTCGCTTTTTAATTCAATATCATTATCTTTATACTTAAAAAGCTCAGCTTCATACTCTGGAAAAATAGCCGTAATAGTCCAATACTCTTCAGGATTAAAAGCCTCAATTTCTCTTTCTCGATCAACAATTAACTTTAAAGCAACACTTTGAACACGTCCAGCACTTTTAGCGCCTATTTTACTTTGTAAAAGCTTTGATAAACGAAAACCAATAATTCTATCTAGTATTCTTCTTGTTTCTTGACTTTTAACTAAATTATCATCAATAACAGTAGGATTTTTCATAGCTTCCAAAACTTTGTCATGAGTTATTTCATTGAATAAAACTCTTTTATAATTATTATCTTTGATACCTAAAGCATCTTTTAAATGCCAAGCAATAGCTTCTCCCTCACGGTCAGGATCGCTTGCAAGATATACAAGATCACTATCTTTAACATCCTTTTTCAACTCATTTATAACCTTAGTTTTTCCTTTGATTGCTACATAATTTGGTTTAAACCCATTTTCAATATCAACTCCTAAACCATATTGTCCAGTTGTCGCTAAATCACGAATATGTCCCTTAGAAGAAACTACTTTATAATCACTTCCCAAATATTTCTCTATAGTTTTACTTTTACTAGGGCTTTCGACGATAACTAAATTTTTAGACATAACTAACACATCCCTTCTATTTATACTTATACTAATATTTTTTCTATTTGTCAAATTATACAGTTTGTTCTATCTTATCATGTTTTTCAATATAATCTTTTACTGGAGCAAAACTACGACGATGTTCTTCTAAAACACCATATTTACTTATCGCTTCTAAATGACTACTAGTGCCATATCCTTTATTATTTTTGAAATCATACATTGGGTACTTTTTATCTAACTCATAAAGCATACTATCCCTCGTCACCTTAGCAATAACACTAGCAGCCGATATTGTAATACTTTTTAAATCACCCTTTATAATAGATGTTGTTGGAATATCTATATCTAATGGCATTGCATCTATTAAAATATGCTCTATCTCACAATCTTTCTTACAATTATTAATAGCTTCATACATAGCCAGTTTTGTCGCTTCATAAATATTTACTTCGTCTATCTTCTTAGCTGATACAACGCCTATTCCAATTCCTAAAGCCTGTTTTCTTATCTCCTCATAGAAATAATTTCTCTTTTTCTCAGTTAATTTCTTAGAATCTGTCAAACCATCAAGTAAAAACTTTTCTGGTAAAACAACACATGCCGCAACCACAGGACCAATTAGAGGACCTCTGCCAACTTCGTCAACTCCTGCAATATATGATATTTTATTTTTACGTAAATTTTTCTCATACCAATAAAAATTATTTTTCTCACACAATAAGTACTCTACATTTTCTATAAGTTTCTTTTCCTTTTTATTATGAGAAAATTTTAACAATTCATAACAATATTCTAAATTAGAAACAAAATATCCATCTATTTCAATCCATCTTTCTTTTGTATATAAAATGCTTTCAACTTCAACACAATCACAATATTTAACTAAAGTGCCAAAATTTCCTAATCTTCTATCCCAATTTAAAGAATTATACAATGAAGAACAACAGGCAATGTTAATTATATCAGTTTCATTAATAACATCTTGCATAAGTAAAGATGCTTTTCCCAAAATTATCATTTTATCTTTAGGAATATTTATTTCTTCTAATTTTTTTAGCATTTCTTCTTTCGTCATATTAATACCCTCAAATTTCATTTTAACATACTTTTTTAATTTAATCTATCAAAGGTAACATTTTCTGACTTTTAAGTTAAAATGTCCTATTTTCACAGTAGTATTTTTAAGTTAAAATGTCCTATCTAAAAACAGTATAAAA
>CANQST010000018.1 GCA_947626595.1 uncultured Bacilli bacterium | reverse complement strand
TTCAACGAGCATTTAGTTCCTTATTATCGATTTTTTCTTCTTACGAGAATTAAATTTTTAATTCAACGTTTTTTACATTGATAGTTTTCTTTATACCAGTTAATAAACTTATCTGTAGCGCTAGTTCTATTATCAGGTCTATTATTTCTTTCTTCGTCGGACATTTCAGCTAAAGTTTTATCACAATTAATAGGAATAAAGACTAACCATAGATTTGATTTAGCTGATTTTATTTTATCTCCTTTTATTTCATATGAAAGATGTCCACTACTCTTACCAAAAAATTGATAGTAATTTTCACCATCAAAAAAAGTTAAACAATCTAGGAAATAACAACTTCTATTTTTTACATGTTTCATTGTTTCTAATAAGTCTTTAACGTTAGAAGAAATGCCACTTCTTTTAACAAAGGCTCCAGGATAACCGGGATTATTGGGATAATTTTCAATGTAAAAACCAGCATCAGCAACAAATACTGGTGTTTTTAATATTTCATAGGCTTGTTTTGCTTTTTCTTTTGATATTAATTTTATATCATTAATGTCTGGTTCAATTAAATCATGTTTGAAATACTCTATCATAATACCTTCTTTTTCAAACTTTTCTTTTACAGATACATATTTGCCATAATTGCCAGTTATATAAGTTAAATTTTCCATACATACTCCTTCTCATAAAAAAATCTTCTTTTAGTTATATAATACCAAAAGAAGAGGAAATATTTATGTCAGTTATAAAATTTTTCTAAAATTTCTATTGATTTAATTCTATTTAAGTAGAAATGTCTTATTTCTTCTTTCATTTCACAGTAGGCCGCTACTCCCCATTCGTTACCTAGAGTAGTTAAATCAAAGAGATGGATTATTCTTTCAGAAATACTTTTCTTATCTTTTGAAGAGTATTTGATAAGACATTTTCTTTTTTCTTTAATAGCGCGATTTATTAAATTGAAAATTTCTTTATCTTTAATATTTATTTTATTTGGGGTGATAAATCTTCTTGGGACATTTATATTTTGATTTAGGACATATCCACCATAAGGTCCTTTAATAGTATCAATATAAATACCAGCTTTTTCTAGTTCGTCTTTATAAACTCTAATCATTCTAGGAGATACTTCTAGTTTCTCAGCTAGTTCTTTAATACTGTATTTTTTTCCTGAACTTAAATATTCAAGCATGGTAAGAACATTACTAATCTTAGACATATTACACCTCTTTAATTATGCTATTTCAAAAGCAAAATCATAAGTTTTAAAGTAGTCATATTCCCAAGTACTAGAATTAATTATAAAAGGTTTATAGACAATTAGTTTACCATTATTAACATAATAATTAATATCTTGCATATAGCCATAAAAGCCACGTCTATCAATAAAGCATTCAACATTGCATTTAGTTTCGTCTACTTTTTTAGCAAAAACTAAATCATAGTAAAAGTCTTTGAACTTCTTTTCTATTTTTTCTAAGACATTATCTGTTGTTACTTTGAAGGCTTTTAATAATTCTTCGTCGGTTATTTCTTCTAAGGTATCTAAATTGATATTATATGTTTGAAAATAATTAATTGGGGGATTTTCTCCTTTAAAACTTATTATTCTAATAACTAAAGATAAGATATTATTGGTAATAGAATATTGATAACTAATAATATTATCGTCAGTATTTAAATATTGTAAAGTAAAATTATCTATTTTATTATTTACATTTTCTACTTCTAAGTTGACATGGGGTATTTGCTTAGTAAAGGTTCCTGTATTTTTTTCTGTGTAAGTATAAACGTAATCATAATTTTCATTAATTAAATTTTTACTATAGTTTTTTTGATCTTTAAAGACAAATACTATTATAACTAAGGATAAAATAATTAAACAAATTCCTATACTTATAAACTTTTTTTTACTTTTCTTATTTAATTTATTCATATTATCTCCTATATGAAATATTATACTTTATTCTTTATTTTCTAAGGATGTATAGTAATCATATCTACTAATAGCGTTATCTTTGTTTTTATCAAGCAATGTATCAGCGTCTTTAGATATTTTCTTTAAAGAGCGATATCTATCTTCACCAACGATAAATTCTTCATATTTAGAAAAGTCGGCTTTACTATCCATTTTAAATTCTTTGGTTACAGGACTGTAATGGAAAAGTGGGAAGTAACCTGAAAGGGTTGCTTCTTTTTCTTCATTGATACTATTTTTCATACCTTTGATAATGCCTTGAGCTATACATGGAGCATAAGCGATAATAATAGATGGTCCATCATAGGCTTCGGCTTCTTTTAAGACTTTAATAGCTTGAGCTGGATTGGCACCTAGGGAAATGGTTCCTACATATACATGAGGATAAGTAAGAGCTATTTTTGCTAAATCTTTTTTGGCTGTTTGTTTACCACTTGATGCAAATTTTGCAACGGCACCTACTCTAGTTGACTTGGATGATTGGCCTCCTGTATTAGAGTATACTTCTGTATCTAATACTAAAATATTAACATTTTCTTTATTAGCAAGAACATGGTCTATACCATTATAGCCAATATCATAAGCCCAGCCATCGCCTCCTACTAACCAAACTGATTTAGGCATGATAAAGTCTTTTAATTTGATTAGGTCTTCTATTTTAGTAGTGTCAACTATTTCAAGTAAAGCTTTGGCACTATCTTCGGTTATTTCTTCTACATAGGCTTTATAGATATCTATTTCACTTTTTTTGACAAGGTCCATATTATTTTTTATTAGAGTAACTATTTGCCTTTTCATGGCTAGGTCAGCTATCTTCATACCAAAACCAAATTCAGCATTATCTTCAAATAATGAATTAGCCCATGGAATAGAATAAGGCATTGATGGGGTTGATGCTCCATAGATAGAGGAACATCCTGTAGCGTTGGCGACGATCATTTTGTCTCCAAATAGTTGGGTAAGTAATTTTAAATAAGGTGTTTCGCCACAACCGGCACAGGCTCCTGGAAATTCAAATTTTGGCTTTACAAACTGACTTCCTTTAACTGTAGTGGTAGGCATAACATTCTTTTTCTCACTTACTTCTTCAAATAAGTACTTACCTACTTGGTCTTTTTGCTTTTTATAAAGACTATCTTTCATTTTCATTACTAGGGCTTTAGCTCCTGCTTTACCTGGGCATACTTCACTACATAATCCACAACCAGTACAGTCTGGTAGGCTAACTCCTATTGTAAATTGATAATCTTTATCTTTTATATTAGCAGGAATTAATTCGTTTTTAACAGACTCTGGAGCATCGATTACTTCTTTTTCGTCTAGTAGGAAAGGTCTTATTACACCATGAGGACAAACTAAACTACACATATTACAAGAAATACAATTTTCTTTATTATAGCATGGTGCAATATCACTATTATCTTTTTTATCAAGTTTAGAAGTACCTGCTTCAAATTCACCATTAGGTATTTTTAAGAAACTACTAACTGGAAGAGTATCTCCTTCCATAGCATCAATTACTTCAAATAAGCTCTTTTTCTTTTCTATTTCTTTATCATAATCAACTAAAGGTACTTTGACAGGTATTAATGACTCTAAACTATTTTCAATGGCTTTGATATTTTTATTTACTAAGTCGCCACCTTTATTGGCAAATTTAACGGCTAAGTTTTCTTTAATTTTAGTAACAGCAAAATCAAAGTCAACTATTTTACCTAGTTTGAAGATTAATGTTTCCATAATGGCACTTATTTTACCATTAAGTCCTGCTTTAGAGGCAATACTGTTAGCGTCTATTAGGAACATTTTTATGTTTCTACTTTGTAAAATACTTTTATCATAATTGCTCATCATTTCTAAGACTTCGTCTGGAGTTTTACTGGTATTTAAAACAAAGACACCTTTATCTTTAATTTTATCAAGCATTCTTAGCCTTTTTAGGTAAGAGTCTTTGGTACAGACAACAAGCCTAGCTTCTTCAACATAGTAAGTGGAACGAATTGGTTTTTTGCCAAAACGTAAATTAGAAATAGTAACTCCTCCACTTTTTTTGGAGTCATATTGGAAGTAACCTTGAACATAGGCATTGGTGTATGTACCAGTTATTTTCATTAGGTCTTTAGAGGCACTAACCATACCATCACTACCAAAACCATATACTAAAAATTCTGTTACATCACTTGGTATAGTAAATTTAGGGTCATATTTTACAGAAAGATTAGTAACGTCGTCATTTATTCCTACAGTGAAGTTGGTGTGAACTTCTCTAGTATCAAGGAAATCAAATACTCCTTTTATCATGGCAGGGGTTGTATTTTTACTGGAAAGACCATATCTTCCTCCATAGACATTAACTCTAGCATCTACTTCTTTAATTACTTCACAAACGTCTAGGAATAAAGGTTCTCCTGTTGCGCCATGTTCTTTAGTTCTATCTAGTACAGCAATTTTTTTAACACTTTTAGGTAATACTTTTAGGAAGTATTTACTACTAAATGGTCGATATAGATGAACTTCTATTAAGCCAACATTTTCTCCTTTTACATTGTTTAAGTAATCTACTGTTTCTTTTATAGCTTCACAAACAGAGCCCATGGCGACAATTACTTTAGTGGCATTATCGCTTCCATAATAATTAAATGGTTGATAAGAAGAACCAGTGATTTTATTTATTTCTTCCATATATTCATTAACAATATCAGGAATATTATTATAGTACTTATTTCTTACTTCAGTTGCTTGAAAGTAGATATCTTCATTTTGAGCAGTACCTCTTATAGTAGGTTTGTTAGGGTTCATTGCTCTTTGACGGAAAGTTGCTAGGCTACGTTCGTCGATTAGATTTTTAAGTTTATCAGTATCAATAACATCTACTTTTTGTAATTCATGACTAGTTCTAAAACCATCAAAGAAGTTTAGAAAAGGAATACTTCCTTTGATAGCGCTTAAATGGCTTACTCCTGTTAAGTCCATAACTTGTTGAACAGAAGATGATGCTAGTATGGCAAAACCAGTTTGTCTTGTAGCGTAAATATCTTGGTGGTCTCCAAAAATAGATAGGGCATGAGTTGCGAGTGAACGTGCTGCTACATTTATGACGCATGGTAACATTTCTCCGGCTATTTTATACATATTTGGTATCATTAGTAAAAGGCCTTGACTAGCTGTATAAGTAGTAGTAAGAGCTCCAGCTTGCAGAGAGCCGTGAACCATACCGGCAGCTCCAGCTTCGCTTTCCATTTCAACTACTTTAACAGGAGTTCCAAAGTAGTTAAGTTTTCCTTCACTACTCCATTTATCAGTAACTTCAGCCATAGGAGAGGCCGGTGTAATAGGATAAATTCCTGCTACTTCTGTAAAATTATATGAAACATAACTAGCTGCTTCATTACCATCCATTATTTTTTTCATGAAATCACCTTCTTATTTATAATTAATACATAAAAAGAGAAAAATAAATATAAAATTACATTTAAGCTTCTCCTTTTCATTTCTTTTTTATAGTTTATTTAGGTACGGCTTTGTTTTGCTTGTTAGTAACTATCCAAGCATTTGATACAGCTCGTCCTCCATATTCTCCGCCAGCTGATGGTCGGTTATAAAGTTTACCATTAACACTCATTGTTGAAGAGGCTCCACCATCTAAGTTAGCGGCATTATAGGCTTTGTAGCGAAGTAGTATTTCAATAACGTCATTCATTGTAGCACCTATACTGTAGCCTGGTAGTCTACCTTCAATTATTAGGAATAGGACAATACCATCTTTTCGTTGAGCAATAACAGTTCTAGGAGCTGTTCCCCAACCACCGTCACCATGAATTTTAGCGACTTTACCATTGACTATTAAGTTAGGTCCAAATTCAACAGCATCTACCATACCATCGGCAATAGCTTCTTCTGGACTTTTGGATGTTAAATACATTTTGTGATCTTTAGTAAAACCTATTAATTCGCCACTTCCACCAGGATGGGTCCAGACAAGTTTACCATCTTTAATAATAGCGCCATAAGGAATTGAACCATTACCCCAACCGTCTAGGTCTTCAAAGCCACCACCATTTATACCAACATAGCCATTGTTGTTTTTAACTAGAGTACTTACGGTTTGACCACTTCTACCTAACATAGAAGTAACACCTAAAGTAACATCACTTGGATCATAGACAACAGTTAAGTATCCTTTATATTTCTTAGTTTCTAATCTAATTATTTTATATAAATCATTACCAGGGTCTCTAGTAAATATTTCTTCTTCATATTTAGAAGAGTAATGTTTCTTTTCAGAAGTATCACCAATTACTATATCATTTAAATTAATTTCTTCAGTAGGCTTTTCTATATAATTTTCATTCATAATGTCATTAATAGTATCTGTTCCATACAAAGTATACGCTAAATATTTATGGGACATAGTAGTCATAGCAGTAGGTATCCAAAAAGTTTTAAAGTCTTTAGTATTTATAACTACTAAGCCAAGTATAACAGCTATATCTAATAAAACTACTAATATAGTAAATTTTCTAATTCTTAAAGTTAATTTCTTCTTATGCTTCATTTGTTTACCTCAATTTCATTTATCATTACCTTTATTAAGTATAACACTTGTTAAGAAATTTTCCTAGACTTTTTGTTAATGTTTTGAAAGAAAAAGATGTATCAGATTAGTTTACTACATCTTTTTATTTATTAGTTTTTATGAAATTATAAGCATCTCTACACATTTCTTCGATACCAAGTTCTGCTTTCCAGCCTAACTCTTCATAGGCTTTAGTGGCATCGGCGTAACAACTAGCAATATCTCCTGGTCTTCTATCTACTATTTTATAAGGAACATCGACGTTATTTACTTTCATAAAAGTATTAACTAATTCTAGTACACTATAGCCTTTACCAGTACCTAAATTATATGTGAACAAGCCTTTATCTCTAGCTACTTTTTCAATAGCTTTTAAATGACCTTTTGCTAAATCAACAACATGAATATAGTCTCTTACTCCGGTTCCATCTACAGTATCATAGTCATTACCAAAGATACTTAGTATATCTAACTCTTTATTAGCAACTCTAACAATATAAGGCATTAAGTTATTAGGTATTCCTTTAGGATTTTCACCAAGTAAACCAGATTTATGAGCTCCTATAGGATTAAAATATCTAAGAATAGCAATAGAAAAGTCTTTATCAGAAGCTTCTAGATCTTTTAGAATATTTTCAATCATTAATTTAGTTGTACCATAAGGATTAGTTGTTTTTAATGGGAAATCTTCTTTGATAGGTAAGCTTTTAGGGCTACCATAGACTGTGGCACTAGAAGAGAAAACAAAGTTTTTACAATTATATTTTTTCATTACTTTTAAAAGTTTCAAAGTAGAAATCAAATTATTTTCATAATACATAATAGGCTCTTTAACAGACTCACCTACGGCTTTATAACCAGCAAAGTGAATGACAGCGTCTATTTTTTCTTTAGAAAAGATTTCTTCTAATTTCTCTTCATTACAAACGTCTTCATTATAGAAAGTTAAAGACTTATTGGTAATTGTTTTTATCTTATCTACAACATCTATTTTAGAGTTAGATAAGTTATCAATTACTACTACTTCATAATTATTATTAAGAAGTTCTACACAAGTATGACTTCCTATAAAGCCAAGTCCTCCAGTTACTAATATTTTCATTTTTTTCTCCTTTCTTGTAAGATAAGTATCTAGCGCTAGAAGCATCTCATTAGCGATATTTTCATTAGTTGTTCCATCTTCTTTACTTTGTATTAAAAATGATTTTAAGTCTTTTAATCTTAGATATAAAAGATTAAAATCTGTTTGAATTTCTAAGTCGTCATAATTAGTTTCTTCAAAGTTAGGCATTTTATCACTATAAATATCATAGTAATATATAATACTTTTAACGTTTTTTCCTGTATTAAAATAGTTCTTATAAAAACAGGTTATTTTTAGAAAAGGTTTACTATTTATAGTTAAATCAATACCTGTTTCTTCTTTTATTTCTCTTTGTAAGCATTCTTCTATGGTTTCATTATCTTTTAAATGACCTCCTGGAAATTGATAAGTGTTATTGTTTTCTTCTAGAAGGATTTCATTTTTAGAATTGATAAGTAAAGCTTTTACTCTTGTTACTACTAAATCTATGTTTTCATTAAAATCATTTATAAATATTTCTTTCATGTAACTACCTCTTAATATAAATATCTTTCCCAATATTCAGTTGTGTTGGGACTTACTGTTGTGAAAGCTAAATCTATTTTTTGCGCTAGAAAATCAGCTTTACGCCAGACGGTTTTATCTTTATTTAAGCAACTTGCTTTAGTTTTAGCCATCATATATTCAAATGTTGATGCTCTATCTTCTTCACTAGATGTTTGAGCATAGTTATTAACAAAGGGACTATCTGAAGAAAAGGTTCTATTATATGATAGATTATCATTGATAGAATTATATTTAAAGTTATTAGGATTTAAAGTATTCCAACTATTAAAGTTATCTCCTTGTTTACTTATATATTTTTCTATATAGTGAAAAACTTCATGATTAAAGCTATCAGCAAAGTCATATTCTAGAGAAATTGATATATCGGCTTTGGTATTAAAGGCATTGGTTGCGCCTGTAACGCCTTTAGTTGAATAGTTTTTAATTAAGTATATAGTAAGAGGAATACCACTTCTATTTATTTCTTGGAAGAAACCAAAAGGGTATAGTTCTAGGGTATTAGAAAGGGATGTTAAAGCGTTTTGAATAGTATACTCGTCTTCTTCAACGTAAGTTTCTAAGCCACCTACTTTGTAACCATTTGTTTCATTTCCATAGTATATTGTTATATTATAGTTATTTTGAATAGTGTTTCGTAAATTATTATTGGTATCAGTAATTGATGGAGACGATACTACTGGTGGAGTATTGACATTAAAGTTAGGTGTTTCTTGCGTATTTTCTTCAGTTGGGGTACTAGGAGTTTCAGGGGTGGTAGGAACTATTTCTTCACTACTTTCAGGAACATTAGGAAGAGAGGCATCGTCTTTAGTAGTAATATTAACTTTTTCTTCAGTAGGATTTAAGCTTTTAGCTTTTTTAGGGTCTACAACAGTTTTATTTTCTGTAGCTTCAATAATACCTCCCCAAAGAAAAAAAATAAAGGAAGTGAAAATAAGAATTTTAGCAATTAAAATACTATGGTTTTTAGGCATGTTTTCACTCCTTTATTTAATTTTTAAGCAGCTTTAGTTAAAATTTTTTCTTGATTAGTCTTATTTAGTGAACTTATTTTTTCATATAAAGCTTCAGACTCTTGAAGGTTACCTTCTTTATATAAATTATTAGCTCGCTCTAGCATTTCTTCAATTGTTTCTTCTTTTTCTTCAGTATTATCAGGTATTACTTCTTCGGGTTCTTGTTTTTCTTCTGGAGTAGGATTTTCAGAAGTTGTAATATCTGGTAAATCTAAATCGGTATCTTCAGTTGGTATTACTTCATTAGAAGATGGAGCATTTTCTTCTTGTTCACTTTCTTCTAATTCATTTTGAATTATTAAATTTTTTTGTCTTATTTTAGATGCTAGTAATCTTTGATACTGCTCCTTTGAAACAATGATTGCTCGAGGAGGATCATTGGTTTTCTTTTGTAGTTTTACTTGAGGATAATTTTCTTCTATATCTTCCTCTTCTTCTACTTCTTCTGTTTCTTTTTCCTCGTCACTTGCATCTTCTTCATCATTGCTGAAAACAATGCTTTCTTGATTAGCTGGTTGAGGAGGATCTACTTCTTTAATTGTTATTTCTTCTTGTTGGGGTTCTTCGCTTGGTGTTTCTTGTTTTTCTGTTTCGTTGGCAATCTCTTCTACAGGAGTAGTAGGAATTTCTATTTCTTGTTGAACGTCTTCTTTTACTTCTACTTCTTGTTCAGGAGTTGTTTCTTCTTTTGCTTTTTCTTCTACTTCATTAGATGCAGAATTATCTTTTTCTTCTACAGTACCTTTATTAAAATCTTCTAATAAAGCATTAGCGACATCTATTTTTTCAACTTCTTCTACTAGGGCATTCCCTTTTTCAATAATATTATTTAAAATAGATTTTTTATCTTTAAGAGCATTTTGGAGTTTTGTTTTTACTTCATTATCTTTTATATTATTAATTTTTTCTTCAATATCACCTTTATTAGTTGTATTTTCTGAGATAATATCAAATAGAAAGGCTTTTAATTTTATGGCAGATAATGAGTTTTCCATCAAATCTTTATTCATTATAACCCTCCTATTTATTCGCAATTTCTTTTAGTAGTTTTTGAACTTCTTGCCATTCGTTATCGTCTGTTATTTCTTCTATTTTAACGCCACTATCTTCTCCTACAACTTTGGAAACATAAATGACTTGGTCACCATTATCTTCTACTTCATTGTTAGTGTAGACTATATAAGTATTAGCTTTATCTTTAGAAACTAAGTACGTTACTAGTTCTGTTTCAAAAGTTTCACCATCAGCATTTTCTATTAATATCATTTCTTTTTCTTCCATGAGTAAAACAACTCCTCTATCCTATGTTTAAATTATACAATTTTTTTAGTAAATTGTAAACTTATCAAAAGAAAAAATGGTATTTTTCTACCATTTAACTTATTATTTACATAATTATTTGGTTCTTCGCCACATGTAGACGGTTATGTATGGGTCCAATGTACTGAAAGATGTTCCATTGCCAACATAACCAAGGCATACTTTAAAAATATTGCCTTTAAATTTTTATCAAAATCATAGCTAAAGCCTTGTTCTTATTGCTTACTTTAACTCTTTTTGATATAAGATGATTTAATAATTCTTCGTTACTTTTGTATTCCTTCATTTATCCTCCTAAAAAAAATTGACCCAGAGCTTCGAAAGTTTTCTGGATACCAATCAACTATAATTATACTCATCTTGAAACAACTGTCAACAAACATGTAATAATTACATAATTACATGGCTTTGTTAATTCTCAAAGTAAAGGAAATTATGATATATCTAGTTTCCATTACTTTGAGAATATTCTATAGTAGTTATAGTTTCTATTACTTTGAAAATTCACCAAAATGGTATTTTTCTACCATTTAACTTATTATTTACATAATTATAATTTATTTATTATCTTTATTTTAATAATAGATTTTCTTTTCTGTACCCTCATATATCCAAAAATAAACTCCCCAATATTTATCTCCACAGTCATCAACTATTTCCTCACAATCATATGCGAAAACACTTGGATTTACATTATCTGTTATATCAAGAAATGCTATATTTCCTTGCTTCATACAAGTATCATGATCACCATAAACATAGGAATATTTTTGACTAAATTTTTTAGCTTGACAAGTAGGTGTTGTTGTAGTGGTATTACTACTTGTATTATCATTATTGTTGGTACTTGTATTAGTATTGTTATTATTTGTATCAGTATTTGTGTTACTTTCTTCTTGTTCCCACTTAGCTACTAAGGTAATATTTTTTTCTATTTTAGTTGAAAAATCGAACATTTCGTCATTTAGATACCAACCTATAAATTTATAGCCACTTTTTGTAGGATCATTTGGTCTACTAATTGTTTTATTTTTTTCTACACTTATAGCATCTATACTATTTCCTCCATCAGTATTAAAAGTTACTACATATTTATCATATTCTTCAATTATATATTCGTCCGTTATATTTTTTTTGAAAACAATATTTGCGGTTGCGGTATCGTCGATAGTGGATTTAATTTTATCAAAATATTCATAATCTGATATTACTGTATATTCCTCAAAAATAAAACCATTTTCTCGAGCCTTTTTTAATAATATTGTTAAGATATCCGTAATACTTTTACCTTTTATATCTATATTTTCAATTATTTTTTTTCCATCGTCATTTAAAGAAGTAATTTCATATACTTCATTAGTTAAATTTTGACAGTTTTTCTTATTATCTTTTTTGTTACAAGACGTGCCTGTTTCTTTAAATTTAACCTTGATCAATGGATTTATTTTTAAATATAAAGTATATTCTTTTTCTACTGATTTATTAGTTTTTTTATTATTTAAAACAAAATATCCGCCAATTAATACACCTACTATTAATACAATTATTAGACTAACTATTACTATTTTTCTTTTTTTATTAATATTTTTCTTTTCACCTAATTTTTTCATACCCTACCACACTTTTCATATTTTAACTAGCTTTTTCATTTTTCAACAATTTCTGTGGAAAAAACTTTTTGGATTTAAAATTATTTTAATTCTACTAAACTTAATTTAAAGTCTTCATGAACAAATATTAAAGTAGCTTCACTTTGATAATCGTCAAAACTACTATCAGTATAAGTCCAAGATACTTTTACTTGATAAGCTTCTTCGTCTGTTTCTTCTCCATAAGCAAACTGAGTATTTTCTACACTATCAATAGTTATTTCTCCTACTACTGGTAGTTCTTGTTTTCTATTATCATAAATATTACTTTCTAAGTATTTATAATAAGTATCTTCTGCATTTTGAATAAAGTTTTCTAAAGCAGCAGTATGAACAAATTCTAAACCACCTACATCAGTTTTAGCTGTTTTATCTTCTAATGAATAGAAGTCATATACAAACATTTCTGCTATTTTCTTTACATAGTCTTCTTCATTAACATCTTTTTCTTTTAGGATAGTTTCTAATTCTTTAAATAATTCTTTATACTTTTTAGGTTTATTTTCTTTTAAGTTATAACCATATTTTTCTATAGAGTTTTCTATTTTGACAGCTTTTACTTCTTTTTTACCATCAATTGTTTTGAAAACGATAAATCCTAATAAAAGTAATGTTATAACTACTACAATAGCAATTATTATTTTGGCCTTTTTCTTTAAGTGCATATTTATTCTTTCTCCTTTTCTTTATCTTCATTTAATAAATCAAATACAATTATATCATCGGATACATCTAATAAATTATTAGCATATTCGTTATTTTCTTTTATTTCTTCTTCGGTAATTGGTTCATCACTTAAGGATAAATATGCCTCTTTTTGACTGTTATAATACATTTTGTTTGTAACCCAATTTCCATTAGGGAAGACTACTATATTCTTATCATTTATATTAAATATGTCATGTCCTAGTTGGTATTTATTATAAAAACCAAACATATTTCCTAAAGTAGGCATTACATCATACATACCCATAACATTAGTTACTTCTTTATTAAGTTCTGTTCCGGCCATATCTTTAGTCCAAATTAGGAAAGGAACTTTACGACCTAATTCATATTGGTAAGAGTCAAATTTCTTGTAATTAGGATCCTCGTCGTCTAATATACCATCTGTTTCTTTATCATAATTATATAATCTATTATAATCAGCTTTTGGAAGTCTGCCATCATGATCACCATATAGGACTATAACAGTATTATCAAGTAAATTAGCATTATCTAATTCTTCAATAAATTCTCCTAAAGCCTCGTCAGCATAGTGATATGATTTAAAGTAATTTCCTAATTTAGTACCTTCCATATATGGATGTATTACTTCTTCTGTTGTACCATCTTCTTTAGTAATAGTTTCTTTCATATTAACTTCAAAGTCACCATACTTTTCAGTATCTGAGAATGGAGTATGATTAGTAAGCATAATTAAAGTACCATACCATTTTTCATTTTTACTATTAATTTTTTGTAATTTAGTAATGGATTGTTTAAAGAATTCTTTATCAGAAAGTCCTAAACCAATAGTATTTTCTTTAGTAACATTATAATCTTGTTTACTATAAAATCTATCATAACCTAGATTTTTATGCATAGTACGTCTATTCCAGAAGTCAGCATTATTAGCATGCATACTGAAGGTATAGTAACCTTTTTCTTTTAGTAATTTTGGTGTAGATATATAGGTTCTATCATAATAAGAGACAAAGGCTGTACCACTTTTAGTAGGCATAAGTGATGTATTATAAGTTAACTCGCTATCACTACTAGTACCTACACTTACTTGGGAATAGAAATTAGAAAAATATAATCCTTCTTTAGTAAGTCTATTTAAAGTAGGTGTTACTTCTCTATCATTAAACTTTAATCCTATACCATTAGTTTGCATACTTTCAGCGTGCATTACTAGGACATTTTTACCTTCAAAAATATTACTATATTGATTTTTCTCTGGTTCTTCTTTAACATCAGCAAAGTAATCAGTAAAAGTTTTTTTAGCTTTATCATAACCAAACATAGAATTAATTTTAGGTTGAATGGTTGTGATAACATCATTGGCTTGATAAATATAAATACCAAAACGCATAACAATATATTCTTTATTCCATTGTTTAGCAAATCTTGATACATCAAGAGGGCTCATAGTTACTAGGAAAAGTAAAGCAAGTATACCGCCTGCTCCTAAAGTACTTAGCATACGTTTTTTTCTATCAGATTTTATTTCTATTTTTTTATAATAGTTTTTCTTTTTTAATTTTAAATGAACAATAGTTAAAACTATAGGTCCAATTATATAAACAATATCTTTTAATTGTAAAACATTTTCTACTACAGCATCTCCTACATCACCAATGTACTGAGTAAGTGATAACATTGAAACGGATGCGAAAGATGTATAGAAAGTGTAATAGACGGAGTTAATCATACATATAGCACTTAAGAAAATATTGGCAATTATTAGATAAGTAAAACGATTTTTTGGTTTAAATAAATAACCAAATGATCCAATTACAACAGCTACTGTTATGTCCGCTAAAATGGCTTTTACTGATAAGTAGTTTTCTAACATATGCATTGAGAAAAATCTTAAAATAGTTGAATTAAATACTGCGGTAATAACAAATGTTAAGAATAAAACATTATTCTTCATGTAATTAGAAATTAAATGTTCCGTTTTTATTCTTTTTATAGTATGACATATATTATCTTTTAAATTATGAAAATTTGTTTTTATTTTCTTCATATTCTACAACCTCACGTATCTAATTATAACACTAACTGTCTTCTTTTTCAATTTTTTTGCTTTCTTCATATATACTAGCATTTATACCCATACCTAAGACAAATATATATGATAAGATATATATCCAAATTAGTAAAATTAATAAATTAGAAATACTTCCATAGAAAATACTATAAGTAGAGAAACATCTTATATAGAAAGCATATATTTCAGTTGCGATAATCCAGCAAATTGTTGTGAATATTGCTCCTTTAGTAGTAGTATTACTTGGTATTCTTTTATCAGGTGCTGTTACATAGACTAGTTTTATATTGAAGTAAATTATTATGATTACTAATGGATATTTTAATATTTGGAACATATGATGGAAGAAGTCTACAGCATCAGCATTTTTTAATACTATTTTTAATAATTCAAATAGACTATCACCAAAGACTGGTACAACTAGTAGGAAAAAGAATAAAACAACTAGAATAAATATCATAATAATAGCTTTTATTCTTCTACTTAAAATATCTTTTGGTTTAATTTTATATATTTCATTAGAAGCAATAATCATGGAATGAGTTCCGTTAGAAGCAAGGATAAAGGTTGAGATAAAAAAGACAATGATGTTAAAGTTTAATCCTTTACCAGTAACGAGATTTAGTAAAATTCCTGATAATTCTTTAGGAACAGATGAACTTATATTAAAAGTTATAGCATCCATTGGAATAGAAAAAGAAGTAGCAAGAGCTCCTATTAAGGCAACAAATGGAATTAATGACATGACAATAAAAAAAGCAATTTGACCAGGAAGTATCCTCATCTCAGGCTTTTTTATAAGATTAATTATATTTTTAAAAAAACCTTTTGCTTTTTCCATTGTATCGCCCTCTTATTTATATTCTTCTTTATTAGTAATCATTTCAAGTGTTGCTTCATTGATAGCATCGTCAATAGTTTTTATTTCGTCAGTTATCATACTGTAACCGATAGCGGCACCAAACTCATGTGGAAGACTTTTCATTTCTTTAGAAAGTTTCTTAGCATATGTTGCGATTTGTCTTTCACTATAACCAATTAGGTAAATTAAGAATTCATTACCATCGGTTCTAATTACTTCACTATTTTCAAGTTGGGTATTAACTAAGATACCAGCAGCTTTAATAATTAATTGGTCGCCTTCTTCATGACCATAGTTATCATTTACGTATTTAACATTATTTAAATCAACCATAACAATAGCTTGTGGGAATACTTGGCATTCTTCCCATTCTACTGATTTAGCATTAAGATAGTTTCTATTCTTTAATGATGTAAGCATATCGGTATATTTATGTCTATCAGTTATCTTAATTTTCTTAATTTGCTTTTTCTTCTTTAAGATAGCATAGATTATACCTAAGATAATTAATGGTATAAAGATAATGCATAAGACAATAGTATAAACTTGTTCTAGAGTAGAACTTTCTAAGATGGAAGCATTCATATTTTCAATACCACTATTACGATAATTGTAGTAAGAGTTAGTATTTATAATGTAATTAAATAAATCATAGAAAGCAGCATTTTCTTTTTTAACCATAAATTTATAGTCGTTCATCATAGTATCTTTATATAGTAAACGATATTTTTTAAATTTAGAGTTTTGATAGTTAGAATAAACTTCCGCATCCATAACAATTAGCTTGTCTTTAGCTTCTTTAGCAAGTTCTTCAACACTATTAACACCAGTAATTTTAGCTTTAGAGTTAGTTGAAACATAGTTATATAAAGAGTCTTCTTTTAGCATGATTACTTCTTCATTTCTAAGACTTTCAAAGGAATTAACAATATGCTTATCTTCTTCTTTTCCTAAAACAACATAGTCTTCAATAAAGGTTGATAAGGTTGATAAATACTTATCATTTGAATAGTTATAATAGTCAAAGTAAATATCTACTTTACCTTTATCAATATCTTTTTGTAGGTCTTCTTTAGTTTCATACTTAACTAATTTAAAATTAATATCGGCAAGACGTGATATTCTATCAATATACTCACCAGCAATACCAGCAAGTTTACCATTAACTTTTATTTCATAAGGAATATTTTCAACGTAACCATAGACATAATTTTTAGATATTAAAGTAGCTTTAGTCTTAGCGTCTAATTTATTCTTATCTAAGTAATAGTTTAGGTATGCTTCATTATATTCGTCAACATAATTAGATAGACGCCATTTATTGTAGTATTTACGAACAATATCACTTAATTCTTTATTATTACTATCTAGAGTTAAGACTATTTGCTTTTTCATTTCAGTAAAGTAATAGTTAATTTGATATTTATTCTTTTCGATGGTATAGTCTAAATACATAATATTAGGAACTATAATCATATTAACGGTATTGGCATCTAGGGCCTTATATAAATCAGTTATATTATCATAAGTTTTATAAGAAAGATTAGTACCACTTTTTAGATAATAACTGATATCTTCACTATCTTCTTCAAAAATACCGAAGGTTAGATTTTTCATATCAGGGATATGATTAATTCTTTGATATGTCTTACCTACTGCTACATAGTTATCGTTAAACAAAAATAAGTCATTATTAGAAAGTGATGTATCATTATCTAGTATACGAATACGAAAGCTGTTATTTTTAGGTTTTGAGTCTTTTAAATAAGGAATTTTATTAAATTCTAGACCAATATTTTTTTCAAAATCACTTAAAAAGTCAAAAATAACGCCTTCTCCATTTATACCATATAAAGGGTAATCATTTACGACTTCAAAGTCATAAGTTTGGTCATTATTATTTTGAACCCATCTTTTTTCAGAAACAGTTAGGGTCGTTGTTTTGTCTTCATTAGTATAATGGCGATATACAAAGATAAAAGTAACTATCGCAATTATGATTGGTATTATAATTATTAATTTCTTTTTCATTAGTAAACCTCTTATCTATCTTTTGTCCATGTATAATTATCTTTAGTATGATGTTTATAGCCAATTATTGGGAAGTTTTCTTCTTCAGTATCTTTCTTTATAAATACTTGAATATCATAATATTTCTTTTGCTTATCTTCTAATTGCTCTAAGACGGTTGCTCCTAGGGATTTGGCACTTTCTAAATTAGCGTCGTCTTTAGCTGTTATAATGACATTTAGAATACGTCCTTGTTCTTCTACTTTTACTTTTTTAGTTTGTTCTTTTAGAGCTTTTTCTATTTTAGTCATATATTTAGAGGTAATTCTTACTTCTTCTCTACCTTCTAATCTTTTACCATATACGCCTTTTTCGTCACTTGATAAGAATATATTAAACATTTGCACAACAAATACTAATACTACTAAAAATATTACTATCGCAATAATAGTTGCTTTATTTCTCTTAAAAAAACTCATATGTTTTCCTCCTACTTTAATTAATTATACACTAAGTAATTAGCTTTTTCAATTATTTAATTCTTCTAGTAAAATATCATTGGTAATCTTAGGATTAGCTTTTCCTTTAGTTTCTTTCATTATTTGACCCATGAAGAATTTAATAGCTCTATCATGACCATCTAAATAGTCTTGTTTTACTTCTAAATTATTATTAATAATAGTTTTAATTATTTCTCTTAAAGAAGATGTATCAGTGATATTTTCAATACCTAGTTCTTTGATAATATCTTCTATTTCAGTATTTTCTTCTAGTACTTTAGTTAAAATATCTTTTAAATTTTTACTAGTTAAAGTTCCATTATCAATAAAACTTATTAATTTTTGTAATCTACTAGGAGTAAGAGTTGTTTTATTGATATCTATTTCATTTTTATTTAAGTAAGCAGAAATATCTCCTAATAATAGATTACTTGCGGTTTTATAATTAGTATCAAGTTTTAATACTTCGTTGAAGTAATCACTTAATGGTCTATTTTGAATTAGTTTAGTAGCGTTTATTTCACTTAATCCTTTAGAAAGATATAGCTTTTTTCTTTCTTCTGGTAACATAGGAATAGTCTTTTCTACTTCATTAATCATTTCTTCAGTAATTATAACGTAAGGAATATCTGGTTCAGGGAAGTAGCGATAGTCATTACCAGTTTCTTTTACACGCATTAGAACAGTATCATTTAATTTATCGTCAAATCTTCTTGTTTCTTCTCTTAGAGTTTTTCCTTCTTCAAGAAGTTTTATTTGTCTTAGCTGTTCTTTTTCTAAGCTTAAAGCTACATTAGAGATAGAGCCAATATTTTTAATTTCACATTTTACTCCAAGTGGATCATTTTCATTTTTTCTTAAGGAAATATTGGCATCAGCTCGCATAGAGCCTTCTTCCATTTTACAATCACTTATGTCACTATAGAAAAGTATTTCTTTTAATTTTTCTAGGTAAGCTTTGGCTTCTTTACTACTATTTATGCATGGTTTAGTAACTATTTCAATTAAAGGAACACCAGCTCTATTAAAGTCTAGGTAACTTTTATTAGATTTATGAGTACTTTTACAAGTATCTTCTTCAATATGAATTTCTTCTATTTCTATTTTCTTTTTTTCATTATCTATTTCTATTTCAACATAGCCGTCATAACCAATAGGTGTTCTATTCTGAGTAATTTGATAGTTCTTAGGATTATCTGGGTAAAAGTAATTTTTTCTATCAAAATGCATTTGTCTTCTTATTTTACAGTTTAGAACTAAAGCAGCTTTTATAGCGAGATTTAATACTTCTTTATTTAGAGTTGGTAGGGTTCCTGGATAGCCTAGGTCAATAACATTAGTTAAAGAATTAGCCATTTTACCATAACCATTTAAGGAATTAGAAAAGATTTTTGTTTTAGTTTTTAATTCAACATGGACTTCAATACCAATTGTTGGAATATAATTAGTCATTTTCTTCACCATCCTTAGGATTTAGTTGTAAATTAAGTTCTTTTTCAATGAAAGAGGCTAATTGATAGATTTTAGTTTCACTAAAGGCGGGACCAATTATCTGCATACCAATAGGCATATTATCATTTGAAAAACCAACAGGTATGTTTAATCCAGGTAGGCCAGCCATATTAACAGGTATTACTAGGACATCGTCCATAAAGCTTTTTAGAGGGTCGTCTTGTTCGTCTAAATTATAAGCTGTTGTGGTAGTAGTTGGTCCAATTATATAGTCATAGTTAGTAAAGACTTTTTCTAATTCTTTTTTCATATCATCTCTAATTGATAGAGCTTTATCATAATAAATTTTAGCATTTTTACCACTTAATAGATATGACCCAACCATAATTCTTCTTTTTACTTCAGGTCCAAAGACACTTCTTGTTTTATAGTAAAGGTCTGTTATATCTTGAGGATTTTCTGCACAGTAGCCATATCTAATACCATCGAAACGAGCTAAGTTAGAGCTAGCTTCACCCATGGCAATGATTTGGTATAAGGTAACAGCGTTTTCTAAGTATTTAACATCAATAAAATCTACTTTAATATTATTTTTTTCTAAAAGATTAATAATATTTTGAATTTTTTCTTTAATGATAGGACTAACGATATCACTCATAAAGTAGTTGGGTACGGCTATTTTAATATTATCTAGTTTTTTACCAATAAGAGAGGTAAAGTCTTCTACTTCTTTTTTGGAACTAGTTAAGTCTTTTTCATCATAACCAGCAATAGCGTTTAAAAGTAAAGCATTTTCATAGACATTTTTAGTCATAGGACCGATTTGATCTAGAGAGGAAGCAAAGGCTACTAGGCCATAACGAGATACTCTACCATAAGTTGGTTTCATACCTACAATACCACAGTAACTAGCTGGTTGCCTGATGGAGCCTCCTGTATCACTGCCTAGAGCAAAGACAACATCACGGCACGCTACAGTAACGGCTGATCCTCCAGAAGAACCTCCAGAAATTTTTTCTTTATTCCATGGATTTTTAGGGGCACCAAAATAACTAGTTCTACTAGTTGAACCCATAGCGAATTCGTCCATATTAGTTTTACCTATAATAATCATGTTTTTTTCATTTATTTTATCAATTACAGTAGCATTATAAATAGGCATAAAATTATCTAGTATATGAGATGCACAAGTTGTTTTTAAATCTTTAGTTACAATATTATCTTTAATAGCGATAGGTATACCAAAAAGCAAATTATCTACTTCTTTTGTTTCTAATTCTTTGGCTTTTTTTATAGCTTCTTCTTTATTTAAAGTAATATAACTATTTAATTCTTTATTATTTTCAATATTTTTGAAAGCTTCTTCTACTAAGTCAATTGGTTTTATTTTTTTCTCTTTAAGAAGCTTATTTATATAAGTAATGTCTTTATCTAAATATTTCATGTTAAATCGCCCCCATTTACGACAACAGGCACTTCTATAAAGTTACCACTATGATGAGTAACATTTTTTAGTACTTCTTCTGGTTTTAACATTTCTCCTACTTCGTCTTCTCTTGGTTTAGTATTACTATCCCATGGCGCAATTAGGATGTTATTATCATAGTCTTTAACATCATTTATCTTTTCTACTTCATTTAGTAGTTTTTTTAATTCTACTTGGTATTTTTCTATTTCTTCGTCAGTTAGTTTTATACGAGCAAGTTCAGCTACATGTAAAACTTCTTCTTTAGTTAGTTTTTCTTCCATAAAAATACTTCTCCTTCAACTCATGATTATATCATGAATTAAAGAAGAAGTAAATTGAAGTAGTTATTTGAGTTTCGGTTTTTTACAAAAAAATTTGAACAAATTTAATTTTGAATTAAATCGTAGAGATATTTTTAATAA
>CANQST010000017.1 GCA_947626595.1 uncultured Bacilli bacterium | reverse complement strand
CCTGCAACTCAGGCAAGAAGTATAAGAATTGTTGTGGTAAATAGCAGGTTTTATAAGAGTTTGCGAGGATTTGATAATCTAAAAAAGTATAAATTAACCATAAAAATTGAAAATTTTCCTCGTTTTTTGAAAATGAGGGAAATTATTTTTAAGGCGAGAGGTGCAAATGAGAATAAATTATTCAGATGAAGATGTCATAAAGAAAGAAAAATCTATATTCTTGGCAGGGCCAACACCACGAGAAAAAGATTTAATTTCATGGAGAATAGAAGCATGCAACATTTTAAAAAAGTTAGGATTTGATGGCGTGGTATATGTTCCCGAATATTCTACTTGGAAACCAAAGGAAAGTTATGTTGATCAAGCAATGTGGGAAAGAACAGCTTTAAGTGAAGCAACAACCATAGTATTTTGGATACCAAGACATTTACCAGATATGCCAGCATTCACTACTAATGTAGAGTTTGGATATTGGTTACATACTGGAAAAGTAGTATATGGAAGACCAGATAATGCTGAAAAAATTAAATATTTAGATTGGCTTTATGAATTAGATTATAATAATAAGCCAATAAATAATCTTCAAGAATTACTACAGTTAGCAGTTACCAAAACCAACGAACAAAAATTAAATAAAGTATTAATAAAATAACTTAAATTAATGAAGGGGGTAAAATGAAGACAGATATAGTAACAACCGAAATTATGGTAAAAGAAAATAAAATTGGAATAATGCGAGTTGGAATGTTAATTATATTTCTTTAACCGATTTAGCAAAATATGCAAATGCTGAAGATCCATCTGGAGTAATAAGAAACTGGATGTCTAATAAGAATTCTTTTGATTATTATGGTTTATGGGAAGAAATTAATAACGAAAATTTTAATTCCGTGGAATTCCACAGAATTAAAATTGTATTTAATAACTGAATTCGAAAGATTAAAAACTAATGAAGCTTATCAATATAAAGTTGAGTGGAGTGCTACTAGACTTTTATCAAAAGTTAATTATGTAGTTCATACAGATGCAATAAAAAATGCATAGTTCCAACTTTAACTGAAAAACAAAAACAGTTTGTTTATGCTGAAGAAGCCGATGTATTAAACGTTGCGTTATTTGGAATGACTGCAAAAGAATGGCGAGAAAATAATCCGAAATTTGCAGAAAGTGGAAATATAAGAGATTATACTGATTTACTTCATTTAGTAATATTAAATAATCTACAAAATACAAATGCAGAGTTAATTGAAGAAAAAGTCCCTCAAAGAGAAAGACTAATTAGATTAAACAATTCAGCAAGAAGACAAATGGAAGCATTAAAGGATAACAAAAGTCTTAAGGATTTAGAACTGTTACAAAAACAAGTTAATGAGAATAAGTTGATTGAACAATAAAAAAATTGTTGTGGAAAATGAGATAAATAAAGGAAAAAATAGGTAGTTGGTATTAAAAATATGCACACTACCTATATAAAGGTGAGATATAGTTATGGAAAAAATAAAAAAACTTATTACTAAGCTAGATGAAAGGGAATTATCTCAAATTGATATATTTACTATACTTGCTATTTCAAATAATGATGAAAAAGTAATAGATAAATTAATTAATTATGTAGATAACACTAATAATAAAACTAAACCTGAACTAATAAGTGACTTGTTAGAATTAGCAACGCACTCAATGACTAAAAAATCTGTTAATAAAGATACTTATAAAATTAAAAATAAGCATGATAATGGTATATATAATTCTGTGCATACTGCAACATATGAAAAAGAGTCAGATTTAGATCAACTTCTAAATGTTACTTATAGTTTGTCAAATGTAGGCCACTTGAGAGTATTAGGACCATCTACTAAATTAAATTATTTTTGTGTTGAATTAAATCTTGCCTATATGGATTTGTTAGAGCTAGAAAATAATACAAGAGAAAGTTTTAGGAAGATAGATTTATATAAATTTGATGGTGATAAAATAAATTATTCATTTCAACCAGTAATAGACCAATTAAATAATGATATTGATAATTATAAACATATTATTATCTGGACAAAACATAACAATACAAATGCTTACTTATTACCATATTACTTTATTAATAAATTTTATGAAAAAATTAAAGAAAAGAAAATATTGCTAATATATACAGATGAATTGCCAGGGTGTAAAGATTTAGATCAATTAAAGCTTGGTCAGTTTCAAGAACTTATAGAAACTGGTCAAGTCTTAACAAAGGAAGAAATAGATAATTATTCAAATGAGTGGAACAAAATAGTATCACATAATTGTGACATAAGAAATTTAGTTAATGGCAAATTGGAATACAAAAATATAGAAGATTATTATGATATCATCAAAGAATTGTTAAAGAAAGAAGGAAAAATATCTAGAACAGAATTTATTTGTAAACTTATGAACAAGAATATATTATGTGGTGGTATTGCTGATATTTATAGTTATATTATCGATAACATGATAAAAGAAAACATTATTTCTTCAAAAGATTACAAAGTACCATGTTTTATTCCTGCTGATAAAATATCTTTACAAAATGAACAATTAAATTAAAAACAATTAAAAAAATATTTGAAATATAAGGCTAACAAAACTGTAAAATAATGATATTATATTCATTGAGAAAACAACTCCTAGATCGTAAAATAAAAGAAGAAAATATTTTTATATCGCCATATGATATCTCTATAAGTGATTTGTTTTATTCAAATTCTAGAGGTTATGAAGATGCATCATTTAAAGGTCGTTTCCTATCAGGACTTGCTTTAATTGATAATGATACTAAAATTACCGAAACACCTTATGTTAAAGTAATAAAATAAAAATACTAAAAACTGCCAATGAACTAATTCTTGGCAGTTTTTATGTTGAACGAAAAAGGAAACCCAAAGGCTTCCCAATCTATATACAGAGGATCTTCACACTAATTAGTGAACCTTCCTCTAGTAATAATATATGTTAATAATTGAAAACTATTCATTATTTTTCTAAAATATGTTATCATATAAGTATAGAAAAGCTTAAAAAGAAAAAAATAAAGTTAAGGAATGGGAGATTAAAATGGATACTAAAGAACTAAAAAAAAGCCTAGAAGAAAACTTACAAATAGTAAATAATTTATGGAGGTTACTTTGACATTTGTAGTAAAAAAGATAGACTAACTACCCTTACCAAAAAAACAGAACAGCCATCCTTCTGGAACAATAAAGAAGAAAAAGACGAAGTCCTAAAAGAAATAACTGATTTAAAAGACATAATAAGTAAAATAGAAAACTTAAAAATACAAATAGAGAACAACTTAGAAATGCTTAATCTTTTAGAACTAGAGCCCGATAATGATATAAAAAATTCTATAGAACAAGAAGCTAAAGCCATTTCCGAAAAAGTATCAGAATTAAATATTTTACTTCTCCTAAATGGTCCTTATGATAAAAATAACTGTATTATCGATATTCATTCTGGAGCTGGAGGAACTGAAGCTTGTGACTGGGCCTTAATGCTATATCGTATGTATACTAGATATATTGAAAAGAAAAACTACAAAATGGAAGTTCTTTCTTATCAAGAAGGAGAAGAAGCTGGTATCAAAAGTGTATCTTTCTTAGTAAAAGGAAAATATTCCTATGGCTATTTAAAAAATGAAAAAGGTGTTCACCGCTTAGTCAGATTATCTCCCTTTGATGCCAATAATAGACGTCATACTTCCTTCGCATCGGTAGAAGTTACTCCTGAAATAGAACAAGATAACTCTATTGAAATTGACGAAAAAGATTTAAAAATAGATGTCTATCGTTCTACCGGAGCTGGGGGACAAGGCGTTAACACAACAGACTCAGCCGTTCGTATAACACATTTACCTACCAAAATAGTTGTAACTTGTCAAAACGAACGCAGTCAAATCCAAAATAAAGAACATGCCCTTCGTGTCTTGAAAAATAAACTTCTTATGAAGAAAAATGAAGAACAAGAAAAAGAATTAAATAATATTAAAGGAATAGAAAAAAATATTGAGTTTGGTTCTCAAATAAGAAGTTATGTTATGCATCCTTATTCCATGGTTAAAGACCATCGCAGTAATGTAGAAGTAAGCAATGTAAACAAAGTCTTAGATGGTGAATTAGATTTATTTATTGAAAGCAATTTAAAAAAGGGGTTGTAATATGAGTATTTTTAATCATAAAAAAATAATTGAACAAATAAACAAGAAGACCTTTTTCAAAAGGTATTTTAGCTTTTGTATTGGCGCTTTCCTTATTGCGATAGCTTATAATGTTTTTATTGCTCCCAATGAATTAGTGCCTGGTGGCCTAGGTGGAATAGCTATTATTTTTAACTATCTTTTTAAAATACCTAATTCCCTAACCATTTTAATATGTGGCTTATTCCTTCTTTTACTTAGCTACTTTCTTTTGGGCAAAGAAAAAACTAGTGCTTCTGTCCTAGGTTCTTTAATTTTTCCTTTGTTTGTCCAGTTAACTAGAAATATCAATGTTTATCTTGACTTTAATACTAATGATATTTTACTATCAACTGTTTTTGGTGGTGTTCTATATGGCTTTGGAGCTGGACTTGTCTTTAAAGCTGGCTTCACAACTGGTGGTACTGATATTATTAATCAGATTATTTCTAAATACTTAAAAACCAGTATTGGCACCAGTATGCTTATGAGCGACGGCTTAATTGTTGCTTCATCAATCTTCTTTTTTGGACCTATCAACTGTATGTATTCCATAATAATACTATACATAATAAGCCTAATGTCTGATAAAGTCATTCTAGGTATATCTGATAGTAAAGCTTTCTATATAATAACTGACTATGAAGAAGAAATAAAAGAGTATATTTTAAAATACCTTAACCACGGAGTAACCGTCTTCAACGCTAAAGGCGGCTTACTAAAAGAAAAGCAAACTGTTTTAATGTGTGTCTTGCCAACTAAAGACTATTTTCGCCTAAAAGAAGGCATCCATAAAATCGATAAAGATGCTTTCTTTGTTGTAACTGATGCTTATGAAGTCTTTGGAGGTGAGTAAATGGTAAAAAAGAAAACTTCTAGACTACTTTTATTATTTATATCATTACTATTAAATGCTCTTATCTACAATATTTTTCTTTTACCAATGAACTTAGTTACAGGAGGAGTAAATGGTATTGCCACCATAACAAAATACTTATATGACATAAACCCCGCTACCATGATATTTCTTCTATCACTTGCTTGTGGCATAATTAGCTTAATGTACCTAGGTTTTGAAAGAACAGCCGGCTCTCTTCTAGCATGCTTAATTTATCCCTTATTCGTTCAGCTAACTTCTTTTTATCACTTTTCCTTTGGTCAAGAAGAACTATTTCTAATAGTAATATTTGCTGGCGTCCTAACTGGAATAGCCAATGGTCTTATGTATAAAACTGGCTATAGCAATGGTGGTTTTCCTATCATAAGTCAAATACTCTATGAATACTTTAAAATACCCATCGCTAAATCAAGCCTAGTAATAAATGTCTCTATCGTCTTAGTTGGTTCGATCTTCTTTGGAACAACCAATGCCATGTATGCCATTATCTTCATATACATAAATAACTTAGTTTTAGATAAAGTTCTCCTAGGAATATCAGGCAATAAAGCCTTCTATATCATAACTGACAAAGCTGATAAAATAAGAGACTATCTATCCACTACTCTTAATCACAGTGCCACAACCTTTGATGTTAAAGGTGGCTTTTTAGAAAAGAAAAGAGAAGTTATATTAACTGTCATTCCAACTAGAGAATACTTCCGAGTAACTGAAGGAATAAAATTATTAGATAAAAATGCCTTTTTCGTTGCCATGGATGCTTACGAAGTAAAAGGTGCAAAATAATGTAAAGGGAATACTTACCAAGATTATGCCCTTTTTATATTAGGAAAAATATGATATAATTATATAGCCAAGGTGGTGAAAAAATTGGATTTAATTAGAGTTAGAAATGTTGAAAAAAAATACAAAAATGGTGTTACAGCTATATATGATCTAAATCTAGCAATCGAAAAAGGCTCCTTTGTTTTTGTAATAGGTGGCTCTGGAAGTGGTAAATCTACTTTAATTAAAATGCTTTATCGTGAAGAAAAGCCAACTAAAGGACAAATTATTGTTGGAGGCTTAGACGTTGCTAAATTAAAAAATAAAAAAGTCTATAAATTACGTCGTAAGTTAGGCATCGTTTTCCAAGATTATCGTTTATTACCTAAATTAACAGTCTATGAAAATGTTGCCTTTGCTATGGAAGTAATAGGAGCTAAAAAAGACGAAATAAGACAGAAAGTCTTAAAAGCATTAGAAGATGTTGATTTGAAAAATAAAGTTCATAATTACCCTGATCAATTATCAGGAGGTGAACAACAGCGTGTTGCCATAGCTCGTGCTATTGTCAATGACCCTAAATTACTACTTTGTGATGAACCAACAGGAAACCTTGATCCTGAAAAGAGTATGGAAATTATGAAAGTTTTAAATGATATTAATAAATCAAGAGGAACTACTATTATTATGGCAACCCATGATAAAGAAATAGTTAATAAAATGAAAAAACAAGTTGTTACCTTAAAAGATGGCCATTTGGTAAACTTTAAACAGAAAGGAACTTATGATAATGAAGCCGTTTAGAATGTTAGGAAGAAGTATAAGAGATGCTTTTAAAAGTTCAGTTAGGAATTTCTCTCTTTCACTAGCATCCATTTCCTGTATAACAATTACCTTAATTATTGTCGCAGTTGCCATCATTGCTTCAGTAAATGTGGAAAAAGTAACTAAAAAATTAGAAAAAGATTTAACTATTGTCGTTTTCATGGAAAATGATACTACTGATAAAGAAATAGAACACACCAAAGAGATGTTTTCTAAAATTAAAAATATTGATACATATGAATTCAAATCAAAATTAACTGTCAAAGAAGAAATGAAACAAGAATCTGAAATACTAGGAACTGTTCTTGATACTTTTAATACCGACGAAAGTCCTTTGAAAGATACTTTTCAAATAAAAGTAAAAGATGTTCTTAATATTGGAGAAACTGCTAAAACCATTGAAAATCTTGATAAAGTAGCTGTTGTAAGATACGGCGAAGGTATGGTAGAAAAATTAATTAAAGCCTTTTCTTCTATTGAAAAAGTAACATATGGAATAGTAATAGCCTTAGTATTAGTAACTATGTTCTTAATTATAAATACTATTAAATTAACAATTTCTACTAGAAAAAGAGAAATAAGTATTATGCGTTTAGTCGGAGCAAGCAATTTTACTATAAAAACACCATTTATAATAGAAGGTATGATTTTAGGTATCTTTGGTTCCATTGTACCAATTCTCTTAACTGTATTTGGTTATCGAGCATTCTATGACCATTTTGGAGGACATCTATTCTCTAGAGTTATAGTTTTAATAAAGCCAGAACCATTTACTTATATGATTGCCTTAATAGTATTTGGAATAGGTATCTTAGTAGGTATGATAGGTAGTGCTAGTGCCGTTAAGAAATACCTAAAAGTATAATGAAAAAAGTATTAAGTATTTTTCTACTAACAACTATTTTTGTAACTACAGTAGCACTACCTGTAGAAACAAAAGCTCAAACGATAAGTGAGTTTGAGAAGGACGTAGAAAAATATACTAACGAACTTCAAGAAAAGCAAAATAAAATTGCTAAGAATGACGAAGAAGTTGCTAAAATAACAAAAAGAATTGTTGAAATACAAAATCAAATGAAACAAGCTCAAGACGATATTATTGCTCTTCAAAATGAAATAGACGAAAGTAATAAAAAAATAGAACAAAAAAGTAAAGAAAGTAAAAACATAATAGAATATTATCAAATATCTAGCGGTGATAACATTTACTTAGAATATGCTTTTGGTGCTAGTGATATTACTGATATGATTTATCGTATGTCTATTGTTGAACAATTAACTGAATATAATGATAAAGTAATGAAAGAATTAAATGCTTTGATTGAACAAAATAAAGAAAAACAAAAACAACTTGAGCAAAAAAAGCAAGAACTAAATTCCTTACAATCTGAATTGAAGTCTGAACGTGAAAAGATAAATGCTGATACTCAAGCAGTTAGAGACACTATGCCAAGCATTCAAGAACAAATAAAAGCTGCTAAAGAAAATATTGAATATTTAAAAAATCTTGGTTGTGGTGAAGACGAAGATGTTCAAGCTTGTATTTATAGAGTTAATCAGTCCTCTTCTTCTGATGTTTCTGTTCCAAGCTCTGGTTCAACGCTTAGACCTATTACGATGGGTGTTCGTCAAGGAGGACTATATTCATATAGTGGTCACTTAGGCCAAGATATGACTAGTCCAAATAAAAAAGCTGAAACTATTTATCCTATTGCTAATGGATATGTAATGTCAGTCTATCGTGACAGTTGCTACTCATTCTGTAATTATAGATGTAATGGTAACGCCAACATTATTGTAATTAGACATAATATTAATAATGAATATATTTACGCTAGTTATATGCATTTAAGTCAAGTAAATGTCGAGGAAGGACAAATTGTTTCAGCCTATACCCCTATAGGGAAAATGGGTAATACCGGTTGTACAGCTGGTAGTGATGAGGGTGGTACTAGCATCCATCTTCACCTAGAACTTGCCAGTTGCCATTGGAAACCTGGTGGAGGATGTATGTCATATAGTGCTTATACAAGAAGCATTATAAATCCTCGTAGTTATGTCGCTCTACCTGCAACATGGAATAATAGATAAAGAAAAAAACTGCAATTGAGCAGTTTTTAATGTGTTACTTTTCCACAAATTCGTCTATATCAATTTCAAATAATTTTCCAGGGTCAACATTCAAAACCAAAGCAATCTTCCAAAGCGTATCAACTGAAAAAGACTTAATACCTCTCTTGGACTCGTTTCTTCTAATGAATTCATGAGAAACACCAACCTTTTCAGCTAACTCTGCTTGGGTAATTCCAGCTTCATTTCGATATTTCTTAATATTTTCAGCTATTTGTTCATAAATATTAATCTCATATTTATTCATAATACCACTACCCGTCTAATACTATTATGGACTAAAATCAAAAAATAATATGTAAACAGGGAGTATACATAAGAAAATTTGCTTAATTCGAAAATATGTTTTATAATAAAAAAGAGGTGGTAATATGGACAGAATAATCTTTCATGTTGATGTTAATAATGCCTTTCTATCATGGACAGCCATATTATTACTTAAAAATGGTTATAAAGAAGATATTAGAAAAATACCTTCTATTATAGGAGGCGACGAGAGTAAACGCCACGGCATTGTCCTAGCAAAATCTCCTATTGCGAAAAAGATGGGTATTAAGACTGCCGAAACCATTTATCAAGCAAGAATAAAATGTCCATCATTAAAAATATTTCCTCCTAATTATGAATGGTACTACAAAAAGTCAAATGAATTATATAAATATTTATCTACATTTACTCCTGTAATTGAACGCTATTCTATTGATGAATGCTTTTTAGATATGACAGGGACTAATTACTTATATAAAAATTATCTTGACTTAGCTTATAAAATAAAAGAAGAAATCAAAAAACAATTCGGTTATACCGTAAATGTTGGTATTGGTAAAAATAAACTATGTGCTAAAATGGCCTCTGACTTTGAAAAGCCTGATAAAGTTCACACTCTTTTTCCTGAAGAAATTGCCTCCAAACTATGGCCTCTTCCAGTAGGAGATTTATTTATGTGTGGCAAAAAAACTAAAGAACAACTAGAAAAGATGCACATTTATACTATTAAAGACCTTGCTAATACCAGTGAAAAAAAGTTAGAAAAAGTTTTCAAAAGTCAAGCTCATTACTTAAAAGAAGCTTCACTTGGCATAGATAATTCCAAAGTAGAAAAGAAAAATAGTAAAAATCCTAGTATTAGTATTTCCGAAACTCTTCCTTTTGATTTGACTGATAAAGAAAAAATAAAAAATGTTTTATTTAGACAAACAGAAGAACTTACAAGACAACTTCGTAAACAAAAATTATATGCCGATACTGTCGCAATTATCTTTAAAAATAAAGAATTTATTAGCTCTTCAGTTCAACTAAAATTAGAAAATAAGACTGATAATACTAAGAAGATATATGAAACAGTAATTAATATTTTAGAAAAGAATTATAATGAAGAACCCATTCGCCTTATAGGAGTGCGTTTATCCGGATTAAGTAAGTCTAAAGAAAAACAAATTTCTCTTTTTGAAGAAGCAAAGGAAGAAAAGGAAGAAGACGAACATCTTCAAAAAATGGTAGATACTATCAATGAGAAGTTTGGTAAAACAGTACTAACTCCTGCTTCATTAAAAATAATAGGTCAGTCTGAAACTAAAAATAGATATAAATAAAAATAAGTGTTAATCATTAGTTAAAATTATACCGATTTATAATATAGATAACAAACAAAGGTGAACTTTGTTTGTTGGAGTATTTTAAATTATGAAATCTAAAAAGCAAGGGTCAAGATAAACTCGCTTTGCTCGCCCTTGCTTTTGATCTTTCATTTCTTTCTCTTAAAACTTGTTCAAGATAAACTTAATGGTTTAAACAACTATTCTTTATTATGCATATATAAAAAATCTCCTTTCCAAAGAGATATTATATACTATAAGCTCAGGTATAAATTTAACTAATGATAAGGTATAATTTTAAAAAAGGATTAACATATAAATAAAAATAAGTTGCGAAAAAGCATAAATTATGGTAATATAATGATGTTACTTGGAGGGATAGCATGGAAACAGCACTTTTAATTATATCAATTTTATTAATAATTATCGTTTTATTACAAAGTTCCAAATCAGAAGGCGGTGCTCAAATAATTGCTGGAGGAGGCTCAGAATTATTTACTAAACGTAAAGAAAGAGGCTCTGAACTAGTAATAAGTAGAATTACTTTGATATTGGGCTTAGCATTTTTTGGAATATGCTTAGTAGCAATGTTTATCTAGGGCTTAGCCCTTTTTCTTTTTGTATAAAAAAAGTTATTTTTATCGCTTGACAATTTAAAACATTTGTACTACAATGAATTTAGTAAGCAAAAAAAGACTAGTTATCGGCTTAAAAATAAAGTATAATTAATGTAAAGGGTGATATTAGTGAGAGACGATATTATAAATATTTTAAAAAATGAAAGTAAGGCATTAGATGTATATGAATTACAAGATAAACTAGGGATTAAAAATGTTCAAGATACTATTAAATTAGTAGAAGAATTAAAAAAACTAGAAGAAGAAATTGTAATATATCATACTAATAAAGATAAATACTTATTGCTAGAAAATAGTCATTTACGAAAAGGTATAATGCGCGCTAATAAAAAAGGTTTTGGCTTTGTTGAAATAGAAAATATGGAAGACGATGTTTATATTTCTCAAGATAATATGAATGGTGCTATTCATGACGATATTGTTTTGATTGAAATAACTAGTAAAATGACCCTAGACCGCCTAGAAGGAAGAGTTCTAAAGATTATAAAAAGACAAGTTCAAAGATATATTGGTGAAGTTACTTTTGATAAAAAAGGTCTTGGTCATATTAAATTAGATGATGCCAAAATTAAATTAGAAATAGTTATTCCTAAAGATAAAACTTTAAATGCTGTTGATGGGCATAAAGTCGTTGTAGAATTAGGTAAAAGAATAAACAATTATAAATATGAAGGCGCTATAACTGAAATAATTGGTCATAAAAATGACCCTGGTACGGATATTTTATCAATAGTATATAAATATAATATAAATGTTGATTTCCCAGAAGATGTAAAAGAAGAAGTAAAAACCATTCCTATGGAAGTATCAGACAAAGAAATAGTTGGTAGAAAAGATTTAAGAGAAGAAGAAATATTTACTATCGATGGAGACGATACCAAAGATATAGACGATGCCATTTCAATAAAAAAACTTCCTAATGGTCATTATGAACTAGGTGTTCATATTGCGGATGTTAGTTACTACGTCAAAGAAGGCAGTCCTCTTGACAATGAAGCTATGGAAAGAGGAACAAGTGTTTATTTAGTAGATAGAGTTATTCCTATGCTACCCCATGAACTTTCTAATGGAATATGTTCCCTTAACCCTAATGTTGATCGTTTAGCCATTTCCTGTGTTATGGAGTTTGACGGAGCTGGTAAACAATTAAATTATGAAATTTTTCCAAGTGTTATAAAATCAAGAATTCAAATGACTTACAAGAAAGTAAATAGTATCTTAGCAGACAATGTTATTCCTGATGGTTATCTTCCTTACGTAAAAAGTCTTCGCTTAATGGAAGAATTAGCTCAAATACTAAGAAAAGCCAAGATAAAAAGAGGCTATATTGATTTTGAAGTTGACGAAGCTAAAATATTAGTCGACGAAAATTGTGTACCAACTGAAGTTGTTTTACGAGATAGAAGTTTAGGTGAAAATTTAATTGAAGACTTCATGATAGCTGCTAATGAGTGTGTCGCAACGCACATATACTTTATGAACTTGCCATTTATTTATCGTGTTCATGAAGTACCAAAAGAAGAAAAAATAAGAAGTTTCTTAGGCTTTATTGGCAGTCTTGGTTACCAAATACCAGGAGATATTAAAGACACTAAACCGACAACTATGCAGCGCCTACTACACTTTTTGAAAGATAAGCCCGAATTCAAAATACTTTCAAGTCTATTACTTAGAAGCATGCAAAAAGCTGTTTACAAGCCAGAAAATCTAGGCCACTATGGTTTAGCAAGCAATTGTTATACCCATTTCACATCACCTATTAGAAGATATCCTGATACTACAGTTCACCGTCTGCTACATACATATTTATTCGACGGTAAAATTGACATGACCACTATTCATAAATGGGAAGAAAAACTAATTTATATTGCCGACCATTCTTCCGCTAGAGAAAGAGCAAGTGTTGATTGCGAAAGAGAAGTAGAAGATATGAAGATGGCTGAATATATGGAAAAACATATTGGTGAACAATTTACTGGAATGATTTCCTCAGTAACAAGCTTTGGTATGTTTGTTGAACTTGATAATCTAATAGAAGGCTTAGTTCCTCTACGTGATATGCCTGACTTTTTCCATTTTGACGAAGAACATATGACCTTAACAGGAGAAAGAACTCACGTAAAATATGTTATAGGAGAAAAAGTTGTTGTTAAAGTAACTAGAGCTTCTAAAGAAGAAAAAACCATAGATTTTGAAATAGTAAGAAAGGTTTAATAGTATGAGTAGTAAAGTAAAGAAAAGAAAATTAAAAAAAGGTATTAAAGTATTTTTAACTATTATAATACTAGTAATAGTAGCTTCTTTAGCAGGAACCTTTTACTTAAAAAATAATTCCAAAAAAGTAAAAGAAGAACCTAAAAAAGAAGTAAAACAAGAAGAAAAAACCGAAAAAAAAGAACCAAAAGAATATACAGCTAGTCTTTTTATGGTAGGAGATGCTTTAATTCATAACTCTGTTTATGAAGATGCTTACCAATCTGATGGTACATATAACTTCGTTCCTATGCTTGAATATATTAAACCTATTTCTTCAAAATATGACCTAGCCTACTATAATCAAGAAACAATACTTGGCGGTGAAGAACTAGGATACTCAAGTTACCCATGCTTTAATTCTCCTCAAAGTGTAGGAGATGCCTTTTTAGATGCTGGCTTCAACATAGTTTCTTTAGCGACCAATCATACTATGGACAAAGGCGAAGCTGGTGTCATAAACTCAGTTAATTATTGGAAAACTAAAAAAAATGTAGCCTTTAGTGGTCAATGGACTTCTTGGGAAGAAAGAAATACCCCAGTTATTTACGAAAAGAACAATATTAAATATGCCTTTTTATCATACACTACTTGGACCAATGGTCTAGAAACTCCCGTTGGAAAAGAATATTTAAATAATGTTTACTCTGACGAAAAAGCTCAAAATGATATAAGTCAAGTAAGAGACAAAGTCGACTTTGTTATTGTCGCTATGCACTGGGGAACAGAATATTCTTTAGGTGTATCTGCAAAACAAGAAGAAATTGCTAACTACTTAAGCAGTCTAGGAGTTGATTTAATAATAGGAGCCCATCCCCATGTTGTTGAACCTGTTGAATATATAAATGATGGTAAGACTTTTGTTATCTATTCTTTAGGTAATATAATATCTGACCAGGAAGGTACTGAACGTCTAACTGGTTTAATGATGGAAGTTACTCTAAAAAAACATGTTGATATTGATGGTACTATTACTAATAGCGTAATTAATCCTAAAGCTGAACTTACTTATACTAAAAGTTCATATAGTGGTAAGAGAAACTTTAAAGTATATCCATATCCTAGTCTAAATAATTCATTACTTTCAAATTACACTACTTTTTATGAAAAATATAAAGCTGTAGTTAGTGAAAGATATCCTGAATTAGTATGGGGAGTAAGCGGCTATACAAATTAAAAAGATGGTGATAAAGTGGAAATTATAAATAGAAAAGCCCGACATGATTATTTTATTGAAGAAGAATATGAAACAGGCATTGCCCTAACCGGTACTGAAATCAAATCAGTAAGAGCTGGAAACTGTAATATAAGAGATGCTTATGGCATAATTAAAAATAATGAAGTGTTTTTACTAAATATGTTTATTGGAGAATATAAAGAAGGCAATATTTTTAATCATGAAGAAACTAGAACTAGAAAACTTCTTCTTCATAAAAAAGAAATAAAAAAGATAAAAAATCACTTAGAAGTAAAAGGCTTAACTTTAATTCCCTTAAAAGCATACTTCAAAGGTAAAAACTTAAAAATATTATTAGGTGTATGTCGTGGTAAAAAGAACTATGATAAAAGAGAAACTATAAAATTACGTGACATAAATAGAGATGTTAAGAAAAACTTAAAAAATTACTAAAAAAGCCTAATAAAGTGGACAAAATTTATTATTTACAAACTAATATTTGTTTGTTATAATAATACCGAGTATTTTAATACTCCTTGCTATTTTAATAGCCATAAGTCCAAAAGGAGGTGTAGATAATGAATAAGTATGAAATTACTTTTATCGTTAGACCTGACATTGAAGAAGCTCAAATTAAAAAGGTAGCTGAGGAAATGAAAAAGGTTCTAACAGAGCAAAAGGCAAATATTATTGAAGAAAAAGCAATGGGCCAAAGAGAATTAGCTTATGAAATAAATAAGCTTAATACAGGATACTATTACTTATATGTAGTAACTTCACCTGTTGAAGCTATAAAAGAATTTGACCGTGTTGCTAGAATTAATGAAAATCTACTTCGTCATTTAGTTGTTAAAGTAGAAGAAAAATAAGAGGTATTTTATGAATAAGGTATTTTTAATAGGAAGATTAACAAGAAACCCAGAACTAAGATATACAGGTAATAATACACCCGTAGCAACATTTTCACTTGCTGTAAATAGAAACTTTACTAATCAACAAGGTGAAAGAGAGGCTGACTTCATTAACATAGTTGTATGGAGAAAACAAGCTGAAAACGTTAAAAACTATTTATCTCAAGGAAGTCAAATTGCTATTGAGGGTAGAATTCAAACAAGAAGTTATGATGGACAAGATGGTCAAAAAAGATATATTACTGAAGTAATCGCTGACAATGTCGAGTTTTTAGGTTCTAAAAATTCCTCAAATAATACAAATCAAAGTAGTAACATTACATCGTCAATGGCCAATGCTGAACCAACACCTTACGATTTTGCTGATGCTCCAGTTGAACCTAAAGGTACTGACATCGACAGTAATCCATTTGCCGACTTTGGTGCTAGCATAGAAGTTAGTGATGATGATTTACCATTTTAATAAGGAGGTTACAAAGTGGCAGAATTTAATCGAAGAAAGAAAAAAGTTTGCATGATGTGTGCAGGAAAAACTGTAGATTACAAAGATCCTGAAACACTAAGAAGATATATAAATGAAAAAGGTAAAATAGTTCCAAGAAGAGTTACTGGTAACTGTGCTCTACATCAAAGACATATTGCTAAAGAAGTAAAAAGAGCTCGTGCTATTGCCCTTTTACCTTATGCAAAATAAGTAAATAATTAGCTATCTAAATTTATAGATAGTTTTTTTCTTCTATGTTAGACAAAACTCCTTATTTATTATATAATAAATATGTACTTTAAAGGAGGACTAAATGGGGATAATTGAAAATAGAAAAAAACTAAACAGAAAAATTCGCCATGCTAAAACTATCTTTCTAATGGCTCATAAAGATTTAGATCTAGATGCTTTAGGTAGTTCTATTGGCATGTATATGATATTAAAACGTAAAAGAAAAAAAGTTTTTCTAGTAATAGACGATAAATTTCATGAATTAGGAGTAGAAAAAGTTCTAAGAGAATTAGAAGGATGTATAGATATAATAAAAAGCGAAGACTTAGAAAAATACCTATATAAAAGGCCTCGCAAGAATTTGCTTATTATTTTAGATACAAATAAAGAAGAATTAGTTCAAAGTAAAACACCTTTAAAATTAATAGAAGAAAAAATAATTATTGACCATCATGAAACAGGCAAGAATACCATTAAAGATGCCTTATCAATTATTGATACTGATGCCTCAAGTGTCTGTGAAATGATTACACAACTAGTTGAATATTATGATGTTGAACTAGAGTCATACTATGCAACAATATTACTAGCAGGAATTGTCTTAGATACTAATAACTTTACCTTAAAAACAAAACCTGAAACCTATTACACAGCCTATTACTTGGCTAGTTTAGGCGGAAGTGCTAAAAAAGTTCAATATTTATTAAAACAAGATATAAATGAGTATACCGAAAGGCAAAAACTTTTAGCGGGAATTGAAACCATAGATGGCAAGATTGCTTTTACCAAAGCAACACCTTATACCATCTATCGTCGCGAAGACTTGGCTAAAATTGCCGATACATTACTTTTCTTCAATAATATTGAAGCTTCATTTGTTATAGGTAAAATTGGTAAAGATACTGTTGGTATTTCTGCTAGAAGTCTTGGTAATTTTGATATAAGTAAAATTTTAGAAAAACTAGGCGGTGGTGGTGATAACTACAACGGCGCTGCCAAATTCGAAAAAACTACCATAAGCAAAGTTGAACAAGATTTAAAAAAATACTTAAAAGAGGAAAGTGATTAGATGGAAGTAATCTTTATAAAAGATTTAAAAAACCAAGGAAAAAAAGGGGATATCAAAAATGTTAAAGATGGCTATGCCGAGAACTTTTTAATAAAAAATGGTTACGCTGTCAAAAAGACTAAAGAAACTCTAAGTAAATTATCTCATGAACAAGCAAAGAAAGCCAAAGAAGACGAAGAAAATAAACAACAAGCTCTTCTTTTAAAAGAAAAACTTGATAAAGTTATCTTAGAATTCAAAGTCAAAACTGGTGCTGGAGATAAAGTATTTGGTAGTATAAGCGTTAAACAAATAAAAGAAGAATTAGAAAAAAAGTCATATAAAGTAGAAAAAAGTATGATTGAAATTAATAATCAAATTTCTTCACTTGGCTTTCATAATGTCAATATAAATCTTTATCCTAATGTAACAGCAGTAATAAAAGTACATTTAATAAAATAAATATAAGGAGGTGGTACAATGCCTACAAGAAGTTTACCTAATAATTTTGAGGCAGAACAATCTGTTTTAGGTTCATGTTTTCTTTCACAGTATGCCCTACAAAAAGCCACTGAAAGTCTAACACCAGAAGCTTTTTATAATGAAAAAAATGGTAAAATTTTTGCGGCTATGGCCTCTTTAATGGAAGAAAAAACTCCAATTGATTTAACAACCGTAACAAGTTATTTAAAAAATAAAAATGAACTTAACTTAGTTGGCGGAGTAGAGTATTTATCAGAGGTTTTAAACTTTGTCCCAACCGCAACTAATATTGATTATTATATAAAAAGTGTTGAAGAAGCAGCTATTCTAAGAAACTTAATTGAAACAGCAACAGAGATTGCCTCTAGTGGCTACAATACTGACGAAAGTGTTAATGAAATATTAGATAGCTCTGAAAAGAAAATTTTAAATATAGTTAAAAATAGAAAAGCTAGTGAGTTTCGTTCTATTAAAGACGTTTTAACTAAAACTCAATCTGATTTAGAAAGACTATCAGAAAGTAAAGGCGAAATAACCGGTCTAGCAACAGGATGGTATGATTTTGATAGAATAACAACTGGTCTACATGAAAATGAACTTATTATCATTGCCGCTAGACCAGCTATGGGTAAAACAGCCTTTGCCCTTAATCTTGCAACCCATGTTGCGATGCAACAAGAAAAAAGCGTTGCTTTATTCAATATGGAAATGAGCGGCGAGCAACTAGCTATGAGAATACTTTCTTCTCTAGGACAAATAGAAGGCTTTAAATTACGTACTGGAAACTTACTTAATAACGATTGGAAAAGAATTAATGAAGCCGCTTCACGTTTAGCTAATACCAATATGGTAATTGACGACACACCTGGTATAACCATTGGTGAAATAAGAGCCAAATGTCGTCGTTTAGCAAGTTCTGAAAAAGGCCTAAGCCTAATCGTTATCGATTATCTTCAATTAATATCAGGTGGTAAAAATTATGGAGCCAATCGTCAACAAGAAGTATCAGACATTTCTCGTAGTCTTAAAACTCTTGCCATGGAATTAAACGTTCCGGTAATTGCCTTGTCACAATTATCACGTAGCGTTGAAGCAAGAGAAGATAAACGACCATTAATGAGTGATTTACGTGAGTCAGGTTCCATAGAACAAGACGCCGATATTGTCGCTTTCCTTTATCGTGACGATTATTACCATAAAGAAAGCCGTAGTGAAGACAACAATAGTATCAGTGAACTTATCATTGGCAAGCATCGTAATGGCCCAACCGCAACTATCGAATTACTATTCAAAAAAAATACATCTACTTTCTTAAATTTACGCAAAGATAAGACGGAGGAAAATAAAGAATGAAAAGATTTAAACTATTAATAACCATAATTTTATTGATATCACTATTTATAACTCCAGGATTTAAAAGTATATCATTAAAACCTCATAGTGTATATCATGTCTATTTAAAAGGTAAATCATTAGGATTAATTTCTTCCAAAAAAAGACTAGAAGACTACATTGATAAAAAACAACAAGAAATAAAGAATAGATATAAAGTATCAAAAGTCTATCTACCAGAAGATTTAGACATTGTAAAAGAAATAACTTATTCTAACAGTGTTAAGTCGGTTGAAGAAATATATTCAGAAATAAAAGATATATCACCATTTACTATTAGCGGTTACATGATAAAAATAAAAGGCGTTGATACTAAAGATAGTAATGGAAAAACTATTAAAGGTCAAACCAAAATAATTTATTGCCTTGATAAAAATATGTTTGAAAATGCTATTCAAAAAACAGTAAAATCATTTATACCAGAAAGTGATTACGAGGCATATGCCAATGATACTCAAGAAGAAATAAAAGATACGGGAAGTATTATCAAAAATATATATATTGAAAACAAAATAACTATAAAAAAACAAAATATACCAATTGATAAAACTATTTATCAAACAGAAGAAGACTTAACTAAATTTCTTTTATTTGGAACAACTGAAAAACAAGCAACATACACAATAAAAAAAGGTGATACTATACCAACAGTTGCTGCAAATAATAAATTATCAGTAGAAGAATTTTTAATTGCGAACACTAATTTTACTGACGAGAACAGTTTACTATCACCAGGTCAAGAAGTAACATTAGGTATAATTAAACCGCAATTTAATGTAATAGAAGACGATTACGTTGTTGAAAGACAAACAAAACCTTTTACTACAGAAACTCAATATGACGACGATAAATATACCGACTATAGTAAAGTAATTCAAGCCGGTGTACCTGGTGAAGAGAAAGTAACTAGAAGAGTATTTAAGAAAAATGGTGAAACTATTAGTACTCAACCTCTTTCTACAGAAACTATTAAAGAACCCGTAACAGAAATAATTGTTAAAGGAACAAAGCCTACATATACTCCTGGTTATGGTGCACCAGTACCAACAAAAGGTCAATGGGGCTGGCCTGCAACTTGCTCAAATATTACAAGTCCATTTGGTTGGCGTTGGGGAAGCTTACATGATGGAACTGATATTGCTGGATGCGGTTTTGGTTCAAATATCTTTGCGGCTCAAGCTGGTACAGTAGTGGAGTCCAAGAAGAAAACGGGTGGTTACCCAGGTGGTTATGGCGATAGAGGAGAATACATTATCATTGACCACCATAATGGTTATTATTCACTATATGCACATATGTGCCCTGGATGTAGACGTGTAAGTGCAGGCGAACAAGTAGAAAAAGGACAAGTAATTGGTGGTATGGGTATGACAGGTATGGCAACGGGTATCCATGTTCACTTCTCAATTTGGTATGGTTATCCATATCGAGGAGTAGCTCAAAACCCAATGGCATTCTATTAAAATGAAACTTAAAGTAATTGCTAGTGGGTCCAAAGGGAACTGTTCTTTAGTTCTATGTGAAAATACAAATCTTATAATAGATATGGGAATTTCCTACTTAACTTTAAAAAGAAGTATTGAAGAACTAAATATAAACTTTAACTCTTTTACAGGAATTTTAATAACCCATAATCATGCTGATCATATAAAAGGTTTAACTGCCTTAATCAAATACACTAATCTACCTGTCTATATACCCGAAGCCATGTATGACAGCTTAAAAGATAAAGTTCCCAAAGAAAGATGCCAATTTATTGAAGACTTATTCTTTATAAATGATGTCCAAATAGAATTAATGCATACATCTCATGATGCACCATACTCAGTAGGATATATCATAACCCATAATAATAAAAGCCTTGCCTATATTACAGATACTGGCTATATTAATCGTAAACTCTTAGCCAAGATGGTAAAAAAAGACTGTTACTTCATAGAAAGTAATCATGACGAGGCCATGCTTATGGATGGTCCTTATCCTAGATTTCTAAAAGAAAGAGTTATTAGTGATTATGGTCATTTATCTAATAGGACAACTGCTAAATACTTAAAAAATCTAGTTGGTGAAAATACTAAGTATATTATCCTAGCTCACTTAAGCGAAAAAAACAACACTGAAGAATTAGCTCTAGAAGCTTTAGAAGAAGAAAATATTAGCAAGGATATAAAAGTATTAGTTGCTAGACAAAAAGAAGAAAGTCCTTTAATAGAGGTGTAATATGATAAGAATAATTGCTGTAGGTAGTATAAAAGAAAACTATTTAAAAGAAGCTTTAAATGAATATTTAAAAAGAATAAGAAAATATACTACTATTGAAATAATAGAAGTAAAAGATGAGGGACTTGTAGAAAAAGAAAAGGCTCTAAACATTGAAAAAGAAAGAATAAAAAAATATTTAACTAATAAGGAATACATTATAACATTAGAAATAGATGGTAAAGAGTTAAGCTCTATAGAATTTTCTAAGAAATTAGAAAATATCTTAATAGAAAATAGTAATATTACTTTTATAATAGGTGGTAGCTATGGACTTAGCGACGAAATAAAAAATCTTTCTAAATTATCATTATCTTTTTCTAAAATGACTTTTCCCCATCAACTATTTAGAGTACTTCTTCTTGAACAAATCTATAGAGGATATAAAATAATTAATAATGAAAGTTATCATAAGTAGGTGGTATAAATGATAGGTAATAGTTGGGACAATTTATTAAGAGAAGAGTATAAAAAAGAATATTTTACTAATTTAATAAACTTTGTAAATAATGAATATAAAAGTAAAACAATTTATCCTAAGAAAAATGAAATATTTAATGCTTTTCGTTATACTGACTATAATGATGTAAAAGTTGTTATATTAGGACAAGATCCATATCATGGGCCAAATCAAGCTGAGGGATTATCATTTTCAGTTAGTAATGAAGTATTAAAACCACCATCTTTACAAAATATTTTTAAAGAATTAGAAAGTGATTTAGGTATACCATTTCCTAAGAAAAATTCTTTAAAACCATGGACAAAAGAAGGAGTACTTTTACTTAATGCTGTTTTAACAGTAGAAGCACATACACCAACTTCCCATAAAGATCATGGCTGGGAGACTTTTACCGACGAAATAATAAAAATAATTAATGAAAAAACTACCCCTGTCGTCTTTATACTTTGGGGAAGTTATGCCAGGGCAAAGAAAAAATTAATAACAAACAAAATACATTATGTTATTGAAAGTGCTCATCCATCACCTTTTTCAGCATATAATGGTTTCTTTGGAAGCAAGCCTTTCTCCAAGACAAATGAATTCTTAAAAGCTCATGGTATTAAAGAAATAAACTGGTCTATTGAATAGAACTACCAAGAAATTGACAGTTTTTTAAAAAAAGTAAAAAATTTGAATTTTTACTAATTTGTTAAATTCAGGGCAAAAGTGCCTTGAATTTTTCTTTTTCCCCTAGGTGAATTTGTAAAATTCATAGGGAAAATGGTCTTGAATTTATCAAAACCTCGATTTGCATTAGTCTTTTTATTGTGTTAAACTTACTTTCGAACTTTTACGAAAGGGGGAAATTTAATACTATGGAGAAGTTCTATAATTGTCGTT
>CANQST010000016.1 GCA_947626595.1 uncultured Bacilli bacterium | reverse complement strand
ATATATTTATGACTATTGTTATGTAGTTTTAAATAAGTAGTAAAAATCTAGTAGTCTTTTGATTACTAGATTTTTTTACTCATACAAATTTATCTAACTATTTTTCAATTTAACTCTTAATATTATTCCAAATAATCAAACAAAATTTCCTATTATTAAGGTTATTATTCTATCTATGGTAGTTGTTTCTAATTATTTCTACTTTTTGATACTTAAATGCAAACAATGTAACTTTTTTACCACAATGAGGACACTTAGCATGTTTGAAACCTCTTTTCATAGGTAACGGAAGTTTTAAAGTCGTTTTACACTTATGACATCTTTTATAAATATGATCTTTATCTTTATAATTTCTTTTAATATTTTCAAAAGGTTTTAGTATCTTATTTCTTGTTTTTATAAATTTTTGATTTTCATTACTTCTTTTATAAATATTTTTAGAAAAGAAACGATAAAACATAATCGTAATTGTAACAAGTTCCAATATTACTAATATATTGTTTCTTACAAATATACTAATAATAAATAAGCATATATACAATTTAAACAAAAATTTATATAAATCATCAGAACCATATCTTCCATACATAAACTTTTGAATTTTATTTGCAAATTTCATTTTTACCCCCTTATCTCTTTGCTTTTTCTTAAATAGATATAATCTACTTATAGAAAATACAGAAGCTCCAATAATACCATCTAATAAATCATACATAGTATCATATAATCCAATATCAATATATCCACCATATTTTTGAATCCAATCTTCTCCATTAACAGTTAATTTATCAATACCAATTTTTATGGCTTTATTAACTTTATCATCATTTAGATTAACACTTATAATATCTGTTATTACAGTATCTTTTTGCATATCAGTACCCATAAGATTATCTATGCCAAACTCAATACATTCCTAGAAAACAAGAAGTGTCATAGTAAAACAAAATGAAGTTATTATCTTAAAAAGTATTGGTAACTTTAATTTCTCATACTTTTTTCTACAAGAGTTATAAAAAATAGACCTACCGATACTAATAACATTCCGCTTGTAAAATGAAGCAAATCATCCCACCATGAAACATTTATATAATATTCTCCTATTTCTCCCATTATTTCTGAAGCAAAAATAAAAAGGTATATTGTAATTTCTATTGCTATTGGAAATTTAATATTAAATTTTTTATCAAATATTCTCGGTATTGAAAATAATACTAAGGTATAAAAGCACGCAAACATCAAAAACCAATCTTTTAAGAAAATTTGTCTTATCATTATAGCCACAACTAGAAGACTTAAAATAAAACGAATTAACTGATTAGCTTTAACTTTTTTAACTTCATACTTTCTCAAATACCTTTCTTATTTTAGCTACTTATTAATATACTTTATTTTCCATATTTTTTGTAAATAATCTACTTAATAGATTTATGTCAGTAGCTTGTTTTGATTCTAACAAATTGGATTGTTTTCTTTTTATTGAAAGTTTATTCATTATTTGATCCATCTTCCAAATATCATCTGCAAGTTTTTTTAACTCTTTTTTATCCTTATCAGACATACAAGTTGATTTGTAATTTAATTTATGTTCACTGGATGCCCAAAAATCCATTGCTGTACTTCTTATCTGAATTTCACAGTTTATATCTCTTTTAATTTCATTAATAACAACAGGGATTTGAACAATAATATGGTATCCCCTATAACCACTCCTCTTTGGATTTTTTATATAGTCTTTTTCTTCAATAATTTTAAGACTACTTTTACTCTTTATTTTATTTATTACAGAATAAATATCATCAACAAAATCACAAACAATTCTAGCTCCTACAATATCACATAACAAAAAGGTATTTTCAATTGTAAAATCTATATTTTTACGATTCATTTTTTCATAAAGACTACTAAATGATTTTATTCTTGTTTTTATATGGTCTATTGGTTGTATTTCACTTAAAGTAGAAAACTCATCATTTATGAGATTTAGTTCTGTCTGTAATTGCTTTAAAGCTGATTCATAATATAATTTAATTTTACCAAACTCTTTTAATCTCGATTCCTCTTGAGTCATTAATCTTCCCTTCTTCCAAACATGAATATCAATCTTAATATTTGAATCAGTGTTGTTGCAACACTAGCAACATAAGTGAGTGCTGCCGCAGTTAATATTGTTTTACCACTCTTTAATTCTTTACTTGTTAAAAAATGCGAATAATCCAGTTCTTTTAATGCCCTCTTACTAGCATCTATTTCTACAGGTAATGTTATTATTTGAAATAGTAAAATAGCTCCTTCTAGCAAAATACCAATCCAAATTAAGTTAAATGCTCCAAATATTATACCTAAAAGAATAGCAAAATAGCCGGCATAAGAAGAAAAATTAACTACTGGTACTAAACTGGCTCTAATTCGCATAAAAATAAATCCTACTTTATCTTGAATTGCGTGACCGCATTCATGACAAGCAACACTTACACTTGCAATAGAAGTACCATGATAATTTTCTTTTGATAAATTTACTTGTTTTTTTCGCGGATCATAATGATCACTTAAATAACCATTTACTTCACAAATAGATACATCTTGCAGTCCATTTTTATCTAATATGTATCTTGCTGCTTCGCATCCTGTAAGTCCTCTTTCATTTTTTACCTTACTATATTTACTATAAGAAGACGAAACAAATGCTTGAGCTGCTCCAGTTATTATTAAGGTAATAAATGTTAGACCATAACTTATAAAATAATAATCCATATTAAATTTCCCTTTCTATTAATTTAAGATTTGAATATATTTTTTGATTTCCTTTTCTGTTAAAACTTTTCCTTGACTGATTACTTTATCATTGATTATAAATGCTGGCGTATTAGAAACATTATATTTATCTAAATCTTTTTGATTTTGAGAATCTTCAACATCAGCTTGAATCTCATTATTTTTCAAACACCTTTCTAAATTTTTTATTAATTTCATTTTATTACTTGAATTTTGTCCTATAATTTTTATTTTCATTTTCTTTTCACCTTTCCTTTTTTATTATTTATTAGACAACAATTGCATTTGGATAAATATATTTTAAAAATTTATCATTATATTTTTTATCTATATAATTCCAGAATTTACCAGTTCTTTTGATATTATTTCTCCTCTCCTTCATTCTAAAAAATGCAATATATGAAATAATAGCATCATATATAAAGAACAATACTGTTATAATAAATATTAAAATAATATTTCCATTCAAATTTAATGTAAAAAAATAGTCAGCAAGAGGGAATAGAAAATATTTGCATAAGAGAACGGATGCTATTCCAAACAATACAGAATACAAAATATTTATCCTTCCATCTAAATTTAAAGGAAATTTACTATAATCCCATGAAATTGTCCCAAATATTTTTTCTTGTAAAATACTAGATATGAATTCAACTAATGTACTTACAATAAATCCTACAATAAATATTTGCATATTTTTCTTTATATTTAATAATCTACATATTAACAATATAATAAGTCCAACAGCTCCATAAATTGGTATAATTGGTTCATAAATTAAACTTTTTCTCCATTCTATTTTTTTATATCTAAATATAAACCATAATGTTTCAACTATAAATCCCAAAAATGAAGCAATTAGAAATATCCAAAAAAAACTAATAAATTCCTACATAACTTTCTACTTTTTAATTATTTATTAACTATAAAAAGTCCTCCTTTCATATTACAATTAACATTTTATTACTTCTTTATTAATATTTTATAATTATTTTATTAAGAATTATTAAAAAAATATTAAGTCTTACTGTGCTTAATATTTTTAACTTTTTTATTCTATATTAATCTCCATTGGAATTGTAAATTCAATAACTAATCCTTTATTGTTATAGCCCCTAATTTTTCCACCATGAAGTTCTATAAATTCTTTACATATTGATAATCCTAAACCTGATATTTTTCTTGAAGAATCTGTTGTAAAAAATGGATCAAATACTTTATCAATAATATTTTCATTTATACCTGTTCCATTATCCTTTATTACAAATTTTATATTTTTATTTTTCTTTTCAATATTTATATTAATAACACCATGTTTCGGAACATATCTTATGCTATTAGAAATAATATTTGAAAAAACTCTCTTTATCTTTAAAATATCAATTTTGATTTTTTCCTTTTCACAATTAGAAGTAACATTAAATTCAATATTTTTATTATTAAGATCTATCTTATAATCATCATTTAATTCATTAATTAAATCTTTTATTACGATTTCATCTAATTTTAATTTTTTATTATCATAGTTTACTAAATAATCATCAAAACCACTTAATATATCTTTTATATGAATAGCTTTTTCATGAATTTTAGAACTATATTTTTTTGTTTCTTCTTTCGATAAATTATCTTCCATTAAAGAAGAATAGCCAATAATTGAAGTTAATGGAGTTTTTATATCATGTGAAATACTTGCAATAATCCTTTTTTGCTCTAATTTTTGGTTTTCTAAAGAATCAACTAATTCCGAAAATTCTTGTTGAATAGTATCAAGTTCATTATTAAACTTTCTTATAACTGGTTTTTTACCAAATTTATAATTTTTTATATCATTTATAATTTTTTCAATTGGAGCAATAATGGTGTATCCTGTAAATTTATAAATAATAAACATTAGAACTGAAATTATTATGATTTGGAATAAAATAAGAGAAAGTACTATTCTTGTTGGACCAAAATCATTACTAATATAAGCATTTACTACATATACTTCACTGCCAGCCTTTAATACATCACTAAATAATTGAAAATTTGATTTTGCAATTTCGTCTGATTTAATAATTTCATTATTTAAATTTTTGATCTGAAATTTAATTTTATATTCTTGGGTTATATTTTTTAAATCAGTTACTAATGAATTAAATGAAGAATAATCAGATTTTAATTCTTCAGATAATATTGTTTTTCCAATTGATTCAACATTAACAAGCATTGGTCTTATTCTTAATCCATACCATAAAATTAACGAAAAAACATTAACTAAAGCTATAAATAATACAGAAACTAAAAATCTTTTTCTTAATTTATTACCAAAAATCTTACTCATTATCATCAACTATCTTTGCAAATTTATACCCATATCCCCAAACAGTTATAATATATTCATCATTATCTCCAAGTTTATCTCGTAAATTTTTAATATTGACAGCAACAGTACCTATATCTCCATATTCGCTTCCCCAAACATTTTCAAAAATTTGTTCTTTAGATAAAACTATACCTGCATTTTCCATTAAGTATTTTAGTAGCTCAAATTCTCTTGTAGATAAATCTATTTTTTTATCTTTTCTTTTGACTTCATAACTTGCTACATTTAAAGTAATTTCTCCAATACGAATAATATCTCCTTTTTTCTGACTACTTGCTCTTTTATTTAATCGTAAATGAGATTTAACTTTTAATAAAAGTTCTGTATTATCAAATGGCTTTGTAATATAATCATCTCCACCTATTTCATAACCCACAATTTTATCTATCACTTCACTTTTTGCCGATACAAATATAATAGGAATATTAATACTATCCCTAATTTTAGAACATAATTCAGTTCCACTTAATTCTGGCATCATAATATCAAGTAATATTAAATCATAATCAAAGTTTGAACTTTTTATAAAAGAAAGAGCATCTACTGGATTATTAATGATTTTTGATTCAATTTGTTCTTTTTTTAATACTAAAGATATTAATTCTGAAATATCTTTATCATCATCTATAATTAATACTTTTGACATAAAATCACTCCTTTAAAATATAATAAATTCTAAAAATGAATTTTTTATAATGAAACAATTTCTCCTCTATCAATAATTATAGAAAAAAATTATTAAGATTCTATTTATAAATTATTAAGAATTATTAAATTATTTCATCATAAAAAACATTTAATATTCCATCGTAATTCTTATTCCATGGTTTATTTCTACCATAATAATGAATCACAACAGTATTTTTTCTGACCCAATCTATGTCAATTTTATTTTTTTTATTTAAATTATGTAATCTTAAACCTTTATCTCCTAAATTATATAATAATGGTGACACTTCTTTTACTCTATCACCATATAAAGCATAAATTATGTCTTGATCTGGTAATAATAATTTATTTTTGTTTTTCTTAATAAAATATATCACTTCTTTTTCTACAGGAATATTTCTTAACTCTTTTAAATTCATAAGCAACACTCCAGTATTAACATATATATTTTTTTCATTAACATTCAAACGCATACTATGAAATTTATGTAACCCATTTCTTATATGTGTTGCACCAATAAACAAATTATTTTCAAAATCCATAGTGTATAATTCACTTAATGAATTTATTACAACTGTATCTACATCTAAATACAATATTTTATCAATAGTTTTTGGAAGATATTTTGATGCAAATAACCTAAAGTATATTTCTATAGGATATCTTTTTTCATATACAGGAAAATTATTGATTTCTTTATTATCTATTTTAATAAAATGAATTTCTATATTGCTATTTTTAACACTTGATAAAATTAATTCTTTTTCTTGTTTTTTTAATTCTTTATATAATATATATACATCATATACAACATTTGGATTACTTTTTATAATTGATTTAAGTAATTTGATTTAAGTAATACTTTCGTTTGTGATACATAATTACTATTGATAGCTAATAAAATATTCATTCCCTCTCTCCTTTTAATTTTAAAATTTTATATACTAAAATTAGAACTGTCCCTAATGTTGATGTAATCAAATCCATCATTGTATCATTTAAGGCTAGTCTTCCTACTAATTTTCCAGCTTTTTGGGTATCCATTTTTAAAATACCATCCGTTGTATATTCCCAAATCTCCCATAAATTACCTATAGCAAGTGCAAAAAATACTGCAAAAAGTAACATAGTTAATTCTCCTGTATTCTTTTGGTTTTTATTTATTAAGGTATATAAATCTATTCCTATTAAAAACATAATTATTCCAGATACAAAATGAAGCATTATATCCCACCAAGAAAATAAACTATAAAAGCCTAAACAAGAACCTAAATACTGGGCTAAAAATATAAATAATACAATTAATAGATTATTTATATTATTTAATTTTATTTTGAATAATTTATTCAAAATAATTTCATAATGTGTTAATAAAAAAGCAAGAATAAGCATAACAACACTTTTATAATCTGAATTTGCTAATTTAATAACAGCAGTTACAATAATCATAATTTTTAAAATACTATTAAGAATTTTATATACATCTTTTTTCATACACACTTCAAATACTACATTTTTTCTAAATTAAAATCAACTGATCTTAAATTTTCTATTTTTTCTCTTTCTTTTAAAAGTAAAATATATTTTACTATTAACTTATTAAAAAGACACATCATCTAATGCACTAACTTTTGTTGTAACCATCAAAACTAAAACAATGGTGCAAATAATCTTAAAATAGCTTGCCATAAAGATTTTATTAAGCCAACATGAACATCTTTATCATCCAATTTTTGACAATCATTAAATGTGTTTTCAAAATCTTTAAATATTGTATCTATTTCATTAACATTTTCCATATAAATTCCGTTTTCAAAATGATGATATAAACTTCTATAATCCATATTTATTGTTCCAACTACAGATCTAACATCATCAGATAAAAATACTTTTGAATGAACAAAACCATTTGAATATTTATAGATTTTTACACCATTATCATGTAACACTTTAAAGAACGATGTTGTTTGGGTATAAACTATTTTCTTGTCTGGAATACCTGGGACAATTATTCTTACATCAACTCCTCTTTTCGCAGCCCTACAAAGTGAATTAACCATATCAGTATCAATTATTAAGTATGGAGTCATTATGTATAAATATTTTTTCGCACTATTAATCATATTAATATATACATCTTCCCCAATTAAATCTTTATGTAGTGGTGCAACTCCGTATGGAATAACATATCCATTTTTTTTATTACTATTCTTAAAATCATATTTAAACTTTGTAATATCTTTATCTTCATTCATATTAGCATTCCATAAAGTCAAAAACATAATTGTTAAATTCCAGATAGCATCACCAACAATTTTAATACCATTATCTTTCCAGATACCATATTTACTATTAATATTTATATACTCATCACTTAAATTAACACCCCCAGAAAAAGCTACTTTTCCATCTATAACAGTGATTTTTCTATGGTCTCTATTATTCATAAATATTCCTCTAAAGGGACTTAATTTATTAAATGAAATACATTTTATACCAAATTTTGCAAGTTCTTTTGGATAATTTGCAGAAAGCATAGCAACACTCCCTGCATCATCATATAATAGTCTAACTTCCACCCCTTGAGTTACTTTTTCTTTTAATATATCTAAAATGCTATTCCACATAATACCTTCTTTTATTATGAAATACTCCATAAATATAAACTTCTCTGCTTTTTTTAGTTCTTTTAATAGTTCAGGGTAAAATTTTTCCCCAAAATCATAATAGGCAATTTCATTATTAGTACTTACAGGAAATTTAGCTATATTTACGATATACTTAATATTATCTAATTTTTTATCCTCTAACTCTTTTCTAATATTTTCATTCTGAATTAAGTATTGATCATATTCTCTTTCTTTTTCAAATATATTTTTTTGTAATTTATTTTTAGCATAATTTTTTCCTAAAGTAATTAATATAATTGTCCCAAATATGGGAAATACCAAAATTAATATCACCCACGGTAAGTCATTGGAAAGTCTTGTACTATTTTTTAAAATAACCAGAACAATCAAAATACTTATCACATCATAAATTAATGTAATAATTCCAAGATATTTATAAAAAAATAATCTTATTACAATTGCAAATCCAAATTGTAAAATAACTCCTATTGCGACTATTATAATTCTTTTTATTGCATTTAACATTTTTTCCTCCTACATCACTTATTTTATATTTATAAATCTAATTTAACTATTTTTTAATTTTATTGCCCTTAATTTTTCAAGTCTAGTTGCTTGACTTTGTAATAACCAACTATTTGCAGACTCGTATGAAATCATTTTTAAAATCATACTGTTTTTATTTATGACTTATGACAGCATGACAGCAATTTTTGGGAGAGGTACTCCCATTTTTTCGTGTCATTGGTGTCATTAATTTTTTTTATTGAATGTTTTTTCAACGAGTTCTTTTGTTTCTTTGTTAGCATTATAAACTGCTAAATAATTAAATAATATTGCAAAAGTTAATAATATATACATTATCCAAATGACAAATAAATTTGTTTTAATACTTTTGTCTAAAAATTCATAAAACAAAACTGCTAAATATAATAAACCACTAATCACAACTGTAACGGCTGTTACATCATTAAATGATCTATTTATAGTATTTGATTTATGTTTATCTACATTTCTTCCTACTTTACTCCAAATCCATACATATAATACTTCTAATAGTAACATTAAAGTTACTAAAATCCAATATACAGCATAATATGGATTCTTCTTAAAAATTACACTCAAAATAGCAAATAACAACAATAAAATATTTATAACAATTGCACAATTACTGATCCTTTTGTTTCTTTTTATCATTTTCAACTGCCTCCTTTCTTCTAGCACTATTTAAAACTTTAACAATTTCTTCGGCTGTTTTAATTTGATACTCGGTATCTTCAATAGTCTGTGAAATTATTTCTTTTTCTGAATCAGATAATTTTTCATTTTTTAATCTTTCATTAAAATTATTTACTAATTCTTCCCAATTGTTAATCATAGCTGTTGTATTTAAAATAGCATCTATAATTTGGTCGCCTTTTAAATGTTCATAATAATTAATTAAAAAAGGATTTAGTGAAGTTACTTGAAAACCTAACCCAGCAGCATACATTAAATCATTATAATTGATACCTATATGTGTACTAATCTTTCTTAATGTTTTAGGATTTGGTATTTCTCTTTCACCTGATTCAATTCTTGATAGTTCTGTATCACTTATTTTAGCAATTCTTGCTAGTTCTCGTCTTGATAATTTTTTTTCTTCTCTTGCACGAGCTATCATTTGTCCAACAGTTTCAGCATTATCTTTCATACGAATATAACTCCTTTCGCAATATAAATATAACACATTTTAAAACTATTTTCAACCTTTTAGTTTTAATTTTATAAAATTTGCTACTTTTTGTTGACAAACAATTTTAAACAATATATAATACTTTATAGTTGCAATTTATATTATTTTGCAACTAAAATAATTCGTTCTTTGACAACTAAATAGAGTTGGAAATCGCCGATATATGCCGACTCGTTAAACAAATGCAAGGCTCAAATATCTCTATTGGCACGAGAGTTGTAGATTATCTAAAATCTTCGTTACATATATGGCTAATAACTATATATACATCCTTAAAGGGAGTTGTTGGGAACACTAAAACCATCAAAAAAAGAAAGAGAGGTAGATTATGAATGCAGAAGAAACTTTAAAATTAGTATCTAAAACTTGGTGTAACATTAAAGATTTAATGAAACTAACAGGATTAAGTAAAAGTTCAGCAATTAAGTTAAAATCAAAAATAAAAGAACAACTTGATTATGAAATTCACACCACAAATTTACCAATGAATGTTGTCGTAGATTTTTTAAAAATTGATATTAACTATTTAAAAATGTTGGTAAATAGAAAGGAGGAATCACATGAAATCGATCAGTGAAATGAGAAAAAATGCAACAAAAAAAGATTTCATAGTTGATAACTTAATGAAATCTAATGGGTTATATTGTCTTGTTGCAAGACCAAAGGTTGGCAAGTCGTTTCTCGCACTTCAACTTGCTAATTCAGTAGCAACAGGAACAAATTTTTTGGGATTTAGAACAAGTCCATCTCCTGTCTTATATATTAGCACAGAAATGGATAATTCGCAAATAATTGATAGAATTGATGCTATGAATTTACAATTTACTGATGAAAATTTTAGATCAAAAGTTAATGAAATTGGAGAAAGAAATCTAAATTTAATGGATTTACAAATTGAGTTTCAAGAGTTTTCTACTGAACTAAATGGCAAGCTAGTCATTATAGATATGTTTAGTGGTATTGATATGAATAATGGATATGATTTAAATAATTATCAAGATATGGGACAAGTTATTATTCCTAAATTTAGAGAACTTTGTCAAAAATATAACTTTACTATTCTATTAGTTCATCATTTAAATAAAAACAATAAATCTCTTGGCTCTACTGCAATAGATGGATCAGTTGATGGAATTATTACTTTAAGATTAGACCAAAATTTAAAAAATAAAATTCTATTTAATTATGAAAGTAGAGATTATAAATCACTAGATTTAGTTCTAAAAAGAAATGAAAATTTAATCTTTGAGGTATCAAAAATTAAGTATGAAGATTTAAATTTTAATGTCTTATGTTTTCTAAATTATGCAATCAAACAAAAAGATTTTTCATTTACTATGAGTGAGATGACTAGCAAATTAGATTTAAAAATTACACCATCAGTATTTGGAAAATTATTAAAAAATAATATGGATAATTTAGAAAAAGAGGGTCTTCATATTGAAGAAAGAAGAAACGGAAATGAAAGATTATATGTTGCTCATTATGAAGAACCTATTTATGAAAATGAATAATTTTCATAAAAGTTTTTGATAACTTTTTTCTAAAAAGTTAGTAAAAAATGAACGAGGCACGTTTTGTTTTTCGTAAGAAAAATGAAAGTGGCGATAGTGAATATTTTTACAATTATTAAAATAATTTTTAAATTACTTTTAATAATTTATTAAATAATAAGTATCCAGTGGATAGTTATTATTTAATCTTGTTTAGAAGCATTTGCCTTTTCGTAAGATTAGGCATTTGCGAATAAACAAGCTAGGGGTTATTAGGGAACTCCCTAATCTCACGTGGGCTATGCCCTAGTGAGATAGGATAGGTCAATAAATTGACCTCTACCTAAAGAAGCATAGCAAAGGAGGAAAAAAAATGTACGATGGAAATCAAGTATTACGATTTGAAACGAAATATAAATCTAGTGATCTAGGAGGACTCGGTGTAGAACTTACTAAAAGAAAAGGTACAGGAAATTATGATATAGAAAGAACACAATTTAATTATAGTTATGTACCCTTATCTAAACCTACTCTCCAAGAACAAGTCTATTCTAAATTGAAAAATAATAAAATATATTATAACGATAGTAAAAATACAAATTTACTAAACGGAGCTATCGTTACAAGTGGAAAAGAATTTTTTCAAAGTTTGGGAATGAAATTTAAAGATAGTGGTAGAGTTCATCAAGTTGGAAAAGATAAAGGAAAACCTATTTTAGTACCAGATATAAAATCCACAGATGATATACCTGAAAAAGTAAAAACATTTTTTGATAACAGTTATGAATTTTTAGAGAATCTTGTTGGAAAAGATAATATAGTATATGCTGAAGTTCATTATGATGAGGATACACCACATTTACAATTTTACTTTATGCCGATCGTTAATGAAGTTAGAAGAAAAGTTTTTGAAACAGATGCTAACGGAAATATAGTTTATCGTAAAGGAATTGATAAAAAAGGTAATGAAAAAATGTATCCTACTCAAAAGAAAGATGCAAATGGAAAAAATGTTTTTTCAATAGAAAAAGGTAAATTTCTAAATTGCGACCAATTTTGGAAAGATAAAGGTGGAAAAACATCTTATGCAAAAATTCAAGATGAGTTTAATCAATTTATTACTGAAAAAGGATTTAATTTAAATCGTGGTAACATTGGAGGTAATGCTCACCATAAAACAAAAGCCGAAAAAGAAATTGAAGATTTAAATAGTCAAATCAATGAAATGAAATTAGAATTTGAAAAGAATAAAAAATTAAATGAAATAGAACTTGAAACAGCCAAAGAAATGTCGGAAATAGATTCTAATGAAATTCTAAATCCTGTTAAAAGAAAAATTGTAGGATATAAAGAAGAAGATGTTGATAATTTAGTAAAATATTCTAAACAAATTCAAAAGCAAAATTCAAATAATAAAAATATAATTGAAAATAAAAATCTAACTATTGAAGAATTGAAAGGCGAACTTAAAACTCTTGAATCAGAAAACGCAAAACTAAAAGATGGTCGTGCAATTAAAGAACGAGATACTAAAATTTATGAACAAGAACAAACTATTTCTAAACAAAAAACTATTATCAAAGAAAAAAATTCTATTATTGAAGCATTAGAAGATAAATTAGATAAATTGCAAGAAACCTTTAATAACTTTAAAGAAAAAATGTTTAATCTTTGTGATAAGATTTGTAGAGCATTAGGTCATAAGTTAGGTATTCATTATAAAGAAGAAGATGAAATTGATTATGATGATATGGAATATTATGCAAGAGAAGTTAATCGAAAATATGACCGATCTGAAAAAGATAAACCTGATGATATGGAAATAAGTATGTAGTATAACTAACTCTTAATATTTTTGATAAAAAGAATTTGTAACCTAAAAAAATAAATCTTGTACAAATTTAAGAATAAATAAAACGAACCTTTTAAAATGAAATGTACCAAAAATAATATTTTAAATTAAGTAGTGATTGGAGGATTGATAATATGAAGAAAATAAATAAAATTTTACAAAACAATGATTACAAATATCTTTTTATCTCTCAAACTTAATTTCGTTTGAAAGGGGTAAAATATGGAATACAATGTCATTGATATTGTAGATGATAAAATAACTGATACTAAATTAAAAGAAATCATTAATAAGAAGTTATATAAAATCATCGAACTTTTGGAGTTTAATGTCAATACAGCCGAGTAAGTGGTATAATAGTATTGGTTATAAGTTTAACTTAAAACTTAATTGTTACCTTATGTTAGGAGGTAATGATTATGAATGAAATGGAGAGTGTTGAGAGTAAGAAAGTATTAAGAGTTGGAATTTATTTAAGATTATCTAATGAAGATAAGGACAAACTAAACAAAGATGATGATAGTGAATCTATCAAAAATCAAAGAAATATGCTTATTGACTATATTGAAAAGCATCCTGAATTTGCGTTAGTTGATGAGTATTGTGATGAAGATTTATCTGGTGCTGGAACTTATAGACCTGAATTTGAAAGACTAATTAGAGATTGTGAAAACGGAAAACTTGATATAGTTTTATGTAAAAGTCAATCAAGATTTTCAAGAGATATGGAAATTGTTGAAAAATATATCAATAATAAATTTAAAGAATGGAATATTAGGTTTATAGGACTATCCGATAATGCTGATACTGATAATAGTGGAAACAAGAAATCAAGACAAATAAATGGACTCGTAAATGAATGGTATTTAGAAGATGTTTCAAATAATATAAGAAGTGCTTTTCATTCTAAAATGAAGCAAGGAGAATTTATTTCTCCTTTCGCCTCATTTGGTTATGAAATATCCGAAGAAGATAACAATAAATTAGTAGTCGATCCTGTTGCAGCCGAAGTGGTAAAAAACATTTATAATCTATACTTAACAGGATTAGGGTTTACAGGTATAGCCAAATACTTAAATAGTAAAAATATACCTTCCCCTTCTCTTTATAAATATCGTAAAGGTATTAAATTAAATGTTATTAGTAATAGACCTCGTGAAGAAATAAAATGGACAACAAACGCTATTAAAACAATTTTAACAAATGAAGTTTATCTAGGACATTTAATTCAAGGGAAAAGAACTACTGTTAGTTATAAAAATCACAAAATAAAACACAAAGATAAAAGTGAATGGATAAGAAAAGAAAACACTCATGAAGCAATTATAGATGAAGAAACATTTAATAAAGTTCAAGTAGCTATGAAAGAAAGAACAAAACCTATGAAAGCAACAGGTGTTGTTCATATCTTCTCTGGTAAAGTATTTTGTCTTGAATGTGGGCATTATATGAGAAAAAAGAACTCTAAAAAACACGAATATCTTTTATGTTCGGGAAATCGAGATGGATATGATGACTGTATTAATAAAGCGTCTATAAGATATGATGTTCTTGAAAAAATTGTATTAGATGCCATTAATGAGAAAATCCAAAAGTTCTATGATGAAGAAGAACTAGAAAATTTGGATTCAGCAACAAAGGAAAATAGATTTAATAAAAAAATTAAAGCATTAGAACATCAAAAAATGGATATTGAAAAACAAATATCTAAAACAAGAAACTATTTAAAAAATCTTTATGAAGATAAAGTAAATGGTGTTATTACTGCTGAACAATTTAAAGATTTAGTTGTAGAATACAACAAAAATGAAGATGTATATAACGATCAAATTAAATCTATTAATAACGAAATTGCTTATTATCAAATGAAAGAAGAATCTTCAAAAAATAATAAAGAAATATTTAGTAAATATCAAAAATTAGATGAACTTAATCGAGTTATTGTTGATGAATTTATTGATAAAATTTATATTGGTAAGTTGAGAGTAGAAACAAATAGTAGAGATATTCAAATTAAATGGAATTTTGAATAACTCTCTACTATTACATAACCAAATATTAAAGCGAAAGGATGTGAAAAAATGGAACATAACAAATTAGAAGCAATTACTAATCTATTTGAGGGCAAAGAAATAAGAAGTGTTTGGGATAGCGAAAAAGAAGATTATTATTTTAGTGTCGTTGATGTTATTAGTGTATTAACAGAAAGCCCTAGACCAAGAAAATATTGGAATGCTTTAAAAACAAAATTAGATAATGAGGGAAGTCAGTTGTCCTCAAAATTGGGACAACTGAAATTAAAATCTCAAAAAGATGGAAAAAGTTATTTAACAGATGTTTTAGATACCAAAGGAATTTTAAGACTAATTGAATCAGTTCCTTCGCCAAAAGCAGAACCATTTAAGGTCTGGCTTGCTAATTTAGGTAGTGAAAGAATTGATGAAGTATTCGATCCTGAAATTGCCATTAATCGAGCTGTTAATTATTATAGAAGATTAGGTTACAGTGATGAATGGATTAAAAAAAGACTAAACGGAATTGTTGATAGATTTAAACTAACTGATATATGGAAAGATGGTGGCATTGAAAAACCTGTAGAATATGCTATGCTTACTAACGAAATATATAAAGGTTGGTCTGGTATGAAAGCATCAGAATATAAAGCATATAAAGGCATAAGAAAAGAAAGTTTGAGAGATAATATGACGGATATAGAAGTTATTCTCACTGATTTAGGAGAAGTTGCTACTCGTGATATAGCAACAACTGAACATCCACAAGGATTTAGTGAAAATATGAAAGTTGCTGCACGAGGTGGACAAGTTGCTAATGATGCGAGAATTTCATACGAACAAGCAACTAAAAAATCAGCAATATCAAATAAGAATGCACTTAACTACCAATACAAAGATGAAACCAAACAAATTGAAAATAAATAATTAAATTTCAATTGTTGTAAAATTTGCAATAACCTAAAACAATAACTAAAAAATGAAAAAAATATAGGTTGTGTTAGAACACACCTTGCAAACCCTTGTAAAATAAGGATTTAATAAAGTTCCAAAAAACTCAAGTAAACTTATAAGTTAAACTTTTAAAAAAAATTATTCTAAATAGTTAAAAAATAGGTCTGTATCAGACCACACGCAAACCCTTATAAATAAAGGAAAAAATAGAAAAGTGTCTTCACTGCACTCAAAGAGTTCCCCTCTTCATTCTTCATTTGATATGTCTCTACTATTTTCCGGTTGTCAGTTTTTGGTAGACCATAAGTTAAATCAATTTGAATAAACTGATCTGTTACATTATAATCTTCATTTTTCTTTGTATTACTATTAATTATTTTTTGAAAGTAACAATAATTTCTAAGAGCTGTTTCTTTACTTTTTGAAGAGTTTACTTCAATATTTAAATAAGCATTATCATTTATTCTAATTAAAGAGTCCACTATCTTCTTTCTTTCTTCGAAAAAGTCTATTGCTAACTCTTTATTTAGAAACTCTAACTTTTCTACTTCCATATGTAATCCATTTAATATAAATTTTTCTATAAGATAAGTATCAGTATCATTACAAAAAAGTAATTTAAAAGCCATGTCATAACGACAATTATAGAACTTCTCCATAGTATTAAATTTCCCCCTTTCGTAAAAGTTCGAAAGTAAGTTTAACACAATAGAAAAACTAATGCAAATCGAGGTTTTGATAAATTCACGGCCATTTTTACTATGAATTTTACAAATTCGCCTAGAAGAAAATATAAAATTCAGAGTACTTTTTACCCTGAATTTAACAAATTAGTAAAAATTAAATTTTTTTATTTTTTTATTTATCTTCACTATCTCTTAATTGTCCTACTTCTACTTTATTAATTATTTCAAACTTCTTAGATATCTTATCTGTTGTAATAGAAACATTTTCTACATCTTTATTAACAACTTGAATACTTCTTGCGAGCTTATCCCATCTTTCTTTGTATCTTGCAAACTCTAAACCTAATTTATTTAATTCTTCATGAATAATAGAAGTATACTTATCTCTTTCCATATTCTTAATAATCATTTGAATAACTGTAAGTGTAGAAATTAATGTTGTAGGAGATGTAATCCAAACTCTTTTCTTATAAGCATAATTAATTATATCTTGATGGTAAGCATTAACTTCTGCAAAAATAGCTTCAGCTGGTAGGAATAAAATTGCTTGATCAGCTGTTTCTCCTAGAATTATATACTTAGAACTAATCGCATCAATATGCTTTTTCATATCTTGCTTAAATAGCTTTTCATAGTTTTCTCTTGCGGCTTGATTAATACTTTTATCAACCATCATTTGATAGTTTTCTAAAGGAAACTTGGAGTCAATCGCAATAAGTCCTAAAGGTTCAGGGGCAAAAATAACACTATCAGCTATAACCCCAGTACTAAGTGTATATTGCAATCTATAAATATTATCATTTTTCTCACCAAAAACACTTACTAAAATATGCTTTAAATTAACTTCTCCAAAGATACCTCTTGTCTTTTTATCAGTCAAAATACTTTGTAAACTAACTATATCTAAAGATAAAGTTTCTATCTTCTTTTGAGCTTCATCTATTTTAGAAAGCCTTTCAATAACGTTAAGAAATGTCTTATTAGTCTTTTCAAAATTTTCATCTAATCTCTGATTAACTTTTTCATTAATCATAAGAAGTCTTTCTTCTACTTTTTCATTTAACTTAGTAAAGTCTTCATTTAAATTTCTATTTAAATCACTTTTAAAATCTCCCATTTCTTTAGTTATACTAACTTCTAATTTACCAAGTCTTTCTGTAATATTAGACTCATTAATATTTTTAAATAAAGAAATTACTACTAAAATTAATATAACAACTAATAAACCAATAATAACTATATCTAACATGATTATCACCTACTCTATATTCATTTTTCTACTAACTATCTTAGAAATAATATATGCCGCTCCTAAAGCAAAAACTATATAAATAATGGCTTTTATATCGGTCATACTTTCAATAAAACTTTTTCCAATATAACCCCAAAATACTACCATAAAAACTTTTCCTATTAAGATAGCCGCTAAAAACTTATTATGTTTTACATGTGATATTCCCGCTAAGATATTTATAAGAAAAGCTGGGGTAAAAGGAAGTGTTATAAGTAAGACTATTCCTTGTAAGGATATATTACCAAATTTTTCTAAGCCTCTATCTACTTTATCTTTTGTCTTTTTACTTAATAAATTATAAATTTTTTCTGATAAGTAATAAAATAATAAATATGATAGGAAGCATCCAACGCAAGTAGCACACCAAGAAACACTAATTCCTACAAAAAAACCAAAAGCATTTATATTTAAAGCTACAAAGACTGCTAAAGGTAATACTGGTATAAATGACTCTAAAACAATAAGTATAAATCCTAGTAAAATTCCACCATCTTGTATTAACTTAGTCGCAAATTCAATATATTTTTCAACTAGTGCCACACTATCACCCTCAACACCTATTATATTACATTTCTATTTTCTAAACAAGATATGTTAATCCTTTTTTAAAATTATACCTTATCATTAGTTAAATTTATACCTGAGCTTATAGTATATAATATCTCTTTGGAAAGGAGATTTTTTATATATGCATAATAAAGAATAGTTGTTTAAACCATTAAGTTTATCTTGAACAAGTTTTAAGAGAAAGAAATGAAAGATCAAAAGCAAGGGCGAGCAAAGCGAGTTTATCTTGACCCTTGCTTTTTAGATTTCATAATTTAAAATACTCCAACAAACAAAGTTCACCTTTGTTTGTTATCTATATTATAAATCGGTATAATTTTAACTAATGATTAACATTTTCTAAACAAGATAATTAATTACTTATAACTACCACTTTTTGTATTATAACCTAGAGAGTTTAATATAGAACAAACTCTCCTACTACGATATCCTTTTTCACAATAAATATAATAGAAAGTATCTTTATCTAGATAATATTTAGGGTTATTTAATAATAAATCTTCTCTTATATTAATTGCATCATCTATATGTCCTAAATCATATTCTCCCTTACTCCTTATATCAATAATTTTCATTACACCACCTCTATATAATTTATGAAATTTTCAAAAAAAAGAAAGCCTTAACACTTTCTATCTTATCTTAATATGATCTTCTCTTAATTGCATCTCGTCTACTTCACTAGGAGAATTCATTAATAAATCGCATCCTCCAGCTGTCATTGGAAAAGCAATAGTCTCTCTAATAGAAACTTCGTCTAATAAAAGCATAATCATTCTATCTATTCCTAAAGCCATTCCAGCATGAGGTGGAGCTCCATATTTAAAAGCCTCATATAAAGCTTTAAATCTTCTTTGCAATTCTTCTTCCTCATATCCAGCTATTTCAAATACTTTTTTCATAATATCTAGATCATGATTTCTAACGGCACCACTAGCCATCTCAACACCATTACAAACAAAATCATACTGATAAGCTAAAATATCACTTTCCTTTTTACTATTTAAACTATCCATTCCACCTTGTGGCATACTAAATGGATTATGAGTAAAGACAAATCTCTCTTCTTCCTCACTCCATTCAAACATTGGAAAATCCTTTACAATACAAAAAGCATATTCATTTTTATCAATCAAATCAAGCTTACGACCTAACTCATCCCTAATCAAAGATGCATACTTACAAGCATAATTTCTATCAGCTATAAAGAATATTACGCTATTCTTCTTTAATTTAGCAACTTCTATTAACTCTTCTCTTTCTTCTTCTGATAAAAATTTATCAATTGGTCCTACAAAAGACATATCTTCCATTACTTTAAAATATCCTATTCCAGGCATACCAATTGAATTAGCAAATTCTACTAAATCATTAAACCATGAATTAGATTTATCAGCAATACCATCTACTACAATAGCCTTTACAGTAACTCCTCTAAAAGGTCTAAAAGTCGTTTCACTAAAAACATCTGTTACATCAATTAACTCTAATGGATTTCTTAAATCTGGCTTATCTGTTCCATATTTTTCCATCGCATCTTTATAGGTCAACCTAACAAAAGGCCTAGGACTTATCTTTTTATCTTTAGAAAAAGCTTTAAAAGTCTCATAAAAAATCTTTTCTCCTACTTCTAGAACATCGTCTTCATTAACAAAAGACATTTCTAAATCTAACTGATAAAATTCTCCATATAATCTATCACTTCTAGCATCTTCGTCTCTAAAACATGGCGCTACTTGAAAGTACTTATCAAAACCACCGCACATTAATAACTGCTTAAACTGTTGTGGAGCTTGTGGCAAAGCATAAAATTTACCATGAAATTTTCTAGATGGAACAATAAAATCCCTTGCGCCCTCAGGGGAAGACGCTGTTAGTATTGGTGTTTGTACTTCTAAGAAATTATCTTCTAACATTAAATTTCTTAAATAGTTAATTATCTTTGACCTAAAAATAATATTTTCTTTTACTTTAGGATTACGTAAATCTAAGTAACGATATTTTAATCTTACATCTTCACTTACTTCTTTAGAAGTCATTACTTCAAAAGGTAAAATGTTACTAGCTTTTCCTAAAATATTAAATTCTTCTACTAAAAGTTCAATAGTACCAGTTGTAATCCTATCATTATAGTCATCTTCGTCTCTTTTACGAATTACTCCTAAAACACTAGCACTGGACTCTCTAGTTGCTCCCATGAAAATACTATCGTCATTACTAACTATCTGTAAAACTCCACTATCATCTCTTATATCAACAAAAATTACTCCACCATGATCTCTTATATTTTCAATAAATCCTGCTACTTTTACTTTTTTACCTATAAACTTCTCATTTAATTCACTACATTTATTCGTTCTATATTCTTTCATTATTTTTTTCTCCTTTCAAGTTCTTCTTTTATAATTTCTAATGATTTATTAGGATTTGCTTGTCTATTAGATGCTTTCATTACTTGTCCTACAAAGAAATTATAAACATGGATATTTCCTTCTTCGACATATTGTCTTACTTGTTCACTATTTTCGTCCATTACTCTTTTTATTAAATCAAGTAACTCATTTTCATTATTTATTTGCTTTAAATTTTCTTTTTCTATTAATTTGGATGGCTCTACTTTCTCCTCTAATGCTTTAAAGAATATCTTTTTACCATGATCTAAAGAAAGTTTTCCTTGATCTACATAATTAATTAATTCACTTAACATATCTTCTCGTATAAACAAATCATTTATACTTATCTCTTGCTTATTTAAAGTACTAAGAACACATCCCATCATAAAATTAACAGCTAATGCTAAATTATTAACTTTTTCTAATACTTTATCAAAATAGTCAGATACACATCTTTCTCTAACTAAAGCTTTAGCGTCTTCTTCATTTATTTTTAATACATCTATATATTTAAAATATCTTTCTAACTTTAACTTAGGTAAAGACTTTCTTAATTCTTCTAAATATTCTTTTTCTAATTTAACAGGAGGAATATTAGGTTCAACAAAATACTTATAATCAACAGCATCAACTTTTTCTCTCATAGCATAAGTTTTACCATCTTCGGCAATTCTTCTTGTTTCTTGGATAACTTTACCACCACTACTTAATATTTCACTTTGTCTTTTTATTTCGTACTCAATAGCGGCTTTTACATTATTAAAAGCATTAATATTTTTCATTTCTACTTTTGTTCCTAGAGTATCTGAATTTTCTTCTTTTAATGAAATATTGACATCACATCGCATTTGCCCATAATTACTTTTGGCATCACTTACTTCTAGATAAAGAAATAGATCTCTTAAATCCTCTAAAAAAATCACAGCTTCTTCTGCACTTTCAATACATGGTTCAGTAACTATTTCTATTAATGGCACACCACTTCTATTATAATCAATTAAAGAATATTTCTGATGGTGTTCTAAAGATGCCGTATCTTCTTCTAAATGCAATTGATGTATTAAAACTCTTTTTACTTTACCATCTAATAATATATCTAAGTAACCATTTTTCCCCATAGGTTTAGTAACTTGCGTTATCTGATATCCTTTAGGTAAATCTGGATAAAAATAATTCTTTCTATCAAATAAAACTACATCAGGATTAGTACAGTTTAGCGCCATTGCGGTTAATAAAGCTTTACGACAGGCTTCTTTATTAATAACTGGTAAAATTCCTGGAAGGCCTAAATCAACTGTTGCGACATATTCATTTGGATAAGTAGAAAACTTATTAGGTGCTGAAGAAAAGTTTTTAGAATTAGTTTTTAATTCACAGTGTACCTCTAATCCTATGATTGCTTTATACATTACTATCACCTACTTCACTATAAATATCTTTAAGACCAGTTAGCTCTTCTATTTTCTCTGCCACATTTAAAACTAAACCATCTTCTTTTACTCTTCCTGTTATATTAACTCCTACTGGTAGACCATCAATTTTCATAAAAGGAATACTAATTGACGGAAAACCACCAAAGTTTCCCATAACTAAATGATTTTCTAGAATTAAATACCTATCTGATAATTTTTCTGTTGTATCACTAAACTTTGGTGCTACACCACCACTACATGGTAAAATTAAACCATCATACTTTTTAAATAACTCATTTATCTTATTTACAATTAATCTTCTAACACGACAAGCATTTAAAAATAACTTATCTTGATTTTCTTTTTGTAAAATATAACTTCCTAAAACAAAACGCCTTTTAATAAGTTCTGAAAAACCTTTTGTCCTAGCATCCATTATTATTTCTTCAATAGTATCTCCCTTTCCTCTTGGTCCAAAGGAAATGCCAGTAAGATTAGCATTATTAGAAGTAGCTTCAGCACAACTTATACACATATACGCTGGGTATAAAGCCTCTAACAGTATTTTATCAATAGAAACTTCTTCAATAATAAAGCCTTTATCTCTTGCCTTATCAAGTAATTCATGAAAAGTATCTATAACCATCAATAATTCTTTATCATTACTATCTTTATAAGTATCTTTTCCACATATTTCTTTTATATAGAAAAGCTTCTTTCCTTTAATATCGTTACCTAGTTTTTCTTCTAATTTTTCTTCACTTTTAAAAGTAACCATATCTTTAGGATCAAATCCTTTAACTACATCTGTAACAATAGCAGCATCATGAACGTTTCTGGTAACTATTGCCACATGATCTAAAGAAGAAGCAAAAGGAAATAGTCCATATCTAGAAATTAAACCATAGGTAGGCTTAAACCCTACAACGCCACCATAACTAGCTGGTTTCCTAACAGAGTCTCCTGTATCAGATCCTATTGAAAAAGGAACAATTCCTAATGCCACACTCGCAACACTTCCTGCCGAAGAACCACCCATCATTCGTTCTTTATCATAAATATTTTTAACTGCTCCAGTATGTCCTGTTGTTCCAGTACCACCCATTGCTAACTCATCTAATACTGTTTTACCAACCAAACTAGCTCCCGCTTTTTTTAGCTTTTTATAAACAGTTGCATCATATACCGGAACATAATCTTTTAAAATATTAGAAGAAGATGTTGTTAAAATACCACTAGTTGAAAAATTATCTTTTAGGGAATATGGTATACCACTAAGTATATTATCAGTATCTTTTATTTTTACATTATCAAGTATTGTAACAAAACTATTATAATCTTCCTGAAGTAAATGAGCTAAATGATTGGCTTGTAAAAAGGCCTCTTCTTTGGTAATAACTCCTTCTTCAAATAATTTTTTTAATTGTAAAATACTCTTAGCTCTATACATCTTCATCAACCACCTTTGGTACTTTTACTTGATTATCTATTTGGTGTTTAACATTACTTAAAACTTCTCCCACTGTTAAATAATCTCCTACTTCGTCTTCTCTTAACTTAGCATCTTCATTTACAAAAGGAAAAGTCATTGGCTCTACTTCTTTAATATTAGGAATTTTTCCTATTAAATCCATTTGTTTCAATATTACATCAAATTCTTCTTGTAATGTCTTATATTCTTCCTCTTCCATGTCAAACATTAACTTCTTAGCATAATCTTTTAATTTTTCTTTTTCTATCATAAAAACCTCCAAACAAAAACACTAGTCCATCCCTAAGGGACGAAAACTAGTGCTTCCGCGGTGCCACCCTAATTATTACATTACTGTAATCACTTTCGGTTCCATCAAACCATAGCACTTATAACGGTGTGCAGTTCCGACTTAGTCTACTCAAATTCTTTAAGTACTCAGAAGTGTTCTTCAAAGTATAAGCTTTTATTAGGTTTCCACCATTCCCTAACTCTCTTTAAAAGCTTTTTCGCAACTTTTACTACGTCTTCCTCATTGATTTCAAAATTAATTCTACTACAAGAATATATGCTTGTCAAATACTTTTTATATCTCTGTGTGACTTTTAAGTTAAAATGTCCTATTGAAATGTGTCCGAAAAAATTAAAATTAAAAATTGATTTACAAGTTAAAATGTCCTAAAA
>CANQST010000015.1 GCA_947626595.1 uncultured Bacilli bacterium | reverse complement strand
TATTATATTTTCCACCATTTCCTTTTTTAAAACGTTCTATTTTCATGTAACCACCTAAAAATATTTTATCATATAAACAAAAAAATATGAAAACTTAATTTCATATTTTTAACTACTATTTGGCTTCTTCTTGAGCTCTTGTTTCACGAACAACGGTAATTTTAATTGTTCCTGGATATTTCATATTAGCTTCAATTTTTTCTTTTACTTCTCTAGCTATTTTATGAGCTTCTAGGTCGTCGACTTCTTCTGGTTTAACGATAACTCTTAACTCTCTACCAGCTTGAACAGCATATGTTTTATCGACACCGGCAATACCATTGCCAACTTCTTCAAGTTGAGAAAGTCTTTGAATGTAGTTTTCTAAAGAGTCATTACGAGCACCTGGACGAGAAGCTGATAGAGCATCGGCAATAGCAACTATTGTTGAAATAACACTAGTTGCGGGAGTATCACCATGATGTGATGCGATAGCATTAACAACGACATCATTTTCATGATATTTTTTAGCGATATCAATACCTATTTCAACGTGGCTTCCTTCTATTTCATGGTCTATAGCTTTACCAATATCATGAAGGAGACCAGCTCTCTTAGCTAAAGCGACATTTTCTCCTAATTCGCCCGCTAATAATCCTGAAAGTTCAGCAACTTCTTTAGAGTGCTCTAAAGCATTTTGACCATAACTAGTTCTAAAGTGAAGTTTACCAATTGTTTCAATCAAATCAGGTTCAAACTTAGTAAGACCTAATTCGTAAGTAGCATCTTGACCATACTGAATAATTTGCTTTTTCATATCTTTACAAATCTTATCATATAACTCTTCTATTCTTGTTGGGTGAATTCTTCCATCTTTAATAAGACTTTCAAGAGTTACTCTCGCAATTTCTCTTCGTAGTGGATCAAAGCTTGATAAAACAACAGCTTCAGGTGTATCGTCAATGATTAAATCAACACCAGTAATAGCTTCTATTGTTCTAATATTTCGACCTTCGCGACCAATGATACGACCTTTCATTTCGTCATTTGGTAAATCAACTACGGTAACTGTTTGGTCACTTGCTATATCAGCGGCATATCTTTGCATTGAAGTAACTATTAACTCACGAGCTTTTTTATCGGCTGTAAGCTTAGCTTCATTTTCACTTTCACGGATATATTCGGCTATTTCTTTAGTCATGCCTTCTTTTACTTGGCTCATTACAAGCTCTTTGGCTTTTTCTTTGCTAAAGCCTGATATTTTTTCTAAAAGTTCTAGTTGCTCTTTTTTGATATCTTCCACTTTACTTTTTTCATTTTGAATTTCAACTTGGCGTTCGGCTAATTTTTGTTCACGTTCTTCTAAAGCCGTTTCGCGTTTTTGATACATTTCGTCACGTTTATCTATACTGTTTTCACGTTGAAGTAGTCGTGCTTCTGAGTCTTTTAACTCTTCTTTTTTTTCGCGAATTTCCTTATCTAAATCCATTTTCAATTTATGTGCTTCTTCTTTTTGTTCAATAGCTGCATCTCTTTTAAGTTTTTCTATTTCTTTCTTGGCTTGTTCAATTAGAACATCGGCTTTTTTAGAAGCCCCATTTGTTCTGAAATAATTGACAACCAAAGATAAAATAAATCCTGCTAAAACACCTAAAATAACAAGTAAAATGGAGAACATAGTACTACTCATAAATATTCCTCCATCTAGACACAGTTAATCTGTAATCTAATTCTATTGTAGATTTATTTTATATTATTGTCAAGCACTAAGACACTTTTTGACGTTTGATAGGCTGTTTTGAAGAAAGCTTTTTTCTATCTAATAATAAAACCTAATTTTATTCTTACTTATCATTATTTACTTAGTTAATATTTCTTTTATTACTTCATAGTCAGAGTATGGAACTTTTTCGTCTAATATAGCCATGTAATTATCACGACCTTTACCAATTACTAAAACTACAGAATTTTTATCAGCTATTTCAAATGATTTTTCAATAGCTTTTTTTCTATCAACTATTCGTAAATAATTTTTCTTAGTAGTTTCTTTTAGCATATCGTCGATTATACTATCAACACTTTCTTTTCTTGGGTCATCCATGGTAAAAATTGTCATATAAGTATTATCTAGGAGATACTTACCTATTAATTTTCTCTTTTCTTTTTCTCTTCCCCCAGCAGCTCCAGTAACAACAATAATTTTAGAGTAATTTTTAAAACTATCTACTAGATTTTTAATACCATTAAAGGTATGAGCATAATCAAGAACAAGGGTAAAATCTTGATTAAAATCTAGATATTCTCTTCTTCCTTTTATAGGTTTTAAGTTTTTAATTTTTTCTATTAATTCTTGGTTCTTGATACCTAAATCTAGACCAATTAGGAATGCTAATGTTATGTTATAAGCATTATATAGACCTTTTAGAGGGCTTTCTATTTTAAACACTTGGTCTTTATGAGTAATAAGAAAACTCATAGGAGATGCATTTTCTAAAACATCACTTATTACATAATCATTATCTTTATTCATACCATAAGTTAGTATATTTTTATATTTTAATAACTTACAGTTAGCATCGTCTCCATTAATAAAACATACTCCATCTTTTTTTAAATAATTCACTAAACTAAATTTACAATTACGATAGTTTTCTAAAGTCTTATGAATATTTAAATGGTCTTCAGTAATATTAGTAAAGCCAACGTTTTCAAAAGTAAAATTTTTTAATCTTTTATGAAGAAGGGCTTCACTACTTACTTCCATAACAACTTTTTTACAACCTTTTTCTTTAAGAAGATGTAGGCACTCATATAATTCTTCTACAACAGGAGTGGTATTACTAGTAGAAAACTCAAAGTCTTTATAAATAACACCATTGGTTCCGATATAAGCCCAGTCTAGTAAATCATTAATTATACTGGCTGTCGTTGTTTTACCATCAGTACCGGTTATACCAATAAATTTAAACTCATTTAAATCAATATCAAAAAACTTCCTACAACATTCTATATAGAAATCATTTATATCTTCTTTTATAACAATATGAGGAAAATCTTCTTCTATTTCTCTATCGCTAACGATAAAGCTAGCTCCATTTTTAATAGCATCAGAAATATAATCATAATGGTCGACGTTAAAGCCTTTGGTTGCGACAAACAAATAGCCATTTTTAACTTTTTTAGAATTATCAGCTATACCTAAAATATCGATATCTAGATTAACATTTTCAATTAACTTACTTATTTGCAAAAAAATCACCTCAATTAATTCTATTCGAAAAAAAGAAAGTTGTTAGTTTTCTTCCTTTTTATCATTATTATCGATACTTATATCGTAATACTCTCTAACTTTCTTTTCAAGTTCATTACAAAGTTCAGGATTATCTTTAAGAAGTAATTTAACATTTTCTTTTCCTTGACCTAGTTTTTCACCTTGGTAGGCGTACCAAGCTCCTGTTTTTTCAATGATACCAGCTTCAGCTGCTAAGTCAATTACTTCTCCTTCACGAGAAACACCTTCACCATACATTATATCAACAACAGCTGTCTTAAATGGAGGGGCAACTTTGTTTTTAACAACTTTAATAGTTGTCTTATTGCCAACAACACCATCACCCATTTTAAGTTGTTCATTACGGCGAATATCAAGTCTAATTGAAGCATAGAACTTTAAAGCTCTACCACCTGGTGTTGTTTCAGGATTACCAAACATAACACCAACTTTTTCACGTAATTGATTAATAAAAATACAAGTTGTTTTTGTTTTATTAATAGTTCCTGATAACTTTCTTAAGGCTTGAGACATAAGTCTAGCTTGTAAGCCGACATGACTATCTCCCATTTCACCATCTATTTCAGCTTGTGGTACTAAAGCCGCAACTGAGTCAATTACAATGATACTTAAAGCTTCACTTCTAACTAGCGCTTCACATATTTCTAAAGCTTGTTCACCAGTATCTGGTTGGGATAGTAATAATTCATCAATATTAACACCAAGTCTTTCAGCATATACTGGGTCTAAGGCATGTTCAGCATCAATAAAGGCCGCTCTTCCACCAGCTTTTTGATGTTCAGCAATAGCTTGTAGAGCAAATGTTGTCTTACCACTAGACTCAGGACCATATATTTCAATAATACGTCCCTTTGGGTAACCTCCAACTCCTAAAGCAATATCTAGAGATAAACAACCACTTGAACAAACATCTACTTTCATATGTTTATTATCTCCTAATTTCATAATTGAACCTTTACCAAATTGTTTTTCAATATCACTCAATACTTGTTCTAAAGCTTTATCTTTAGATACATTTTCTTTTACAGTTTTCATAAATCTTCCTCCTAGCAAATAACTTACAAATTAATTGTATAACATTTTTTTTAGAATTGCAAGCTTTTTTGCGAACATAAGTTTTAACAAATTCATGGCAATTTTTACCTGAAAATTAAAAATTCCCATAAAATTAAGGGAACTTTTATAATTTTCAAAGCTTTTTTAGCTTGAATTTAAACATTTTCATTTTTAGAAAAAATTATTTTTTTATTTAAATTAAAATACTGTACAGCACTAATTATTGACATAATACATGCAAAATATAGTAGAAAATCACTTACACGTAAATTAATTAATTCAAATGGTAAGTTATAAAAGAAAGTTAGAACTACACCAATCATTAATGAAGCTGTTTTTAATTTACCAGAGCCAATAGCTGCGACTACTTTACCTTTACCAGCAGCTTCCATTTTAATAGCATTGACAACTATGTCTCTTAAAACAATTATTACTGGTATTATTACATTTATAAAACCATGAGCCGCTAAAATGATTAGTACTGAGTTAACTAAAACTTTATCAGCAATAGCATCAAGCATTTTACCAGTATCAGTAATTTGATTATTTTTACGAGCTAAGTAACCATCAAAGAAGTCTGTTACACTAGCAATTATAAAGATTATTCCAGCTACTACATATTGCATAGATACGCTAACACCACCTACATCATATACTGGAAAATGTATTCCAAAATAGTAAAAGGGAATGCATAATATCATTATAACAATAACTGATAATATTAATCTTAAAACAGTAAGCTTAGTAGGTAAATTCATAATTAACCATCCTTTCTTTTAATTCGTCAACTCTAATTGGAGCTTTATTTTGACTACTAATTATTAAATAGATTATGATAACTAAAAGTATTAAACCCATAATTATATAAATAATAGGCCATATTCTTTTAGGTTCCTTATATTCTTTAGTATAAGGAGATTTAATTTTATTTTCTTCTTTTTTTTCTTTATTCTTTTGAGCCATCTTAATATCGTCAAGTGAAATTTTAGAAGTATGTTCAAATAAAAAATCGTTAAACTCATCAACAATTTTATCGGGAGAAAGTCCTAAGTATTTAGCATACACTTTAACAGCTTCTCTTAACTCATACATATCTTTAAAAGCTCTTACATTGCCACTTTCTAGATTTTCTAGTATTACGGCTTGTAAATCTAAGTCTTCAGCTGCTTCAGCAATACTAACACCATTACTATTTCTCGTTCTTTTCAGATATTCCCCTAATTCTTTCAATATCTCACCTCTTAACAACAATAAAATATAAATAAGCCATGTTCTGTACCTTAAAAAGGCGACAAACATTTATCTACTAGTTAAACTAGTCCTAAACTCCATTATCTTTCTTTCGTTTAGGCTCCCCTACCATATTTTGGGTTTCTTGCTCGCGGAGTTTACCCCGTTTCACTTTTTTGTTTCCAAAAAAATCGTCTCTGTGGCACTTTATGGCCTAGTCCATATTAAAAACTTAGGACATTAGCCGTCGTTAGTAAAACTACTCTAGGTTATTTATTCCCTAGACACGAACACTACAACCATCACAGGTTGTGCAAGCATGGACTTTCCTCAAGGATCTTAAAAATCCCAGCGTTTGTCTATATATTTTAATTGCCATCGTTTCTTAAATCATAAACTGCTTTTTCTAATTGTGAAAGTCTTCTTATTATATCAATATTTTGAATTTCTCCACTAGAAGATGCTCTACCTGCTACTTCCATATTAAGTTTGGAATTACGTAATTCTTGTTTTAAATTAACTATTTCTGCAAGTAAGTCTGCTTTTTCTTTTTCTAAATTATTAATAATATTAAGAAATTGCTCATAGTCCCCAATAATATCGTCTAGAAATTGATCTACTTCTTTTAAGCGATATCCGCGAGTATCAATCTTAAATTCTTTTTCTAAGATATCTTGAGGCATTAGTTTAATTTTATTTTGATACATTATATCACCAATCCCTTACAGTATTATTATCACATTAATAGTTCCTTTTGTCAATTACACATATTTAAAAATTTTATGGTAAAAAATAAACATTTATAGTATAATTAAAAATAGGTGATTAAATGAATTACCCAGTAGGTATAAAAAAGATAGTTAAAGCAACAAAAGACCATAGTAATATTAATTATGGTAATAGAGGAATGACTTTAGAGTCAGAAATAAATTTATCTAATGAATATTATCAGGAAATAGATAAAGCTTATATTTATAAAAAGCCTACTCCTATTAAGATAACTAAAGTAGATTATCCATCAAGGGATAAGGCAGTTATTAAGGAAGCTTTTTTTACAGTACCATCTACTACTGATTATAATGGTATTTATAAGGGAAAATATATTGACTTTGAAGCTAAAGAAACGAGAAGTAGAACATCATTTACTCTGAGTAATATTCACCCTCATCAAATAAATCATTTAAATAATGTTGAAAGGCATGGAGGAGTTGCTTTTATTATTGTAAGATTTACTACTTTGAATGAGACATATCTTTTAAGTAATGAAAAACTTCAAGAGTTTATAAATAATTCTGATAAGAAATCAATTCCTATAAGTTATTTTAAAAAAGAAGCTAGGCTACTTAGTGATGGATATAGACCTAGAATTGACTATTTAAGAGTAGTTGATCTTTTAATTGGAGGTATATAAATGCGAAAAAAAGAAATAAAAGGAAGAAAAAAAAGTACTAATACTAAGTCATATAGTACTAAAGAAATTAAGAAGAGAGTAAATCCTAAGAGTAAGGCTGATAAGAATATAAGGCTTGCGGTTATATTTGCTGTTATTGCGATACTTTTAACTTGCTACTTAGCGGTTGGTTTTACTTTAACGGTAGTTGCCGCTATTGGTATTGGAATAATCATTGGTATTGCTTCTATTTTGAAGAAAGTTAATAGAGAAAAGAAAAAGAAGAAGTTGCTTAATATTTTCTTAATTATTATATTAACTTTAGGTATTTTGGGTATGCTTGCTTTTGGTGCTTTCCTTATATATATAAAGATGGAGGCTGAACCTAAGTATGAAGCTAATAAGTTGAATACTAAAGAGATTAGTAGACTTTATGATATAAATAATAAGGAATTTGCTAAGGTTGGTGCTGAAAATAGAGAGAAAGTTTCTTATGAAGAGTTGCCAGAAGTTTTAGTAGATGCTATTGTTGCTACTGAAGACTCTAGATTTTTCCAACATAATGGACTTGATGCGCCAAGATTTTTAAAGGCAACTATTGGACAACTTTTGAAACAACCGGGTGCTGGTGGTGCTTCTACTTTGTCTATGCAAGTTGTTAAGAATGTCTTTACTGATAAGTACATTGACGAAGGACTTGCTGGTATTATTAGAAAGTTTGAAGATATTTACTTAGCTATATTTAAGCTTGAAAGTGATTATACGAAGGAGCAAATATTTGAGTTCTATGTAAATAACCACGCTTTAGGTGGAAATGTTTATGGTGTTGAAGAAGCTAGTCAAACATATTTTGGTAAGAGTGTTAGTGAACTTAATTTGAGTGAAGCATCTATTATTGCGGGTATGTTTAAATCTCCTAATGGTTATAGACCTGATATTAATCCAGAAAATGCTGCGGAAAGAAGAAAGACAGTTCTTTACTTAATGAGAAGACATGGTTATATAACTAAGGAAGAAGAAGAAATGGCTAATTCAATTCCGGTAGAAAGCTTAACTGCTCCGGCTGAAGAAGTGCAAAATTATCATAAATATCAAGGATATATTGACACTGTTGTTGAAGAGGCTCAAAGATTATATAAGGCTAATCCATATACAACTTCTCTACTTTTATATACAAACTTAGATACATCAAAGCAGGATGCCGTTAATGCTGTTATGAATGGAGAAACTTATGATTGGGTAGACGATGTTGTTCAAGCTGGAGTTGCGGTAGTGGACTCTGAAAGTGGTAAAGTTTTAGCGATAGGAAATGGTCGTCATAGAAATGGACTTTTACAAAAGAACTTAGCAATAGACTTAAATAGACAACCTGGTTCTACGGCTAAGCCATTATTTGATTATGGTCCTGGTATTGAATATAATAACTGGTCAACTTATACATTGTTTACTGACGAACCTTATACTTATTCTAATGGTACACCAATACATAACTGGGATGGTGGCTACTTTGGAACGATAACATTACGTCGAGCTTTATCAGCGTCTCGTAATATTCCAGCTTTAAAGGCGTTCCAACAAGTTGATAATAAAAAGATAATTGATTTTGTTACTACTCTTGGAATTGATACAATTGAGATAGAAAATGGACGTATTCATGAAGCGCATTCTATTGGTGCTTGGTCTAAAGGTACTAGTCCACTTCCTATGGCAGCGGCTTATGCAGCTTTCTCAAATGGTGGTTATTACAATGAACCTTATACAATAAATAAAATTGTTTTTAGAGCTACGGGTGAGACAATAGAGCATAAATCTGAAAAGAAAAAAGCTATGTCTGATGCGACGGCATATATGATATCTGATGTTTTACAAGATGTTGCCTTAACTGGTGGTACACCAAATAATGTAGCTTGTAAGACTGGAACAACAAACTATGATGCGGCAACAATGCAGAAGTATGGCTTACCTGATGATGCGATTAGAGACTCTTGGTTAATTGGTTATTCAACTAAGACAGTAATTGCTCTATGGTATGGTTATGACGAGATTGATAGTGAATACTGTTCACATAATATACCGGCTACTATACAAAAAGATTATTTATTTAAAGCTTTAGTCAATAGTGGAGCGATGGAAAGTAATAGAGAAGCGTTTAAGCAACCTTCTAGTGTTGTTAGAGTAACGGTTGCGGCTGGTTCAAATCCACCTAAGCTTGCGGCTCCAGGACAAGGCGGAGTAAGTGAGTTATTTAAAAAGGGATATGAGCCAACAGAAGTTGATACAAGTAACGTTAAACTTGCAGCTCCAGGAAATTTAAAAGCTACTTATAATGATGCGACTAAGAAAGTTACAATTAGTTGGAACGCTGTATCGCCGGGAGCTCTGGCAAATGACTCGTATGGAACATTTGGTTATAATGTTTACTTAGATGCAAAATTGTTGGGTTGGACAGATAAGACAAGTTATACTTATCAAACAACTTCACCTTATGGTACTTATAAAGTAGTTGCTACTTATAAGAGTTATAGTGGTATTCAAAGTGATCCGGCAACTTATAAATTAAAGGAGGAAACAGAGGCTTCGCCTACACCTACTCCGTCAAGTAGTCCAACGCCATCGTCTTCTCCTCAACCTAGTAATAATCCTACAACAAGTCCAACACCTGATGAGGACGATAAAGAATAAATTGAAAGTATGAAAGTACTTTCTTTTTTTGAAGAAAAAAACATCTAGAAGATAGATGCTTAAAAATAATTTCCACAAATTGTGTGGAAAAAAGGAATTGACTGACTAGACTATTTGGTTCTCTTCCACATGTAGACTGTTATGTATGGTTGAAGGTTATTTAGAGTTGTAGCTGTTCCAGTAAAAGTATGAGTATGCCCATCAGAGTAACCACTTGTATTACTTTTCCCAGCAGCTCCACTTGTAGAAGTACTTATTGAGTTTGTAGTCATAGCTGGTACAGTTACAGTTCCTGTTACGCTATGCGTATGAGCTCCACCAGTTATAGTAATAGCTTTTGTATTAGTTGCACTTGACGTACCACTTGCTGTTATAATATTTATATCACCACCAGATACTTTTTTTACAACGTCTTTATAGTATTTAGTGTTTGCCTGATATACGGGTGTTGCTGACTGAGCTGTCAATGACATAGTTGATGTATTAGTTTGAGGTGTGGTATGAGTATGGCTAATACTATGAGTATGACTTGGTATTTGATTAATATTTAAGCCTGTACTCCCTATTGTTCCACCTGGTGTATATGAAATAGACTTAGCTCCTCCTGTTTGCCCTAAGGTTTTAAATTCAGTGGAACTTGTATCTATTCCTACTAAAGTTTGACCCTTTCCAAAACTTTCCCATGTTCCTCCAAATAATGTTTGAGGATTAGTAGCACTATAACTTATATAAATACTACCTACTGGATATACCTTCAAAAGAAAGTTTTGTAATTCACTACTAAACTTTGTACAAGTTCCATCAATAGCGGCTTGTACATTAGTCGCTCCTAATTTAGAATTATCTACATAAGAGACATTTTTACTTTCTATTAGGGTCTCTGCTACCGCATAAGATGTTATTACTGATAATGAAATGGCTAGAAATATTACTATTAAATTATTTTTAATTTTTTTCATTAAAATTCACCACCATAAAGCATATTTACTATTATTTATATTATCCTTACGACATCTATTGTCGTTATTTTCAGTATACACGATATTAAATGTCGTGTCAAGAAAAAATAAAAAATGTAATAATTAAAGCGGTGATTAAAATGTTTAAAAAATACCGTATAGAAAATAATCTAACACAAGAAAAAGAAGCTGAACTTTTAGATATCTCAACTAGACATTTACAAAGAATAGAAAAAGAAGATAATATGATAAGTTTAGATCTACTTAGAAAAATGATAAAGCTACTAAATATAAGTGATCAAGACATAATTAAATTCATTAGGAGAGAAAAATAAAAATGCATATTTCTTGCATTTTTATTTTAGACAATAGCATTTTTTTAGAACTTTTTAGCTATTAGTTTATAGTCCTGCCAGTCACTTTAATTGTAATATCGTCATTAACTTTAATTATAACATTGATATTTTCATATTCTTTTTTGTCATTAACCACTATTTCTCTATTAAGAAACTCTATGGAATGTACATCAGTTTGTAACATACCTTCTAATATTTCTTTTAATGAAAGTGACTTTTCTTGTTCTTCTTTCAATGGACACACCCCCTTCCTTGGTGAACAAATGTAAGTTTAGCACAAGGAAAAAGGTAATGCAAACGGAGGTTTTATTAAATTTAAGGGTATTTTTACTATGAATTTTACAAATTCGTCTAGGGGAAAATTTAAAATTCAAGGTACTTTTTACCCTCAATTTTACAAATTAGTAAAAATACAATTTTTTTAATTTTTTTTCATTTTAAAAGAACTGTCAAGTACCAGTCCTTTTATATATTCTTTTTCTTTTCTTTACAAATATCTACTAATTGACAATCATAACAATTAGGCTTAATAGCTTTACAATGATATCTTCCAAATAAAACTAATTGAAGATGTCTTCTACTCCATACTTCTTTTTTAAATTTCTTTTGAAGTTTTTTTTCTACTTGTAAGACATCGTCATTTTTACTTGCAAGGCCTAGTCTTTTTGATACTCTTTCTACATGGGTATCAACAGCGATAGCGGGCATTTGATAGAATTCACTTAAGAAAACATTTATAGTTTTTCGACCAACTCCTGGAAATTTACTTAATTTTTCTCTATCAGTTGGCACTTTACCATTATAATCTTCGTCTAAAATTCTTGATATTTCTTTTACATAAAAAGCTTTTTTTCTAAATGAACCTACTGGTCTAATTATTGCTTCTAAGTCTTCTAGGGAAGCATTTTTTAACTCTTTTAGAGTTTTATATTTACCAAATATTTTAGGCGTTATACTATTAACTCTTTTATCAGTAGTTTGCGCACTTAAGACTATTGCGATTAAGCATTCATAATCATTACTGAAATTAAGTTCACAAACAGGATTTGGGAAGAGCTCTTCTAAATAATTTTCAATTCTATTCGTCATCATCAAACCAATTCCAATCTACTATTTCCATATCAACATCTTCTACTTTATCACGATTATCTTTTCTTTTTTTACGATGTTCTTCTACATCTTTAGCGTTCTTAAAGCCTAGCTTACCCCACTCATATAAAATTTTATCAATATATCTTAAATTGGATACTCCACTCATTACAGCTTCTTTTATAGCTTCTTTTATTAAAGACTTATCCATGTTATTCTCTAACCAGGCTTTAATAATTTCATATTCAATAGGACTTAATGTTCTTCCAAATTCTTTTTCAATTATATCAAAAATATCACCATCGTCTTTTACTTCACTAACTACTTCGTCTATAGTAAGTAAAGAAAGTTTATTATAAAAATCTTCTAATAGGACTACTTCTTCCATTAGATTTTTATCATTCTTAATAACTTCTACTCTAATAAAACCTTTTCCAGTAAGTCCATCAATTAATTCTAAAACTTCATTAGTAGAAATTCCTAAGTCTTGAGAAAACTTACTAATATCAAAAATAAATTTATCTCCTAAATTATATAGGTACATTAAAAAGACAAATTCATTCATATTTAAGTTAAATTTCTTATAATTTTTAAGTAAATAAAGAGGTATAACTATGTGCCCATTTCTAAAGATTTCAATCAATTTAGCATTTTTCATGTAAGCACCTCCATTAATTAATATATAATATCATATTTAAAAGAAAAAGGGTAGAGACCTATCTAAATAAATCAGTTAAATCACTACCATTATCTTTACTATTATCATTATCATTGGAATTATCACTACTATTAGGATTTCCTGGAGAGATATTGAAGAATTGTCCCCCTACTTCTACGTCTTCGTCATTTTTATTATTGTCATTTAAATCAACGCCTAAGTTTGATAATAAATCATTGTTATCATTATCTAATAGGTCATTTTTACTACTATCTTTATTTATATCATAAATACTATTATCATTCTTATTAACATTAGTAGTATTATTATTTATGTTGTTTACTTGTTCGTCAATCTTTTTACTAAAGTTTAAATTATCAATATATAGTAAACTATATTTTTTAGTAATTAGCTTGACAATATCTAGTAAAAAAGCCACTGTTGAGATTAGAGATACTGTAGATGGTATCATAGAAGAGATAATACCTAAAGGTATAGATATTAAGTAAACTATTAAGTAAATTTTACCGATTGCTGGGCCAAAGGCTAGTTTAACAGTTATGTACAAATTAGCAATTGGTATATAAGCTAGAGCTGTTTTCTTATTATACATTTTGTTATGTAGAGCATTTAATATTTTACCTACAATAATATAGACTAATAAGAGAACACCTAGTCCTACTAAAAGAGTTATTGTAGCAGTAGATATAGAAATATTTTGAAGTTTCTTTATGAAATCTAAATCAAAGAATTTTTCTATTTTAACAGAAACTTCTCCTTTATTAATCTGTTCTATAGTAAGATTAGTATATTTATTTTGCATACCATCAGTAGAGCAAATTTTATTATCGTCTAAAACGGCAACATACGCTACATCCGCTAATTTTTTATTTTTAGAAATATGCTTTTTTTCACTTACTTTGATGTAGAAACCAGTTGTTTCATTAGGCATTAATTTTTTATAAGAATAGTCACTTTCAGTATCATGGGTAGAACAATAATTAACTACTCCTATATTTTTCTTATCTTTATCAAACAAGCCTACTCTAATGCTTACTGGTAAACTTTTATTATAATTATTACGTACACTACCTATTGTAATGGTTTGTCTTGAAGTGGTATCAAGGGTTGTATTATAGTAAAAATTATCATAATTAAAATTATCTGTTACAACATTATAACTAGAATTAACGGGGTATAATACTCCTATATTAACTTCTTCAGCATGAACTACTGAAAAGCTAAGCATCAATATAACTAGTAAAAGAAACTTTTTCACAATTACTCCTCCTTATATTTATTCTCTAAGTATTTAATAATACTATTTTCATTATTATTAAGTTTACCATGAATTATCATATTTTCCAAATCAGAATAAACTTCTTTGAGATAACTTCCTGGTTCTTTATGTAAAATTTCCATAATAGTATCACTAGAAATATCTATTTCACTTCTACTTTTTATCTGAAGGTTATTATATTCTTTAGTGATATCTTTTATATCTATACCTTTTATTTCTCCAGCAACGCTATTTACGTATAGACCATATTGGTATAAAGTATTTAAATCTAAATTATTTAACTTTATTACACGATTAACATTTTTAATTAATTCTTTTTCATTACTACTAAATGGGTATTTGTCACATACATCAAGGACACTCCATATACCAATTAGACTAGATGTGTTTTTTATTTTACTAAGTCTATCTAGTTCTAATGGTCTATCTAGTCCTAGATCAAGTAAAAGCTTAATACCATACTTAGCATTACTACTACTAAATATTTTATCTAATTCTTCTTTTTTTCTATTGTAAGATAGTTTAGAAAGTAAGTCTCTTGTTTTTGCTATGGCATCTACTATTTGGCCATCTAAAGTAAAATCTAGGATAGTTGCGAACCTAACAGCTCTAAGTATTCTTAAGACATCTTCATTAAATTTAACTTCAGCATTACCTACACTACGGATAATTTTATCTTCTAGGTCTTTTCTTCCATTTAAATAATCAATAATATTACCATTTTCGTCCATACAGATAGTATTAATAGTAAAATCTCTTCTTAATAAGTCTTCATATAAATCATTTATATATATAATTTTACCTGGTTTTCTATTATCTATATAGTCAATTTCTTTTCTAAAGGTAGTTATTTCTATTTTAATTCCATTAACAAAAACTATTACTGAACCATAATCTTCATTGGGAACTACAGAGTCAGGAAATATTTCTTTTAGTTCTTTGGGAGTGGCGTTAGTTGAAACATCTATATCATTAGATTTAATACCTAATATATGATCTCTAACGAAACCACCTACTATGTAAGATTTAAAACCATGAGAATTAATTTCTTTGAGAAGCCCTAAAATAGCTTCAAGCATATATCCACCGCCTAACATTATCTTACTAACTTTATTATAGCACAAATAAGGTTAAAAAAGAATAAATACTACTAATTAAAGAACTAGTTTACGCCAAAAAAAAACCTTTAAAAGGTTTCTTTCTAATTTAAAATTACTTGTTTACAGCATCTTTTAAAGCAGTACCTGCTTTGAAAGTAACAGCTTTTCTAGCAGCAATCTTAACTGTTTCACCAGTTCTAGGATTACGACCCTCACGAGCAGCTCTCTTAGAAACAGCGAAAGTACCAAATCCAACTAGAGGGATTTTATCTCCTTTAACTAATGCATTTTTGATTTCTTCTAAAGTAGCATCGATAGCTTTACTAGCATCTACTTTAGTAAGTCCAGCTGTTTTAGCAACTGCTTCTACAAGTTCAACTTTCTTCATTTTTTAATTCCTCCCTATAATTAATAATTTAAGCATAAGTTATGCTTACAAATTTAATTTAACACATTTTAATCCTTAACGCAAGAATTATAACGAAAATTTTACATTTTTTATATTTTTTTTTCTAATTTACTACTAATTTGTGTCAATAATGCGACTACATGGCCTACAGCAAAGAAGATAACACCAATTAAAAAACCAAACATCCAAATCATTAACATTAAAAAAACATTAAATTCTGTAGTCATACATACATCTCCATAAAAAGAAGATGTTGAGCCACAAGCGGGGAATAAATTACCAAAGATAATTCCTGATATAAAACTTATAAAGAAAATGACAAAAGCAAGTATTTGATACATATTATATTTATATGAACTAACTTGTTTAGTAATATTACTTACTTTAGGTAAATCTTTTTTAGTCTTATGGATTTCTTCAAACATATTCATAATTACTTATCCTCCTTTTTAGAAGTTGTTTTCTTTTTAGGTTTAGCTGTTTTCTTATCAATAGTAGTCGCTACCTCGTCTATCTTATCGGCAGCTTTAGTTCCAACTTCTTTTATTTTTTCTTTAGCATTATCAAGTTTTTCATCAAGATTATTATCGTCTACAAACTTATTTACACTATCGCTAATATCTCCCGCAATATCACTAATAGATTCTCCTAAGTCGTCTACTACATCGCTTATTTTAGTCTTAACTTCTTCTAAATTACCTTCATTTTTAATATCAATTTTTTCTTTATCTAAGTATTCTCTATATAGGAATATATATCTAGTAAATAAAATTATATATAATGTATCTAGAAGGGTTAGAACAGTACCATCAAAAGTAGTAGTAAATATAAGATTAACAGCTAAAGACATAACAGATATAATAACAATTACTGAAAAATACCAGTCATTAGTTAACTCATTAAAAGGAGATTTCCTTAATTTAAAATCTTTCCATATTCTAGTACCTCTAAAGAAAACATGAAATAAATATAAGAATAAAAGAACATTTAAAGCAAAACCAAGTAAGCTTGTTAAGGAAAAGGTATGAAATATAGTAAGAGTTGATGTTATCATATTAACAAAGTAAATAAAGATAACAACAGTATTAATATAGTTAAAGTATTTCTTACCTAAATAAGTCTTTAATGATGCAAAGTATAAAAGCATAAATAAGTAAATACTATTATGATTTAGAATATTTCTAAATATCTCTAAAGCACCTAAGTTATTATTAATCGCAAATGATTGACTTAAAATAATAATTATTAAAATCAAACCAATAATTATAGTCGTTATTTTATCTGGACTATCAAATAAAGAAATATTTTCTTCTTTTTTCATTTAAATCACACTCTACTTTCATTAAAATTATATCACAATAAAGCTATATTTTTACATTTTTTTTAATATTTTAGACTTCTAGTAGACATAGTACAAATAATATTTTCTTTCTTATATATAATATTTTTTTAAATTTATTTTACATGAAGGGATAATTTCTTTTTACATTTTTTAGGATATATTATTTCATAAGAGGTGGTATAAAGGGCAATTTTTGAGGAAAAACTTTAAAAAAAAGGATATTTATGGTATACTTAAAGCCAGTAAAAGAGGTGGTTTTATGTCTATACCAATAGTTGCTTTAGTAGGTAGGCCTAATGTTGGGAAAAGTACTCTTTTTAATAAGATTGTAGGTAAAAAGATTTCTATTATTGAAGATACTCCAGGTATTACTAGAGATAGAATATATCAAGAAGCTACTTATAATAATAAAAAGTTTTATTTAATTGATACCGGGGGTATTGATACTACTAAGAAAGATTTTAATGAAGAAATAAAAATTCAAGCAGAAATTGCGATTAATGAAGCTGACATTGTTGTTTTTATAGTAGATGGTGTTGATGGTTTAACAACTAGTGATTTAATAGTTAGAGATATTTTAAGAAGGTCTAATAAAAAAGTTATTGTCGCTGTTAATAAGATGGATGTTAAGGATGCGAAAGATAATTTGTATGATTTTTATGAGTTAGGTTTTGATAGTTATATTCCTATTAGTAGTATTCATAATATTGGTTATGTTGAGTTGATGGATACAATTACTTTGAATTTTCATGAACAAGAAGAAAAAGAAGATAATAGATTAAAGTTTTCAATAATAGGTAGACCTAATGTTGGGAAAAGTAGTTTAATGAATGCTCTTTTAAATGAAGAAAGAGTTGTTGTTTCTGATATAGCAGGAACAACAAGGGATTCTGTAGATTCAATACTTAGATATAACAATGAAGAATATATTTTAATTGATACAGCTGGTATGAGAAAAAAGGGAAGAATTTTTGAGTCTGTTGAAAAATATAGTTTAATTAGATCTTTGAGGGCAATTGATAGAAGTGATATTTGCTTAGTTGTTATAAATGGTGAAGAAGGTATTACGGAACATGATAAGCATATTGCGGGGTACGCTATTGAAAGAGGAAAAGGCTTAATATTTGTCGTTAATAAATGGGACAAAGTGGAAAATACTACTATAAATGAATTTGAAAAGTTAATGCGTGCCGAGTTTCAGTTCGCCACATATGCTCCTATTGTATTTTTATCAGCACTAACTAAAAAAAGAATTCATACTCTTATGCCAGAAGTCTTAAAAGTTGCCGAAAATATTAAGAAAGAAATAAAAACTTCTCTTATAAATGATGTAATAATTGATGCTACTCTTCTAAATCAACCACCATCTTATAAGGGAAAGAGATTAAAAATATACTTTACTTCACAAACAGGAATAAAGCCACCTAAGTTTACTTTTAGAGTTAATTCTAAGGGGCTAGTTCATTTTTCATATGAAAGATATTTAGAAAATAAAATTAGAGAGAACTTTGACTTTACTGGAACACCTATCATTTTACAATTTAAAAATAGGAGTGAAGATACTTATGATAATTAATAAGAAGAATAATGATTTATATAATAAGTCTTTAAATGATAATAATACTTTTCAGAAAAACTTTAATCTTTATAAAGAAGAAAGTGAGAAAATGCAGGAAATAAATCCTTTTAAAGAAGATATTAAAAGTATTAATCACTCTAATCCTCTTAGTAAAAATGATATGAGGAAGAAATCTGTTGCGATGTTGCAGGAAAGATTAGATAATGGATTAATTTCTTTAGAGGAGTTTAATAAAAAGTGTAAGGATTTGTGGAAAAAATAGTTATAAACAAATTGCTTCTTTAACATATAATGTTTTAGGAGGAGTTTATGTTTACAAATAATCTTTTTAATAGAATTGAAAAGAAAACTAATATTGATAAAAATACTATAATGGAACTTGCTAGGAAATTACAGAATTCTAATATGAAAGACGAAGATACTTTAAGAGAAGTAATAAAAGATATTTCTACTATGACTGGTAAAGAAGTATCTAAGGAAAAGGAAGATAAGATTATTAGTACTATTATTAATGATCAAGTTCCTAAAGATATAGATAAAATGTTTTAAAGAACAAATTAGTTCTTTTTTTCTTTTTCTTTACATAAGTATTTATTGTATAAGGAGAAGATTTAATGGAAAAAATAGAAATTATCAAAAACATTGCAAAAAGAAGTGGTGGTGATATTTACTTAGGTGTTGTTGGGGCGGTTAGGTCTGGTAAATCAACTTTTATAAAGCGGATGGTGGAGACACTTGTTGTTCCTAATATTGAAGATGAGTATGAGAGAAAAAGAACGCTTGACGAAATACCACAAAGTGCTGCGGGAAAAACAATTATGACAACAGAGCCAAAGTTTGTTCCTAATAATAGTGCTAAGATAAAAATAGACGATTTTACTTGTAATATTCGTTTAATTGACTGTGTTGGTTACATGATAAATAACGCTATTGGGGCAACAGATGAAAATGGACCTCGTATGGTTAAAACACCATGGGAAGTTTACTCAAAAGTGATACCATTAAAATTAAGTAAATCCTCACTTGATTGTAGATTTTGGTTAACAACCCATTATCTTTTATATCAAGAGAGGATTTATTTTTTTCTTAACATATGACATTTTCATTTTTTTGCACCATATATATCCTAACTAAGAAATAGCAAATAGGACTAGTACGAAAAAAACAAAATATGTATAAATTTTAATTATTATTTATCTTTTTCATTTAAAAACCTTTTTAAGAGGAAAGTCATAAAATATGGAAATGTGTAAAACTTACCATTAAATCCTATATTTTTATTACATAATTTAATTCCATATTTAACATTTTTATATTTCTTTTCTTCTATTAATTTATTTAATGAATAGGTTGGATTGTCTGATGCTTTAACTTCTACTGGAATTATATTTTGCTCATCTCTTATTATAAAGTCCATTTCAATTTTATTCTGTTCATTCCTGTAGAAGAATAAATCAAATCCAGCCTTAGTAAGCATTTCTGCAACTATATTTTCATATAGGGCACCTTTATATGTTCCAAAATTTTGATTATTTCTTAGATCTTTTTGAGATTCCTCATCAAGCGATCCTATTAATAATCCTGTATCTCCAAAATATAGACGATAATTATCTGGATTATAGTTGACTTTTAAAGGCATTTCTAAATGGTCTAGAGAATAACTTATATTAATTATTCCAGCTCTATCTAACCAATCTATGACACCAACATACTCTCTATTTCTAGCACCATCTTTAAGTTTAGTAATTTGAAATTTTTTATTATCATTACCAAGAAATATTTTAATCTTTTTATATGCATCTAATATTTTGGATTTATCAAGTCCACCCGCATATTTTGTAATATCTTCTTCATAGTCAGTTAATAGTTTTTGTTGTCGCGCTAAAATACCACTAAAGTTTTTATTATCAATAAATGTACTTACGATTTCAGGCATACCACCAGTAATTAGATAATCTTTGAAGTTACTTGCCATTACATCAAATTGCGTATTTGTTAAGGGTTTAACTTCTTTCATACATGTATATAAATCTTCTATTTGCTCATCACTATATCCTTTAGCCCATAAATATTCTTCAAAGTCTAGGGATCTCATTGTATAATCTTCCTTATTGCCAACGCTATTTGAATGTATTTGACTATAATTTATACCCATTAGTGATCCAGAACAAATAACATCAAATCTCCCATCTTCATGAAAAAATTTTAAAGCAGTTGCCGTATTCGGATATTCTTGCATTTCATCAAAAAATATTAATGTTTCTCCAGGTATAAATTTAAAATCACTGTTTAATAAACTTATATTTTTAATAATTTTATCAGTTGTATATCCATCTTGAAATACTTGCATAAATTGTGGCATAGAAACATAATTAATTTCAATAAAAGATGTATAGTTTTCTTTACCAAACTTTTCTATTGATGTTGTTTTTCCAATTTGTCTTGCGCCTTTAATTATTAATGGTTTTCTGTCTTTTGAATTTTTCCAATCAACTAAATACTTATCGATTTTTCTTCTTAATTGTACCATACAGTCACTCTCCAATATAATCATATCACATTTTTAGAAAGAAAATCAATATAAAAAATCACATTTTTAGAAAGAAATATTGACATAAATATCACATTTTTAGAATAGTTAATATAAATTTTGACATAGTTAAAAAAATGTCTAATTAATATAGCATTGTTCTTTTTATTTAGTTAAGTTCATACAATTTATGGAATTGGAGGATAAATCTATGTATGAAATATCAGAATTTTATGCAGCAAATGGAAATGATTTAAAGGATTTATTAAAAAGTTGTATTTATAATTATTATGTTAAAAATAAAGATAAAATCTTATCTTCAAATGATTTGAAAAATCAAAAAAGCCATCGTGTAATGAGTTCGACTAACAAGTATGAAATATTGTCTCAAAAAGGAGTAAGCAATGTATAGACAGCATGGTAATGACAATATTAATTACAAAATTGGCTTATATATAAGATTATCTCGTGAAGATGGTGATGATTTAGAAAGTGAATCAGTAACTAATCAAAGAAGTATGTTAATGGGTTTTTTGAAAGCAAATGGATTACAAATATTAGATGAGTACGTAGATGATGGTTATTCTGGCGGTAATTTTAATAGGCCTAGTTTTCAAAGACTAATCAAAGATATAGAAGATGGTCGTATAAATATGGTTATTACTAAAGATTTATCAAGGTTAGGTAGAGATCATATTCAAACTGGTTTTTATGTTGAAAATTATTTTCCAGAAAAAGGAATTAGATATATTGCAGTCAACGATGATATAGATACTTTCTATGAAACAAGCGGCAGTGATATGATGCCATTCAAATTGAGTATGAATGATATGTATGCTAAAGATATTTCTAAAAAAGTTCGATCTCATTTACTTCAAATGAAACAAGATGGTAAATTTTGTGGTAGTGTTCCTGCTTATGGTTATATGAGACATCCAAATGATAAGCATCAATTAATACCAGATCCTAAAACTGCGCCAGTAGTAAAAAGAATTTTTGATTTATATATAAGTGGTTATGGTAGTTGTGCTATTGCGGATATATTAACTAGGGAGGAAATACCCACTCCTATTATGTTAAAAAATAAAGAAAAATCTTTAAAAAAATGTAATCATCCAGAAATTTGGAAACATTGTTCTGTTGGAAATATACTTAAAAATCAAATTTATACTGGTGTTCTCATACAACATACTTCTCAAAATATAAACTATAAAGTTAAGAAAAGGAGGAAAGTTGCTAAAAGTGAATGGTGTATAAAAGAAAATGCACATGAGCCATTAATTACTAAAGAGACTTTTGAGTTAGCACAACAAATTAAGGACAAGTCAAATAATTATAGTGATGATAGAAGAAATGAAAAATATATTTTATCAGATTTTGTATATTGCAAAGACTGTGGTGCAAAAATGAGTATTAGTTATGATAAAAAAAGAGATCGGGTAACTATGAATTGTAACAATTATAGAAAGTTTAGTAAATATGATATGTGTTTTTCTCATTATATGAATTATACTAGATTGGAAAAAACAATTTTTAACAAAATTAGTTGTTTGTCAATGCAATATATGGAAGAAAGGGAAGAATTTGAAAAAATAATTAAACAGCATTATGTAGATCCGAGAAATGAACTTAATAAAAAAATAAATACTTTAGCTAAAAGCATTGACGATTTAAAATCAAAACAAGATTCATTATATGATGATAAATTTAATGGTGTTATTAGTGCTGATACTTACCAAAGATTATATAACCAGACTAATGAAGAAATAAATATAACCAATAAAAAAATCAAAAAAATTAGAAATGAAATAAACTCTATAAGTAATGAGTCAGTAGTTGTTGCAGATTACTTCACAGTAATAGAAAATTTTTTAGAAATGAAAAATCCAACAAAGGAAATGCTTAATAAATTAATTGACAAAATCTATGTAACGAAAGATAAAAAATTAGAAATTCATTATAGAATTGCCAAAAGTGAGGTATTAGTTTAGCCACCTTAAATGGTGCGCATATATTTTTTAATCATTGGGTATCATTTTTTAGGTTCACGGTGGTATAACGAAGAAATACCATTTGTCGAGGCAGCTGAAATTGGCACTGAGAAAGTTATTAAGGACCACTCTACTATTGGTATCGTTATGACATCAGATGGATCAATAAGTGAGTTTGAAAGAGAAGACTACTTGGAAGCTGAAAATAGGGTTATTAGTGAATTAAAAAATATTGGAAAACCTTTTATTGTCATATTAAACACTACCCATCCTACTCTTCCAGAAACAGAAAAATTAGCAGAGGCTTTAAGAAAAGAGCATAATGTACCAGTACTTCCTATTAATATAGAGGCAATGAATGAAAAAGATATGTATGATATTTTAAGGGAGGCTTTGTTTGAATTCCCAGTACTTGAAGTAAAGATTAATATGCCTGAATGGATTGCGATACTAAATCCCGATAATGAGATTAAGACTTCTTACATTAATTCTATAAAAGAAAGTGTCATTGAAATTGACAAACTACGTGATATTGATAAAATAACTAATCATTTCTTAGAAAATGAGCTTATTGAAAAATGTTATTTATCAGAAGTGGACTCTTCAACAGGAATTGTTACGGTTAATTTAACGGCACCTGCTAATCTTTATGATAAAGTTTTAACGAATATTATTAAGGTTGATGTTAAAAATAAAGCGGATTTACTTTCTTTATTTCAAGAATTTAGTGTCGCTAAAAGAGAATATGATCAAATTAAATATGCTTTAAAAATGGTAAGACAAACTGGATATGGGGTCGCAACACCGTCAATTGCAGATATGAAACTTGATAAGCCAGAAATAATTAAGCAAGGTCCAAGATATGGTGTTAAGTTAAAAGCGGTTGCTCCAGCTGTATTCATGTTAAGGGTTGATGTGGAGTCCACTTTTGAGCCAATTATTGGTAGTGAATTACAAAGTAAGGAATTAATTGACCATTTAATAAAAGATCAAGAAAAAAGCCCTAATGAAATATGGAAAAGTGAAATCTTTGGTCGAAGTTTGGATTCCATCGTTCAAGAGGGTATTCAGTCAAAAATTAATTTAATTCCTGATAATATTCGTTTTAAATTACAAACTACTCTTTCTAAAGTCGTAAATAAAGGCTCTAATAATATGATAGCAATCGTTATATAAAAACAGGTCATGGTGGCCTGTTTTATTTGGTTCTTCTCCACATATAAACGGTTATATATGGTTGAAGGTTATTTAGAGTTGTGGCTGTTCCGGTGAAACTATGAGTATGCCCATCACTGGTTGTGCCTTTACCGGCTGCTCCACTTGTAGAAGTACTTATTGAGTTCGTAGTCATAGCTGGGACGGTTACAGTTCCTGTTACGCTGTGAGTGTGAGCTCCAGATTCTGATGTTTTATAACCAGAATGTAGATTATAAGCCCATTGTACCCCGTCGTTTACCCATCCCATAGGATTTGATGGTGCAGTATTTACACTTGAATATGTATGAGTATGTGCTCCTGCACTTTGTGCTGTTAATGACATGGTTGATGTATTAGTTTGAGGTGTTGTGTGAGTATGGCTAATACTATGAGTGTGACTTGGTATCTGACTTACTGTTAAACCGGTACTTCCTATTGTTCCACTTGGTGTATATGAAATACTTTTTGCTCCACCACTTTTCCCTAAAGAATTAAATTCTGTTTGAGTTGTATCTATTCCTACTAAAGTTTGTCCTTTTCCAAAGATTTCCCATGTTCCACCAAATAAAGTTTGAGGATTAGTGGCACTGTAACTTATATAAATACTTCCTACTGGGTATACTTTATTTATAATAGTTGTTTGTAAACTAGTTAGTTCACTACTAAACTTCGTACAAGTCCCATCTATGGCATTTTGCACATTAGTCGCACCTAACTTGGAATTATCTACATAACTAACTTTACTACTTTCTATTAAAGTTTCTGCTAAGCAAAAAGAAAATATTGTAGAGGCAACTATTCCTATTATTGAACCTACTACTATTTTTTTATTATTACTCATATTTTCACTTTCTTTCCACAGTTTCTCATTATCTTATAAGTAAATTAT